>CAKZQY010000242.1 GCA_937142015.1 uncultured Halobacteria archaeon
ACGGAAGTTCGTCCGCTACCTGCTGGAGCTGCGCGAGCAGGGACTGGGCCCCGACGCCATCGTCGACGTGATGGGCGACGACTACATGCTGTACGCCTACCCCGGCGACGTGCTCTCCTTCCTCGACGACGCCGTCCGCACGCTGGAGGCCGTCGAGTCACTCGCCGAGGTGGAGGGTGACCGCGAGATGGCGCGGCGAGCACGCGACGCGCGTGACGAGTTGGCCGGGTGAACGGTCGCGTCAGCCTGACAGGGTCGACAGTCGCGGCAACCTGACAGCGTGTGGAATTGTGTCACCCGAGGTGGTACGGTTCGTCAGTGTCCAGATCGAACTCCTCGTGGTCGAAGCCGTCACCGTCGGAGTCCAGATCGCCGAGATACACCACGTCTTCCTCGTCCGTGTCGTCGACCTGATCGTGGAGGTGTGCGACGTACCGGCGGTACTCCTCCAGCTGTTCGCGGAGGTGATCCGCCTCCAACTCCAGCCGCTCGTGTTCCCTGACGAAGCTCTTCGGGACTGTCACCGTCGGCGGGAACGTCGGCTCCGACTCGTCGGTCGCCGTCTCCTCGGCGACGTGCTCCGGAACGACCTCCACGCGACCGTCGTGCTCGACGAGCGTGTCGACGTAGTCGCGGAACACCGCCGACAGCGAACAGTCCCGCTCGTCGGCGATCTCCTGTAACGAGTCGAACGCGTCACGGTTGACCCGAAAGGAGATTGTCTTGTCCTTCTTCCCCATTTACCACGCTGTGTGTCCGCGCTCTACTTGAAGCTTCGTCAGACGCCTCTCGCGTTACGTCGGCGGCTCGGACTCGCGGCGGCGGTCATCAGTCGCTCCACCGTCGTCGGCGTCACCGCCGTCGAGTTCGTCGCCCTCCTCCAGCGACTCCAGCGCGGAGATGGTCGCCTCGCGGTAGCGATCCACGTCGAGGTTGTACCGTTCACGGGCCATCCGTCCGTACTCGTTGCCCTCGGCGTCGTAGGCTTCGATCCGGTCGAGCGTCCGTGCCGCGGTCTCGACGACCCACCGGTCGCGCGTGCCGGCCGACACCTCCGTGATCGACTCCGGCCGGACGGAGACGTTCACCGTCCCGTCGTCCGTCTCGTAGGTGCGTGGCTTGCCGACCACGGCGACGTAGGCGGGCGCGTCGAGGTCCCGCAACATCGCCGCCGCATCGGGCTGGTACTGTCCGGCGTACGCGAAGAACGTCCCGGTCGGGTCGACGATCCGACCGCGCCAGTACTCGCTGTCCTCGCCGACGTCCTCCGTCTCGGTGAGGGTGCCGACGAGGAACACGCGGTTCGTCCGCTCTCCCGTCGGCAGGAGGTAGTACAGCGGTGCGCGCTCGTCGTCGGACTCCTTGAACGTGTGGCTGCCGTCGTTGTACTCGGCCGCGAACACGCGGCGTGCGACCTCTCGTGTGGGACCGTTGTTGCTGCTCATCTCAGATCGACCTCGCTCTGATCAGGGTCTCCTCGGCGTCGACGCCGCCGGACAGCTCCGTGAACTCGTCGGCCAACACGTACCGACCGAGCTCGGGACCCGACACCCGGTAGTACCGACCGACGACTGACGCCGCGATCTCCTCCTCGACGACCGTCGTGTCGAGGGCGTCCTGTGCCATCTGCTTGGCCTCCGGGAGGCTGATCCCGGTCAGCGCCTCGGTGGCCGACTCGTCGAAGATGACCTCCTGAACGCGCTGGCCGTCGTCCAACACGGCTTTCACGCGCAGGTCGAACTCGCCGTCGACTGGGCCGTGCTCCGAACACCTGCCGTTCTGGAGGACGCGTGTACAGTCCTCCTCCGGACACCGCTTGATCAACCCGGAGCCGGACTGGAGGTCGACGAGCGCGCCCACCGCCTCCGTGCTGTCGTCGCCGATCTCGACCGCCTCGTCGAGCTCCGTGATCGTGGTCGTCCGGTTGAGCTTCACCGAGTAGTCGCCCTCGTACTCGTCCGTGACGACGTTGCCGAGCGCGTAGCTGACGCCCTCTTCCAACTCCGGGAGCTCGCTCGTCGAGAAGGCGACGAACTTGATTGTCCCCGACTCGTCGCCGAGCAGCCCCACCTGCGCGATCGACTCGTGGCGTGGCTCCCAGAGGTCTGCGACCTGCACCTCCAGGTCCACCCACTGCTCGTCGTCGTCGATCTCGCCGACGAGCGTCGACTCGCCGCCTGCCGGGGCGATCTCCTCACGATCCATCCCGGCCTCTTCGAGGTAGCTGCTCGTGACGCTGCGGCGTGCCTCGTCCATCGGCACGCTGTACTCCTCGACGAGGGTGCGGAGCTTCTCCGCCACCTCCTCTGGCGTCACGTCCAAGTGGTCCGAAAACTGCGCACTGATCTCTTCCGCGTGGGTTCGCACGTCTGGCATGGTTCTCCTGCCTCCGGTGGTGTTTCGAGTGGGAGGCATACGCTGCTTGGTGCGCAATGGTATTTAACGTGTGGGTAGCGTGGTGGAAGTGGAACCCGTCGACGACCCCGGCCAGCCGAAACGGACAAACGCGGGCCACGCGAACGTGGCGGTAGTGACACTCACGAAACGGATCATCCCGTGTATCGACGTCGACATCGACGAGGACGGGGAGGCGGCCGTCTACACGGGCGTCAACTTCGAGGACTTAGACTACACCGGCGATCCGGTGGAGATGGCCAAGAAGTACAACGCCGCGGGCGCAGACGAGTTCGTGTTCCTCGACATCACGGCCAGCGCGGAGGGGCGGGAGACGATGTTGGACACGGTCGAGCGTGTCGCAGACGAGGTGTTCATCCCGTTGACCGTCGGCGGCGGCATCCGCACCCGCGAGGACGTGAAAGAGACACTGCGTGCGGGCGCGGACAAGGTCTCGATCAACTCCGGTGCCATCGCCAACCCGGAGCTGATCGAGGCTGGCGCGGCCGCGTTCGGCAGCCAGTGTATCGTCATCAGCGTGGACGCGCGCCGACGCTTCGACGAGGCGGGTGAACACTACGTCGAGGTCGACGGCGAGTCCTGCTGGTTCGAGTGTACCGTGAAGGGCGGCCGCGAGGGGACGGATCTCGACGTGATCGAGTGGGCCGCCGAGGCGGAGGAACGCGGCGCTGGCGAGCTGTTCGTCAACTCCATCGACGCCGACGGCACGAAGGAAGGGTACGACATCCCGCTCACGAGGGCCGTGTGTGAGACCGTCTCTACGCCGGTTATCGCCTCCTCGGGCTGTGGCGGTCCCGAAGACATGTACGAGGTGTTCACCGAGGCTGGCGCGGACGCCGGACTCGCTGCGTCGATCTTCCACTACGACGAGTTCGGCATCGGCGAAGTGAAGTCGTACCTCGACGAGCGCGGCGTTCCCGTCCGAGTCTGATACGAATGACCTGACGAGCTGGAATCTTCTCACTCCGTGAACCGGTACGTCGGTCCGTCGTCACTATCCTCGACATCGACACCGATCTCTGCGAGTCGGTCGCGGAGGTCGTCGGCACGGTCGTAGTTGCCGGCTTCCCGCTCTCGTTCGCGCACGTCGAGAATCAGTTCCACCAGATTGTCTGCGACCTCGACACCCTCCGTCGCCGAGTCTGCCGACTCGCCCAGGGAGAGTCCGAACACGTCGCCGCCGAGCTCCTCGAACGTCTCGACCGCACGACGGAGTCCGCGGTAGTCGTACGGCTCCGCGGCCGCGTCGCGCTCCTCGACGTGGCTGTTGACCGCAGTCCCGAGCGCGAGCAGGGCGTTGTACGCCGACCGCACGTCGAGGTCGTCGTCCATCGCCGACTCGAAGGCGGCCCGCTCGTCGTCGACCGCCGTCCGCAGCGTCTCGTCGCTCGCGCTCGCCAGCGCCGCCGCGTCGTCACACGCCTCGACCGCGGTCCGGTAGGCGCGACGGAGCCGGTCCCACCGCCGCTCGGCCTCCTCGATTGCGTCGGGCGAGAACGTCTGTTCCCCGCGGTACTGTGCCCCGAGGTAGAAGCTGCGCACCACGTCGACGCCGTACTCCGCCAGCGCCTCGGAGACGGTGACGAAGTTGCCGAGACTGGACGACATCTTCTCCGTCTCCATCTGGAGCAGACCGACGTGGAGCCACCGCCGGGCGAACGTCTCTCCGGTTGCGGCCTCGCTCTGGGCAATCTCGTTCTCGTGGTGTGGGAACACGAGATCACGACCACCCACGTGAACGTCGAGTGTGTTCCCGAGGTGGGTGGTCGACATCACGGAACACTCCACGTGCCAGCCCGGCCGACCCTCACTCCACGGCGACTCCCACGTCTGGCCCGTCGGGAGGTCCCCCTCGTGGTCGTGTTTGCGGTGGTCTCGGATCGCCTCGGGGTCGACGCCGCCGGCCTTCCAGAGGGCGAAGTCCGCCGGATTGCGCTTCTCCGAGCGTTCCTCCGGGTCGCCCTGCGCTTCGAGATCTGACAGCGACTGGTTCGACAGCGCACCGTACTCCTCGAAGGTGGTCACGTCGAAGTAGACGGAGCCGTCACTCTCGTAGGCGTACCCACCCTCGATCAGCGTCTCGATCAGCGACACGATCTCGGGGACGTGTTCCGAGACGCGGGGGTACACCTCCGCACGCTTCAGATTCAGCCCGCGCATGTCGTCGAGCACCGACTGAGTGTAGTGGCGGGCCACGTCCGCCTCCGTCTCCCACGCCGGTCGCTCGCCGACGCGGGCGGCGATCTTCTCGTTCACGTCGGTGACGTTCTCCACGTGGCGCACGTCGTAGCCACGGAACGCCAGCCAGCGGTGGAGCACGTCCGCGTGGAACCAGAGCCGCGCGTGCCCGAGGTGGGCGTCGTCCGAGACCGTCAGCCCACAGACGTACACCAGAACCGTCTCGTCGTCGACTGCCAACTCGACGCGCTCTCCCCGCAGGGTGTCGGTCACGGACAGTGTCATCGGACTTCCGGTCGTCGCCCGCCGGAGTAAAACCCCGCGGTCCGCGACGAGTCCCAGACGGTCACGCTCGTCGAGTGTTCGACGCGACTGCCAGGTCGGCGAGGGCGTCCTCGACGACGCGCAGCGCCGGAGCGCTCTCGCGGCGCGGCACCGCGACCAGCAGCGCGTCGCCGCCGACTCCTGCGGCTTCGACAGCAATCTCGGCAGTCCGGAGGCGACCGAGGACGGCTTCGAGCGCGGCCGGACTCACGGTTCCCGACGCGAGCAACACCGCGAGGTCACCGTCGTCTGCCACGAGCGCCGCGTCGCCGACACGGAGGAGCGGCTGACGTTCTCCGTCCTCGTCGGGGTCGACTGGGGCCGTTCGCTCGTCCGTCACGACCGACAGCCCGCGTTCGACGCGGACCCGAGCGTCGGCCGCGACCGTCGACGACGACAACTCCGCCGCGTAGCGCCGGAGAGCGGCCGTGACTGCGTCCGTCCCGGCGTCGAGGGCGAGCAGTTCGGCTGCGGCGGTGTAGTTGACCACCCCTGCTGTGAGTGCGTCGTACAGGAACGGCCGCCGGTCGACCGCCTCCCGCGTGCGTTCCGCGACTGTCACGACTGGCTGTGGGTGTGGTCGGTGCATCAAACTGCCGGCTGTGGGTTCCGAACTGATCGTGCCGGCAGCGAGTACGTCCCGAGCGAACCGATGGACAGGCCGTGTGGAGGACCGAACTGAGGGACAGGTCGCGTGGAGGACCGAACCGATGGACAGGCCGTGTGGAGGGCCAAACCGGGGGACAGGTCGCGTGGAGGGCCAAACCGGGGGACAGGTCGTGCGGAGGGCCGAACTAGGGGGCAAAGTCGTGGAACGGGCCGAACCGGGGGATACGAGCCCGCTTCACGACAGCGTCAGACCCGGACGCACCGGCTCGTGCCCGGGACACAGACCCGCCGCGTCCGGCGGCGAGTGAGCCGAGCGGGGAGGTCGAAGAGCCGCACCGCGACCGCGCTCCCGGCCACCAGCGCGACCGTCCCCGCCGTCACCAGCGGCGCGGCCAGCACCGCCAGCACCGCGACGCCGGCGAGAACGAACCCGAGTGTCGCGCGAACGACACTTGCGAGGCTCCCCGTCGGCTGTCCAGTTAGTCGTCCGTCTGTTCCGTGCTGCGTCGCGCTCTGTCGTGGCGCTCGTCTCATGACAACTACTGCTACGGGTGGCACCCCCAAAAGTGTAATCTGAAGTAGGTTTCTGTACGCGAGGTTACTGAAATTCTCTTGAGTGAACTTGCCCCGGGGTCAAGCCCCGAGGCAGTCGCCTTGGACCGCTTGTACACTGTCGGTCACGAGCCATCGAACCTAGGGTCGACAGCGAGACGCGTTGGAACCCCGAGTGAGACACAGCAACCTATACTGTCGGTCACAAGCCACCGAACCCGGGGTCGACAGAACCGGAACGAGACGCGTTGGAACCCCGAGTGAAGCGCAACAATCTATCAACACTTGTGACCGACAGTATATCAACACGTGTGACCAACAGTATAACTCCGGACCAGAGAGCGGCGTCGGTCAGTCGTACTCGTAGAATCCTTCGCCGGACTTCTTGCCGAGCTTCCCGGCTTCCACCTTCCGTTTCAGCAGGTAGGCCGGCTTGTAGCGGTCACCCAGTTCCTCGTGGAGCGTCTCGCTGGCGTGCAGACAGATGTCGAGTCCGATGTGGTCGGCCAGCTCCAGCGGTCCCATCGGCACGTTCGTCCCGAGTTTCATCCCCTTGTCGAGGTCCTCCTTGGTGGCGACACCCTCGTCGTACGCGCGGATGCCCTCGTTGATCCACGGCATCAACACGCGGTTGGTGACGAATCCGGGCTTGTCGTCCGACTCCCACGTCTCCTTGTCCAGTTCCGCGGCGAAGGCGTGAGCGAACGCCGTCGTCTCGGCGGCCGTCTGCTCGCCGGTGACGACCTCCACGCCGTCCATGATCGGCACGGGATTCATGAAGTGGAGTCCGACCACCTGCTCTGGACGGTCCGTCGCGGCCGCGATGGTGGTGATCGACAGTGTGGAGGTGTTGGTCGCCAACACCACGTCCTCGTCGACAGTCTCGTCGAGATCCGCGAAGATGTCTCGTTTGATCTCCATGTCCTCGACGGCGGCCTCGACGACGAGATCCGCCTCCGCGAGCTCCGAGAGATCGGTCGTCCCGGCGATGCGGCCCTGAATCGTCTCCGGCGGCTCTTCGATGTCGCGGACGATCACGTCGTAGCCCGCCGTCGCGGCCACCTGTGCGATGCCACTGCCCATCGTGCCAGCGCCGACGACGCCGACCGTATCGAGTTCTGTGAGTGTGCGCATGTGAGGCGTTGCTGTCGGCTCCGTCGTAAGCGTAGTGGGTTCGACCGCGTAGTCGTCTTATTAACTCTCGTGACCGACAGTATACACCGGCGCGGGAGACTGTGACCCGTCGTCTGTCGTCTTTACGACACCTAGTCGTCCGCCTCGGCCACCCGATCCACAGACGGTCGTTCCACGTCGCGGTCAGTCGCCTCGCCAGCCACGTCGTACGGGTACTCTCCGGTGACACAGCCGAGACAGAGGTCGTCACGGCGTTCCTCGAGCGCGTCCGCGACCGCGTCGACAGACAGGTACGCGAGCGAGTCAGCGCCGACCGCCGCTCGGATCTCCTCGACAGAGCGGTCGGCAGCCAGCAGCTCCTCGCGGGTGGCCATGTCGATCCCGAAGTAACACGGCGCGACGATTGCGGGTGCGCCGATACGGACGTGGACGGACTCCGCGCCGGCGTCACGCAGCAGTTCGACCAACTGCGTCGACGTCGTCCCGCGGACGATGGAGTCGTCGATCAGGGTGACACTCTTGCCTTCGACGGTCGACCGGATCGGATTCAGCTTCAGTCGGACTGCCCGCTCACGTTCGTCCTGCGTGGGCATGATGAACGTCCGGCCGACGTAGCGGTTCTTCATCAGCCCCTCCGCGAACTCGACGCCCGCTCCCGCCTCCTGGGCGGCGTCAGCGTAGCCGGAGGCGAACGCGCGCCCCGAGTCGGGCACTGGCATCACCACGTCCGTGTCGATTCCGGACTCGCGCCACAGCGCGCGGCCCAACTCCCGGCGCGCCTCGTAGACGAGCGTGCCGTCGATTACGGAGTCGGGCCGCGCGAAGTAGACGTGTTCGAAGAAACAGTGTGCCGTCGTGTCCGCGTCGAACAGCTGCCGCGACTCGTACCCCTCGCCGTCGGCGTCGAGCAACACCGCCTCGCCGGGCCGCACGTCTCGGAGCAGTTCCCCGTCCAACACGTCGATTGCGGCCGACTCGGAGGCGATGACGTACCCCTCTTCAACCTCGCCGAGACAGAGCGGGCGGTTGCCGCGTGGGTCGCGGACGCCCAACACGCGGTCGTCGTGCATCACCGTCAGCGAGTAGGAGCCGTGGATGCGACTCATCGTCTCTCGTACCGCAGTCAGGAGATCGCCGTCGAGCAGGTTCCGCGCGAGGTCGTGAGCGATCACCTCCGTGTCGCCGTCGGAGGTGAACGCGTGTCCCATCCGCGCGAGTTCGTCTCTGAGGTCGTCGGCGTTCACGAGGTTGCCGTTGTGTGACAGTCCCAGCGACCCGGAGTTGAACGACACCGTGAACGGCTGCGCACAGGACTTGTCCACGCTGCCGGCCGTCGGGTACCGCACGTGCCCGATGCCGGTCGACCCGGCGAGGTCTGCGAGGTCGTCGGCGCCGAAGGCGTCACCGACCAACCCCATGTCGACGTGGTCGTGCTGCTGGAACCCGTCGTGGGTGACGATGCCGGCCGAGTCCTGCCCGCGGTGCTGGAGGGCGTACAACGCGTAGTAGGTCGGCCGTGCCGCCTCGCGTCCCGACAACGAGATGCCGACGACGCCGCACTTCTCTCGTGGCTCGTCGCCGCTGGCCGCACCACGCGACTCGTCTGTCTCGTCACCGCGGCTCACTTCCAGCGGTCCTCCCGTTCTATCGCCGCGCCCCCCGTCCCGCGATTCTCCCGTTCTATCGCCGCGTCCCCCGTCCCGCGATTCTCCCGTCCTGTCACCGTCTCTCGCGCCCCGTGGCTCCCCCGGTCGGTCGCCGGTTTGCATGTCTGACGGTCGGGACGCGCTGGACAAAAACCCTCGCTATCGTGGACAGGTCCTTCCCGAACACAGAATCTCTGTACACGTTCGTGGATACCGTGTCGGTGACTGTGGCGCGATCCTGCTCGGCTCGTCTCGGACCACGCCGAACTCTCTAGGGTCCCTCGGAGACGCCACGGGAGAGTTGCGTCTGTCTCGATCGAACACAGAGACACAGCCCACAAGACAAATATACTTCTTTCGTCACATGTTGAATCGTGACCGATACACCGGCAGCAGACCAGTGGGCGGAGAACCGAACCACGTTCCAGCGAGTGTACGAGACGGTGTTGGGAACCACAGAGTACGTGTCAGTCGGGACAGTCGCACAGCGGGCCACCTGTTCGGAGACCGCCGCACGCGGGGCGCTGGAACAGCTCGTCGAGATGGGAATTGCAGAGCGTCGTGACAGTCGACCGGCGGTATACCGGCGCAACGGATCGTACACCACGTGGCGGCGTGTCGAGTCACTCGCCGAGGAGCACGACACGGAGACACTCCGTGTGCGGCTCGCTGATCTCGTCGACGAGGAACAGTCGCTCCGAGACCAGTTCGACGCCCCGGAGCCCGACGCCGTCTCCACGGCAAACCTCCCGGTCGGGGATCACGAGGCAGTCGAGCGACGCTGGGAGGCGCTGTCTGAGTGGCGGACTGTCAGGCGTGACATCCGTGTACTCCGGCGGGCTGTCGAGCGAGCGGGGGCCACGGACGACGGCACGGCGACAGCGTGAGAGCACCGTGACCGACAGCAGGGCCCACCGCGGAGTCGAAACCCACTTGTTTAGGTTCACCTAAAGCGCGTCCGTGCGACTGACGCGACGAGACGCGCTCGCGGTCGCCTCGTTCCTCGGAGCCGCCGTCGGCGGGGGGGTCGCGTTGGACCGCGCTGCAGACGCGGGCGTGCTCGGGGACGAACTCGCGGACAGCAGCGGCACGACAGGGGCAGCGACCGACGGAGACGGAGAGACAGCCGTCGGCACGGACGTCGACGAGGAGACACTGGCGACACTCGTCGCCGTCGGCGAGGTCGTCTACCCGGAGCGCGTCAAGGGGATCGCGGAGTTCGTCACGACGTACACGGAGGGACGGCTGCTCGCAGAGCCGGACCGCGAGGCGGCGGTCGTCGCGGCCGCCGCAGAACTCGACGAGGTAGCAGACGAGTGGGAAGACGCCGCGTTCGCCGACCTCGACAGAGAGACACGTGACGAACTGCTGCGGGAGCTGGCGGTCGACACTAGCGACCCCGACCCGGAGGGGATCGTTCCCGAGCGGATTCGCTACTACCTCGTCAACGACCTGTTGTACGCCTTCTACGCCTCACCGTCCGGCAGTGAACTCGTCGGAACACCCAACCCAATCGGCTACCCCGGCGGCTACCGGACCGCGCTGTCGCCCGACCACAGGCGAGCGAGTCCGACAGAGACCCGCGATCCGACCGCCGAGTTGGGAGAGAGCCGGAACTCGAACGGAGGGAGTCAGCGTGAGTGACAGTCGAATCGCCGCACGGCCGGCGGCGTCGGACCGGAGGGCAGCGCTCGACCAGACGACAGCGCAGGATCGGACACCGTCCGAGCGAGTCGACGTCTGCGTCGTCGGGTCGGGGCCAGCCGGGTCACTCGTCGCCCACCAGCTCGCGGAGGCGGGCTCCGACGTGGTGGTGTTGGAGGCCGGCCCGCGGTTCGACCTCGACGAGCGGACGGCGCAGTTGGACGCGCACCTCCGGCCCGGCGAGGGGAACCCGTGGGGGATGGGTGGCGAGCGAGACGCCTACAGTTCGCGTGGTGAGCGCGACTACCCGCTGAACGTCGCTCGCGTGAAGGGCGTCGGCGGATCGACACTCCACTGGCAGGGGATGGTGATGCGGCTCCACGAGCGGGACTTCGAGATGGAGTCGCGGTACGGCGTCGGGACGGACTGGCCAATCGACTACGCGGATCTCCAGCCGTACTACGCGGCGGCAGAGGAGGCGCTCGGCGTCGCGGGCGCGGACGACAACCCGTACGCGCCGCCGCGAGACGAGCCGTTTCCGCTGCCGGCGTTCCCGCCGTCACACTCGGACTCGATCTTCGCCGAGGCGTGTGAGTCGCTCGGGCTCGACATGCACAGTGTGCCGAACGCACGCAACTCCGAGTCGTACGACGGCGCACCGGCGTGTGTCGGCTACGGGACCTGTCGGCCGGTGTGTCCCTCCGGGGCGAAGTACACCGCGGAACGACACGTCGCCGCGGCAGAAGCGGCAGGGGCGCGTGTGATCGACCGTGCGCCCGTCCAACGGCTGGAACACGACGCGAGCGGCGAGCGACTGACTCGTGCAGTGTACGCGACACCCGACGGGGAGACACACGCACAGACGGCACGTCGGTTCGTCGTCGCCTGCGGCGGGGTGGAGACGCCGCGACTCCTGTTACTCTCGAAGTCGGAACAGTACCCCGACGGGCTGGCGAACTCCTCGGGACTGGTCGGCCGGTACTTCTGTGACCACCTGTTCGCGGGCGCTGGCGGACGGTACGACGAGCCGACCCGACAGAACCACGTCGGATTCAACACCAGCGAGTGTCACCAGTTCTACGACGACGAGGAGCCGGTCGTCGGACTCAAGCTGGAGTTTCTCAACTACGCCGGCCCGTCCCCGGTCACCTCGGCACTCACCGCAGACACGTGGGGTGAGGAACTGCTCGGCGACCTCCAGCGGGAGTACGGCACCCACGTGGCGATGGGCGCGCTGGTCGAGCAGCTGCCGCGCCGCGAGAACCGGATCGAACTCGACCCCACCACGACGGACGACCACGGCAACCCCGTCCCGGAGATTCACTGGTCGCTCGACGAGCGGACGCGGGCGGGTCTCCGACGTGCGAACGAGATTCAGACCGCCGTGTTGACCGAACTCGGCGTCTCTCCCGAGTGGCGTGTCGGCCCGGAGAACACTGGCCCGGCGTACCACCACATGGGGACCACCCGGATGGGAACCGACCCGGAGCAGAGTGTCGTCGGCCCTGCCCTCCGGACACACGATCTCGACAACTGCTGGCTGGTCGGATCGAGCCCGTTCCCGACCGGCGGCGCGATGAATCCGACACTGACGATTGCTGCGCTCTCGCTGCTGGCTGCGGACCGAATCGAGACGTCGCTGACACAGGCGTGAGCCTCCGATCCAGAACACAGAGTCGGGAACGAGAGAGTACGTTGGATTAGAGATACAGAGTCTGAAACGAGCAGGCGTGTCGGACTCGAACACAGAGACGAGCGGGTACGGCTCGCTCGTCAGACGACAAAAACGTTCTCGCGGTGATAAAGTTACCACTTCTATTTCGGATACAATACACAAGAACGAAGAGCACTCGCCGAGACAGGTGAGCCAATGGACGGGGCAGCGCGCGACACCGGGGACACGACAGTCGGGTGGAGCAGTCGCCGGTACCGGTGGGTAGCGCTGCTCGTCGGGTTCGGACTCCTCCTCGCAGTCGGACAGTTCGCACTGTTCTCCCGGGCAGCCGTCTCGCCAGCAGCCGTCGTGAGCGGACTGACGGTCGTCGGCGTCGGTCTCGGCGGTGTCGTCGTTCTCTCGCAGGCAGGCACCGCAGTCGAGCGACGGGTGACGCGGCCGGCAGGCGTCGGGTTTCTCGCCGTCGCGCTCGGCGGCGTCACACTCACCCTCGCGGGGGTGCTCAGTAGCCCACCAGCAGTCGTCGCAGCCGGCGGCGTCTTCCCGGTCGCAGTCGGCGTCGGGTCACTGGTCGTCGGGGTGCGTCGGTGGGCGGTACTCGCCCGGAAGCGGCGGGAGACGCTCCGCGAGCAGGAGCGACACAGCGCCGCACAGCGGGCAGAGCTCCGGCGACGCGTCGAGACGATGGAGTCGTTCGCGGGGGTGGTGAGCCACGACCTCCGCAACCCGATCGAAGTCGCCCGCGGTCACCTCGACCTGCTGCGAGCAGCGGCAGACGGCGATCAGACGGACGAGGTCGACACGAGTCACCTCGACGGGGATCACCTCGGTCGCATCGACAGCGCCCTCGGTCGGATGGAGGAGATCATCGACGACGCACTCGCGTTGGCGCGCGTCGGGCCGGCAGCACTCGATACCGAGGAGACGCCGCTCCGAGACAGCGTCACCGCGGCGTGGGAGGGTGTCGACACCGGCGAGGCGACGCTGTCCGTCTCCGTTCCGGCAGAGGCCGTCGTGATCGCCGACGAGACGTACCTCCGCCGCCTGTTCGAGAACCTGTTCCGCAACGCGGTCGAACACGCCGGGCCGGAGCCGACGGTCACCGTCACCGCCGGTGATGGGCAGTTTGTCGTCGAGGACGACGGTCCCGGCATCCCAGAGGACCGGCGAGAGTCGGTGACGGAGCCCGGGCACACGACCGCCGACGACGGGACCGGGTTCGGACTCGCCATCGTCGACCGCGTCGCGTCCGCACACGGGTGGCGACTCCACGTCGGGGAGTCGTCCGCCGGCGGCGGGCTGTTCCGCGTCGAGCGCGTGGAGTTCGTGACCGAGGACGACGGCCCGTCTCCGAGCCGACCAGACGACGCCGCCGCGTCCGACGAGACCGTCGTCTCCGCAGACGGGAGCGGTGACTGGGCGGGTGGCGAGCAGTGACGTAGACAGTCGAGAGCAGTGAAAACAGAGACGCAGGGAACAGAGACGCCGAGAACAGAGACGCCGAGAACAGCACGACAGCAGGCGTCGCTTCGTCGCCGGGTCAGGTCTCGTACTGTAGTTCACCGCCAGCCATCCACAGTCTGACAGTCGTCTCACAGTGCGGACAGGCGTACGCCACGGGAGCACCGAACACCCGGGGATCTGTGCGTTCGAACGACCCGCCGCAGTCCCGACAGTCGATCACGGCCGTGTCCTCGACCGTCGGGTAGTCGGCGGTCGCGTGGACGAACTCCGTCCGGGGCTGGTCTGAGCTCATTGGGGGCTCCTGGACCGCGTCAGTCACGGACCATCTTCACTGTTGGCGCGTGGAGGGCTTAATTCTTGTGTGGAGTGCTAACGTGTCAGGCGGGCAGATGCCTCCTCACGGGTGTCACAGAGTCGTCTGTCGGGCGTCAGACGCGAGGGAACGCTTTTAGTCCGTGAACGGGTTCCATCGGGTAATGGGACTCAGGTGTCTGCTCGGGCACGACTACGGGGAGACCCGGACCGAGCGTGAACGGGAGGAACGGGGCGACGAGCTCGTCGTCACCGTGACCGAGGTGGAGGAGTGTTCGCGGTGTGGGAAGACTCGCGTCGTCTCGGAGAACACGGAGGTGACGAGTCTGGAACACGGCGCGGGGGGAGGTGTCGAGAGACCCGCCGAGAGCGACGACGACACTGCGGTACACACCGACCGACTAGTCGATTCGAGTGGAGGTCCGGACGAATCTGCCGGCACAGAGGCAGGTCACGGAGAGTCTGTCGACGCAGAGACAGGCCCCGACGGACTTGTCGGCACAGAGGCAGGCCCCGACAGACCTGTCGATCCGGCGGACGCACACCCGCCAGACGACGTCGAGGTAGTGATCGACGAAGCGGAGCCAGAGACGCAGCAGCACGACGACGCGAGTCACGCGTCGACCAGTCCAGCGTCCGGTCGTGAGTCGACAGACGTCGGTCGTGAGTCGAGAGGCACTGGCGGTGGGACAGAACAGTCGCCCGAGGAGATCGCCGGTCTCGACGAGACTCCCGACCTCGGCGGTCCCGCGCTCGGAGACACCAGTGAGTCCGAACGGAGTCAGCGGCGAAACGACGCGGAGATCATCGAAGACGACGGTGACGACGGCGACACGGCAACCCGCGACCTCGGTGAGTGGCCCGAGAGTGACGCGACACACCCCGCAGCGGCGACTGACGAGCCCGAAACCGGCGCTGTCGGCCCGAGCGACGCGGCCCCCGAGAGAGAGAGCGAAACCGTCGAGCCGGACGACCCGACCACGACGGACGACGCAGTCTCCGTAGACGAGGACACGACGACAGGAGATACGACGGACGTGAGCGCCGTCGCAGACGAAGACGCCGAGATCGTCGGTGGAGACGACGACACCGAGATGATCGGCGGGGACGAAGACGCTGAGGCCGTCGGCGGGGACGAAGACGCTGAGGCCGCCGGCGCAGACGAGGACGCCGAGATCATCGACGCGGACGAGTTGGGTGAAGTCGGCAGCACGAGCGAGTCTGTCGAGACGGACACGCCGGCAGAGACTGACTTCGACGCTGACGACGACGCGGAGATCATCGACGCCGACGCAGTGACCGAGCCGACTGACGTCGACGCAGTAGCCGGCGGGGCTGAGACCGACGAGTCACCCGCAGTCGAGGAATCCGTCGGAGCGGCAGCGCGACCAGAGCCAGACCTCGACGAACCAGACCTCGACGAACCAGACCGTGGCGACACCGGCGACGTGGGTGGTACTGGCGGCGACACCGTCGACGCGAGCGGTGCCAGCAGCGACACAGTTGACGCGAGTAGCGGTGACACAGTCGACGCGAGCGGTGCCAGCAGCGATACTGTCGAGACGAGCGGTGTCAGTAGTGACGCCGGCGGCGAGAACGGTGTCGGCGGGAGCACCGCAGGTCACACAGGCAGTGAGACCGAGAGCACGGTCGCAGAGCCGAGCACGGACAGCGAACAGGCAGCGTCGCCGGACGGCCAGACCGAGACGGACGACCAGCCGGTCGTCGACGACGCGGAGATCGTCGAAGGGCCGGGTGGCGAAGACGCGGAGATCGTCGACGACACCGCGGTCGAGGAGAGTCCCGCGGCACGCGAAGCACGCAGTGACATCGTCGACGAGGTCGAACCCGGCGGCGAGGTGTCGCCTGGACCGGAGTCGGAGGACGCGGAGATCGTCGACGGCGACACGCTGTCGGGTGACTCCAGCACGAGCACGACGGTGGGAGACGAGACGCCAGCCAGTGCCGACTCCGGGTGGCCGACACACGACATCGAGGACCGTGGCTACGACGCCGAGGTGGGAACGGACGACGACGAGGACGACGTGACGGTCGACGGGAGTCTCCACCCGGAGGTCGATCCGGAGCGTCTCGGTGACGACGACACGGAGTTCGTCGAGTCGACCGATCCGGACCCGACGATCAGAGACACGAACGGCTCGAGAGACGGCAGCCGAGACCCGACAGCGCGGGGAGTCGACGCCAGTATCGGCGACGTTGCCTCGGAGGTGTCGGACGTCGTCGAGACCGGGAGCGTCGACAGTGGCCCGAGCACTACCGGTCCCGGTGTCGACCTGTCGACTGGCCGCGACGACGTGAACCGCGAGTACTTCTGTCCCAGCTGTGGCCACGCCGAGCCGGTCGGTGACTCCTCGCTGCGGGAAGGTGACAACTGTCCCGAGTGTATGCGAGACTACATCGACGAACGGATCGTCGAGTAACGTGGGCCATTAACGGACGGATTGTCAGGTGACGCGGCCGGTTGACGAACGGATTGGCGAGTGACGCGGCCGGGTGCGGGCTATCGAAGTCAGGACCGTCGGTCACGCCCGACACCGAACCACTTCGTCGGGTCCGCTAGACCGCGGAGCACGTCAGAGAGGCTCTTGCCCTCGTGTTCACTCGGCCGGAGTCGGGCGCGAACGCGCGAGGAGAACAGCTCGACGGAAATCACGATGAAGAACACCATCACGATCCCGGCGGCCATCTTCGGGTACTTGAACAGGTCCTGTCGGAGTCGGATGTACCGCCCGATGCCGCCGGCACCGACGACACCCAGCGAGATGGCGATCCGGACGTTGATCTCCAGAATGTACAGCGCCCACGCGATGAACGACCGGAACACCTGCGAGAGCATCCCGAAGGAGATCACCTGTGTGCGTGAGGCTCCAGTCGAGGAGATCGCCTCGATGGGACCGTCCTCGATCTCTTCGAGCTCGTCGGTGAACAGCCGTCCCATGTTCCCGATGGTGTCCGTCGCTACCGCCAGCACCGCACCACTCGGATTCAGTCCGACGAGCGGGACGTAGATCAGCACCCAGACCAGCGCCGGAATCGCGCGGATGGCACTCATCGTCCCACGGAACAGGAAGTTGAACGGGAACGGCGTGACACGCTCGCTGCCGAGAATCCCGAACGTCAGCGCCAGCGGGAAGCCCAGCACGGTGCCGGTGAACCCGATGACGATGGTGATCACGCTGAGTCTGAGCAGCGTCCCCTCCGTCGAGACGAGACTGTTCACCAGCGAGCCCGGGTTGAGGAACGTGGCGATCACGGCCGCGAACCCGGTGATCTCGTTCTGCTTCGAGTAGATGGAGAAGTCGACGAAGTTGATCGGGAAGAAGTCCAAGATGAAGTTCCGCTGTGTCTCCAGCTGCTGGAGGATCGTGTCGAACTCGAACTGGAGGAACTGGAGCCCGAAGTACGTCGCCACCACGACGCCGGTCGTGAACACGATGGCCAGCGCCTGTCTGAGGAACCGAATCCGCTCCAGCTGTCGGAGCTTCTGGTCGATCAGCGAGTCGCTCACGATCCCTCACCCCCGTCTGTCGAGGCCGAGGCTGTCGAGGCCGAAGCTGTCGCCGCCGAGGTCGTCGCCTCTTCGTCTGCCTCGTCTGTCCCGGTCGCCGTCGTGTCCGCGTCACTCGACTCCGTGCCGGGTGTCGCGGCCGTCTCCTCACCGAGGTGTGTCGAGCCGTCCGGCGTTTCACCGTAGTAGATCTGGTCGACGACACTCATCGTGAGGTCCTCGCGGTCGCCGTCGAACACGAGTTCACCGTCGCGGATGCCGAGGAACCGGTCACCGAACTCGCGGGCGACGTTCACCTGGTGGAGGCTGGCGACCGTCGTCAAGTCACGCTCGTCTGCCGCGCGCTTCATGTACCGCATCACGTCGCGTGCAGCCTTCGGGTCGAGACTGGACACCGGTTCGTCGGCCAACAACAGCGCCGGATCTTGAACCAGCGCGCGGGCGATACCGACACGCTGTTTCTGGCCGCCACTCATCGAGCCGGCCCGCTGGTTCGCCTCGTCTAACAGCCCCACCGTGTCGAGCGCGTCGAGCGCGGCCCGCTTGTCCGCCTCGTCGTAGGCGGTGAACAGACTCCGGACCAGCCCGGCGCGGGACAGCGACCCCGTGAGCGCGTTCCGGTAGGCGCTCGTGCTCTCGATCAGGTAGTGCATCTGGAACACCATCCCGACGTCGCTGTTGCCGCCCTGTCCCGGGGGCCGCCCGTTCACCTCGACTGTGCCGCGCGTCGGGGCAGTGAGTCCGTTCAGTACCCGCAGCAAGGTGGACTTTCCCGCCCCCGACGGACCGAGGAGAACGACGAACTCCCCCTCCTCGATCTGGACGGTGATGTCGTCTAACGCCACCGTATCCTCGCCGAAGCGCTTCGTCACGTTGGTCAGTGAGACTGCTGGCATCGTGTGGTGTGCTCGTTCGTTGTGTAGTGTGTATTTCGAATGCTGGTCGCACGCTGCGTCTACGCCGAATACTCGGGTACGATCCTCGCCTCGCCCGACCGCCGTCGAGTGAGTGTCGGCTGCAGGATCAGAAGCGACTACTGCTCGAAGTAGTCCGTGCCGACGCCGAGTTCTTTCGCCGCGTTGATCACGTCCTGGTACTGGTCGACACCGACCTTGCGGACGGCGTTGAACCAGAGGTCGTCGTCCGTGCCCTGCTCTCCGTCGGCTCCGTAGTAGATGGAGTCGGGAGCCTCGGTGAACGCCGTCGTGACGGCCTGTTTCTCCTTGTCGGACAGCTTCGGACTGACGACGATGGGCGCACGCGGGAGCCCCTCGTGTTTGTTGATGTACTGGGCTTCCTCGCTGAAGCTGTCCTTCAGTCCCTCGACGAACCCGCCCATCCCGGCGGCGTCGGCCTGTCCGTTGACCAGCGTCTCGTAGGAGGCGGTGTGACCGCCCGCGAACACGGGTTCGAACTCGGCGTCCTGACCGCTCCCCTCCGGGAGGTTGCCGATGTCGATGTCGGCGCGGGTCTTCATGTCGTACAGCGGGTACAGCGCACCGCTCGTCGACAGTCGGTCGGCGAACGCGACCGTCGGATTGTCCATCTCTTTCAGGTCCTCCAACGACTCGATGCCGCTCCCCTTGCGAGTGACGATCGTCGAGACGTACGTCCACGAGCCGTACCCCTTCCGCTGGAGGATGATCTCGGCCTTGTCGGCGCGAACGCCGAGTGCGGCCGCGAACGGGCCGGTCTCTGCCACGTCGGAGGTGCCGGAGCCGAGCGCCTGAATCACGGCGCTGTAGTTGTTCGCGATGTTCATCTTCGCCGGCAGCCCGATCTCCTCCGAGAGGTGGTCACGGACCGGCGCGTACTGGTCGTCGAGCTGCTCCTGTGGCGTCGACGGCGAGACGTTCATGTCGATCTCGCCGTCGCGGAAGTTCATCTGGTCGGGCGTCGGCGTCGGACTCGGGGTCGGCGAGTCTGTCTCCTCGTCACCGCCGCTCGCCTCCGTCGGCGTCGCGGTGTCGCCGCCACTGCCTCCGCCGCCGCCAGTGCAACCGCTCAGTGCTGTGACTCCTGCCGTCCCGAGCACGCCAACACGCTTGATGAACTGCCGTCTGTCGGACATGTGTCACTCCTGTGTATCGACCGAGAGAACAAAACAATTCCCATATCCGGCAAGAACTAAATATATTTGAGTACATATTGTATGTAACGCTATATAGTATACGGTAGTCGGCTCGATCCACCACCGATAGCCCGGTCGCTCCGTCACCAATCGCTCACGGGACACGCAGACTCAGAATTCCTCGTGACTGTCGTCACAGTAGCCATACGGAGAGCGCAGTCAGGCGAACAGGAGGTTCAGGAGGAAGCCGACAGAGACACCGACGGTGACGACCGTCGCGGCGTACACCGCGAGGAGTTCGCGCTCGAACAGCTTGTGCAACAAGACCAGATTCGGAATGCTGACGCCAGCACCGCCGACGACGAACGCCACGAGTGTCCCGATAGGGACACCTTGATCCGCCAGCGGTGCGGCGATACCCAACATTCCGCTCGTGCTGACGTACAGCGGCGCGCCCGCGAGCGCCGCCAGCGGAACCGCGAGCGGGTGGCCGGCGACCTGCTGGAGGAGTGAGGCGGGAACGGCACCGTGAATCAGTGCGCCGAGACCCATCCCGAGGAGGAGGTACGGAAACGTCTCACGGAAGAACGCCGCCGCGCCGCGTGCGGCCGTGGTGACGCGCTCTCGGTGTGTGGCTCGGCTCGTCTCACGTGAACACGAACAGTCTGCGGTGCCACCGTCGGTCGCTGTCGTCCGTCCGTCGGCAGTCACGTCGACATCTCTCACGAGGTGATCCAGATCGAACGTGTCGAGGACCACGCCACCGACGATTGCCGCCCCGAGTGTTGCGACGACGTACACCGCGGCGACTTGGACACCGAACACGCCGACGAGGAGGAGCACGGCAATCTCGTTGACGATGGGTGAAGCGAGCAGGAACGAGAAAGAGAGTCCCAGCGGCGCGCCCGCGCCGAGCAGGCCGGCGAGAACTGGGACAGTCGAACACGAGCAGAACGGTGTGACGGCCCCGAGTCCCGCCGCGACGACGTTCCCCGAGCCGCCGTTTCGCCTCCGGAGCATCCCCTCGACACGCTCTGGCGGGAGGTACTCCTCGGCCAAGCCGACGAGAAACGACGCTCCGACGAACAACGGGACCAACACCGTCGCCAAGTGGCGGAAGTAGTTCCACGAACTCACGAGCGCTCCGTCGCTCACTGATCGTCGGACGGTGTCGATCACCGACTGCAGGATGGTGTCGGTCATCGACTGCAGGACGGCGTCGATCACGCAGTCGCCTCCCCGAGCGCGTGTGCGATGTCGAGCAGCTGGAGGGCTGCGGTGTCGCCAATTCGGTAGTACGTCCACTTGCCCTGTCGTCTGGTCTCGACGAGTCCAGCGTCTCTGAGCTCGCGCAGGTGACTCGCAACTGTCGACTGTGGCGCGTCGAGCACGACTTGGAGTTCACACGCACACAGCTCTCCCTCTCTGAGCGCTTCCAACGCTCGGACGCGGTGTTCGTTCGCCAACGCTTTGAACACCGCCTCCTCCGTCGCCACCTGCTCGTCGTCCGGCGCGAGGTCGAACAACGAGGTGAGACGACTGTCCGGGTCGTCGTAGAGCCGCTCCAGCGTCTGCCGCGTCGACTCGGAGACTGTGTCGGACACCGTCTACACCTCCCCGTCGACAGCTTCGACCGTGACTCCACGACACGCCGGATCGTCGTCGACTGTCCCGAGTAGGGCGTCTCCAATCCTCCCGAGCGGGGGGTCCTCGATTCTACCGAGCAGGGAGTCCCCAATCCACCCGAGCAGTGTGTCTGACATACGTATCGAGGAATGTAGATACGACACTTAGTTCTTTCCCTCTCGAATCGAGATTTCCCGAATCGAACGTGCTGGGGCTACCGCCGTCTGATAGACGTTCGAGAGCGCTAGAACGCGGGAAAGCCCGCTTTCGTCGCAGAAACGTTCAGCCCTGTATCGTCCAGTCCGGACACGCGGACGAGTCGGATCGAAAGGAACCGATCTACTGGACAGTCACGACGAGCAAAATCGGTCAGACCGGATCAGAACGGGAGGCTGCTCCGGAGCACACCGCGTACGCGCTGTGCGAGCGTCTTCTCGGCGACACGCTCGTTGGCCGACGCTTCGATCTCGTCGAACAGCGACACGACACGCGACTCGATCTCGTCCATCACCTCGACGACCGCGTCGTGGATCTCGTCTGCGGGGTCGGTCCCAGCAGAGTGGATCTCGACGACGTCGTTCAGCCCGCGACGATCACAGCACGTCGAGCGCGGACGACAGGTCTTCGAGGAGGTCGTCAGTGTGTTCCACGCCGAGCGAGAACCGGAGCAGTCGGTCGGAGATGCCCACCTCCGCACGTTCCGCCGCAGACAGCTCCGAGTGAGTCATGCTGGCGGGGTGTTCGACGAGCGACTCCACGCCGCCGAGCGAGACGGCAAGCGGGAAG
>CAKZQY010000243.1 GCA_937142015.1 uncultured Halobacteria archaeon
ACCCATGACAGAATCCAACTCGCCGTCACAAGAGCGTGACGGACAGACAGGCGCATCGCAGTCAGAGACGGGCGAGACCGACGCAGACCCGCAGATCGCCGCGGCGTTCGAAGCGGCCGACACGGCACTCACCGCGGCAGCCGAGGCACACGACGACTACCGCGAGGCGATCACGGACGCGGTCGTCGCACTCGACGAGGTCGCGCGACTCGAAGGACGGGACGTACCGGACGAGACGGCAGCGGCCGAGGAGTTCGCCGGCATCGACACGGACGACCTCGACGCGGCGGCAGCGCCCGAGTACACGGACGGCACCGGTCACCTCGAACTGTACCACGCAGGGCAGGTCGTGGTGCGCGCGGCACGGACGCTGAAGCGCTCTCGGGAATTCCCGGAGTCCCGTGCAGCCGGGCTCGTTCGGACGAGTGCTCGGGCGTCGATCCACCTCTGTCACGAGGAGGTGCCCGACGACGACTTGGCGGATGTCGCCACCGAGGCTATCGAGGGTGTCGGTGACCTCGCAGCCCTCGCACGCGACGACGACTGTCCGCGAGCGGCGATTGCCGAGGCCGCGACAGAGCTATTCGAAATCCTCTCGAAAGTCGAGGAGGTGAGAGCCGCCAGCGACGCGCGTGGTGAGCGCGACCAGTAGGGTCGACGGCGAGTACGTCTTCAACTCACGATGTCGTGAACGGGGTCGTCGTCGGGAACCGACGAGACAGCGTCTCTCGACAACGATTGGCTCGATTCCCAGTCGAGGAACTCGTCTCTCTCGACTGATTCTCGGTTGATCCACACCTCTGGAAGCCGGTTCGTCTCGATCTCTACGTCGATACCGTACTCGCGTGCAGTTTCTTCGAACTTCTCGAAAGTCTCGACGAACTTCGCTTCTGTCTCCTCGACGCGCTGCCACTTGGCTGCTCGCTCGAAGTGGGCTTCGGGACCGCTGATGGTGTGGACTGCGACGAGACGAGTGATCTGCTTCCAGAGGCCGTTGTAGTAGAACGTGTCCAAGTGCTGGAGGAGCTTGTGGTACTCGGAACGCTCCTCTCGACCCATCGCTGGCACGTCTCGGTGAGCGCACTCGTCCAGCACCGTCTCCGCCACGGTGGCAAACTCGGTAACGTACGGCTCGAAGCCGGCGAAGATCTGGAAACGGAGGAGTTCACGTTTCATATCGCTCGTTCGCTCGGAGAGCGGCTGGACGAGATTCCCGGGGAAGTCGTCGACCGACGCTTCCGGGTCGCACGCTCTCGCACACTGGTGGAGGTGGAGATGAATATCGATATTGGCGAGATACAGGTCTCGAAACGGACCGTCACGCCGTTCGTAGTACTCTCGGAGCCAGCCGAACGTCTCGGCGTCGATCACCTCCGTCGTCGATGCCGCTGTCGGAAGCGTCTCCGAACTGTCCTCGGCTGCGAGGTAGTACTCTGCGATCTGTCGGACAGTCGGGTACGGCCCCTCCTCGTCACGAATTGCGAGTGTCTCACTGTTCTCGATTCCGTTGTCGAGCTCGGGAAGCATATCACCGTCAGCGTACCACTGTATCGTCACCTCCTCCTCCTCCAAGCCGTGGTCTCGAATTGCCATCAAGAGGAGTTTCTGCTCCGTGATAGAGTCGACATCGCCCCAGCAGTAGCCGTCGATCTCACTGACGGCCTGCCTGAGGCCCTGCTCGAATGTCGCAACGAGCCGAGCCTCTGGTGGCGGGGACTGCATCGTTGTATCGAGTTACCGCTCCTCAATTCAAATAGCTTCTGCTCCAGTCGATACCCCGCCCGTGGGGAGGCAAGAAGCCGCTCCGTCTCTCGTTCGAGTAGCGACCTCTCGGCGGAAGTGGGAGAACACCACTCTGGAAGTCACAGCCGCCGACGGCAGACGGACAACGAGGTGGAGCCACACCACGCCGTGTCAGCCGAGTGCGGCCGCTGTGTCAGCCGGGTGCGGCCGCCGTGTCAGTCGAGTGCCTCCAGCAGATCGGTGAGCTCGTCGACCGCCGCTCTCGCGTCGGCGAGCGTCTCCGGCTCGTCGTGACCCGCAGCGATCTCGGCGGCGAGATCCGACACGGTCGCCGCGACCTGCGTGCTCTGGTCCTCGACGATCTCTGCGTACGCCTCCGGAGAACTGTCTGCCGGGCCTCGTTTGTGAACGGTACCACTTTCTGTGTGCGAGTCTGAAGTTGACATGGCTGTGTAGCGAGGCACAGCACGCGGCGACAGGGTGCCATCACACCCTGTCACTGCCGGTGACAGCACCGACGAGTGACACGGGCCGAGTGCTGTGCGTGTTGACGATTGTGACTCAGATACTTGTTCGTTTCGGGGCTCACTACGTACAGCCGATCACACCGACTCGTCGTCCTCTGACGCTCGGTACCGCCGGTACGCCTGTTCCCAGTCCGTGGTTTCGCAGGTCGACTGTCGGACCACCGTTTTGATATACGACCGCACGGATTGCAACAGTATGGACGAGACGGAGATTCCCGAGCAGTACGCCCCACACGAGGTCGAGGAGACAGTGGGGTCGTTCTGGGAGGACGTCGACGCCTACGAGGCGACGAAGGAGGCACACGCGGACGATCCGCCGTTCTTCTTCGTCGACGGGCCGCCGTACACGACCGGGCAGATGCACCTCGGGACGGCGTGGAACAAGTCGCTGAAGGACGCCGTGATCCGGTACGAGCGGATGAGCGGTCACCGCGTGACGGACCGCCCGGGCTACGACATGCACGGGCTGCCAATCGAGACGAAAGTCGAGGAGGAGCTCGACTTCGAGACGAAGCGGGACATCGAGGCGTTCGGCATGGAGAACTTCATCGAGGAGTGCCGGCGCTTCGCCGAGGAGAACCGCGTGGCGATGGACGACGACTTCCAGTCGCTCGGGGTCTGGATGGACTGGGACGACCCGTACCGGACGATCACGCCGGAGTACATGGAGGCGGCGTGGTGGGCGTTCCGACAGGTGTACGAACGCGACCTCGTCGAGCAGGGCAAACGCTCGATCAACCAGTGTCCCCGGTGTGAGACTGCAATCGCCAACAACGAGGTGGAGTACCACGAAGTCCACAAGCCGTCGATCTACGTCGAGTTCCCGCTCGTCGACCGCGAGGGGAGTCTGGTGATCTGGACGACGACCCCGTGGACCATCGTCGCCAACACTTTCGTCGCCGTGGACGGGGAGTTGACCTACCAGAAGGTGCGCGCGGAGTCCGACGGCGAGACGGAGGTGTTGTACCTCGCGGCCGACTGCGTCGAGGAGGCGCTGTCTGTCGCCCGCTACGACGACTACGAGGTGCTCGACGAGTTCGACGGCGAGGAGCTGGTGGGCTGGTCGTACGATCACCCGCTGGCCGAGGAGGTGCCGGACCACGTCGACTCCGAGGGCGCACGACAGGTGTACACCGCCGACTACGTGGAGGCCGACCGAACGGGACTCGTCCACTCCGCGCCGGGTCACGGCGAGGAGGACTTCGAGCGCGGACAGGAACTCGGGCTGGAGGTGTTCTGTCCAGTCGGCGCAGACGGCGTCTACACGGACGCCGCCGGCAAGTACGCCGGGGAGTTCGTCCGCGACGCGAACGAGGAGATCGTCGCAGATCTCGACGACAACGGCGTGTTACTCGCCAGCGAGGACGACCACACCGTCGACGAGGGACAGTGCTGGCGGTGTGACACCGACATCGTCCGCGTCGTCACCGACCAGTGGTTCATCACGGTGACGGACATCAAAGACGAGCTGTTGGACAACATCGAGGACAGCGAGTGGCACCCGCCGGAGGCGCGGGACAACCGCTTCCGCAACTTCGTCGAAGACGCCCCGGACTGGAACGTCTCCCGCCAGCGCTACTGGGGCATCCCGCTGCCCATCTGGGTGCCACAGGAGGCCGACCGCGAACGGGATGGAGCCTACCAGACGGAGGAGATGATCGTCGTCGGCACGCGCGAGGAGTTGGCCGAGCGCGTCGATCAGACGGTCGACCCCGACGAGATCGACCTCCACCGGCCGACGGTCGACGAGCTGACGATCACCGAAGACGGGGTCACCTACGAGCGCGTGCCGGACGTGTTCGACGTGTGGTTCGACTCCTCCGTCGCCAGCTTCGGCACCATCGGCTACCCCTCCGACGAGGCGTCGTTCGAGGAGCTGTGGCCCGCAGACCTGATCATCGAGGCCCACGACCAGACCCGCGGCTGGTTCTGGTCACAGCTCGGCATGGGGACCGCCGCGCTCGGGGAGGTGCCCTACGAGGAGGTCGTGATGCACGGGTTCGCCAGACTCGGCGACGGGACGGAGATGTCGAAGTCCCGCGGCACCGTCATCACGCCAGACGAGGCGATCCGCGAGGCCGGACGAGACCCGCTGCGGTGTTACCTCCTGAGTCAGGAGCAGCACGGCGACGACCTCCGGTTCGAGTGGGACGGGCTCGCAGAGACACAGTCGACGCTGAACATCCTCTGGAACGTGTTCCGGTTCCCGCTGGAGTACATGGAACTGGACGGCTACGACCCAGCGGCTGCGGAGGTCACCGAGGGAGCCGTGAAGACACCCGGCAGTGCCGAGTTCACCACCGTCGACAGGTGGGTGCTCTCCAGACTCCAGAGCGTGAAAGCCGAGATGGCCGCCGCGTGGGACGACTACCACGTCGACGACGCGCTGAACAGCCTCTTGGAGTTCGTCACGGAGGACGTCTCGCGGTTCTACGTGAAGGCGACACGCGAGCGGATGTGGGACGACGCCGACTCCGCGCGGAAGCGAGGCGCGTACGCGACGATGTCGGTGCTGTTAGACGAGGTGACACGGCTGCTCGCCCCGTTCGCGCCGTTCCTCACCGAGCAGATGTACCAGCGACTGGACGGAGCGGCGACGACAGTCCACGCGCTGTCGTACCCGACACCCGACGACCCGCTCCGTGACGAGGAACTGGAGTCTGACGTGGCCGTGCTGCGTGCTGCAGAGGAGGCGGCGGCGAACGCCCGCCAGCAGGCAGAACGGAAGCTCCGGTGGCCGGTCACGGAGGTCGTCGTCGAGAGCAACGACGCGACAGTTCGGGAGGCGGTCGAGCGGCACGCGGACCTGTTTGCCGACCGCGTCAACGCACGCGCGGTGACAGTGACCGAGTCGTACGGGGAGCTGGTCGACGTGGCAGAGCCGGAGATGAGCGAACTCGGGCCGGCGTTCGGCGGCGACGCTCAGGCCGTGATGCGCGCCGTCGACGGTGCCAGCCGCGAGTCGTTGACCACCGACGACGGCACCCTGCACGTCGAAGCCGACGGAGAGACGTACGAACTCACCGACGAGATGGTGTCGTTCCACACGGAGGCTCCAAGCGGTGTCTCTGGCACACGCTTCACCGTCGGCGACGCCGACGGCAACGTGTACGTGGACACGGAACTCACAGACGACGTGGAGTCAGAGGGGTACGCCCGCGACGTGGTCCGGCGGGTACAGGAGATGCGCAAAGAGCTGGATCTCGACGTGGACGAGCGGATCGCTCTCGCCGTCGACGTTACAGACGAGCGTGTCGCCGGCTTCGTCGCCGACCACGACGCGTACGTCGCCGAGGAGACGCGTGCCGCCGAGCTCGTCCTCGACGGCGACCTCGACGTGGACCCGGACCTCACCGAGGAGTGGGATGTCGAGGGCGTCTCGGTGACGATCAGCCTCGCCCGCGTCACTGCCGAACAGACAGCAGACGACTGACACCGCCGCTCGTTCGTCGTCGAAGCGAGACTATTCCGCTAGCTTCTTGTGATTCCGTTGACACAGAGCGACCAAACGTCGCCAACGCCGTATTCACGAGAGGTGGCCGTTCGGTACGAGGGTGCCGATCCACGCTCTGTTCGCCGTAACCGCACTCACAGTTCCCACAGGTGGTTTGTGCCTCCCAGAGGGCCAGTACGACCACCGGCGTAGTGGGTTCACTCTCTCGGAATCCGGCTGCAGCCATGACACGAGCCGTTAGTTCTAAAAGGCAATCCCCCTTTCACCAACTTAACCCGTGACAGAGAACTTGTACGATGCAGACAGGCGGGCGCTGGTGGAGTCGATTCTCGGGCGTGTCGATGGGCCGTGTTTCCTCGTCGATCCGTCAGTCGAGGTGTTGGAAGCGTTGGCCGACTACGGGACGACGGCAGGCGCGTTGCCAGAGATCAGGCTGTTGGCGCGCGAGCCGGTGTTGAAGTCGGTCAGAGACGACTTCCTGATCGCCGCCGACATCGCCGACTTGGCCGAACAGCAGGGGTTGGAGATTCGCCTTCTCCAAGACGGGATCGAGAACACGCTGTTCGTCTCCGACGGGAGTCTGTACGCCGTCGTTGCGATGGAGGCCGGTGCCGCCGGGCTCGCCGCGGAAGACGAGACGTTCCTCGAAGACACGTACGCGACGTACGACGACATCTTCGAGACCGCGCCGTCGTTCGACCTCCGGACGCCGGGTCGCACGCGTGTCGGCGAGACGCTGGAGGACGTGCTCGGCGAGCAGACGCGCGCGGACTTCGACGCAGTGTTGGCCTCACTCGACAGTGTCGGTGACGACCTCGACGAGGTCGCCATCGCGCTGTTGGTGACTGCGAAGAACGAACAGCTGTTGTACGACGTGAGCCGGTGGGGCGAAGACGTCGGTATGGCGAGTAAGGCGACGTTCTCCCGAACGAAGACCAATCTCGAAGACGCCGGTCTGCTCGACACGGAGAAGGTGCCAATCGACGTCGGCCGTCCACGACAGCGCCTCCTGCTCGGCGACGACGCGCTCCAGTCTGCGGACACTGACGAACTCGCGTTCGTCGCCCGGGACCTGCTCGGCTGATCTCCGACCACGAGCGTGGCGATCGGTGTCGGCGTGAAACTGTGTCGACGCCCCGACTCTCGTAGTGATTACTGCGAGTCTTTACCGCCGTGGCGACTCGTGTCACCGTCGCCCGAGGTCGACGAACGCAGCGACGACAGCGAGGAGCGCGAAGGTGGCGACGATAGCCGTGGCCCACTGACCGTCGGTATGGCCGGTTTTCGACCCGATCACGAGAGCGAGCAGCATTGCGAGTGGCATGAAGTCGAGACTCCGACCGGCCACTGCAATTGCGTTCAGGTTGTCGTTGGACACAGCTGTCTCCTCCACGTGTCTGTACTGTGTAGGGTATATTAGTGTTTTTGACTATATTCTGAGGGAGACGTTTTCGATTCTCGACACACAGCCAACAGCGTTCACAGAAGCGTTCGCTATCGTCCGTTCGTCATCGGCTCCCCATCCGGGTGCGCCGCGGGGTGGTTACCGTTCATCTCCTCGCGGAGGCGGCCGAGACGGACTTCGCGCTCCGCGTGGGCGTTGTGTTGGTGGATCGACTCGTCGTTCGACTGTTTCATCCGGACGACCACGTCGTCGTCGAGGTGGTCGAACTCGTCGACAGTCTGTTCGGCCAGCGAGCGCACACAGTCTTCGACGAACTTGGCGTCCGCGTGTGCGCTGTAGGTCATGTGGTCTTCGTCCGGTCGCTTCGCGTAGTTGTAGATCCGCGCGCTCATCGAGTCGCGGGCGATGTCGATGATGTCGAACAGGTCGACGTCCGGCGCGCCGTCGTCTTCGATCGTGAGCGTGGCGTGTCCACGCTGGGAGTGGCCCGGCTGCGGAACCTCGTCTAAGAACGCTTCGACAGTGTCGTCGTCGACACCCAACTCACGGAGCTGTTCACGAGCGCGTGCCTCCGACATTCCCTGCGAGCAGGGACAGACGGTCATTCCAGTGACTTCCGCACCGATCTCTTCGCGGGTGCCCTCCTCGGTGGCGGTCGCGGAGGCGATCACGGTCGCAGTGTGTTGTGTCGGGCGTTCGCTGGCGGGTGTCGTCTCGCGGGTGACGAAGTCGGCCGTCATCTCGACTTTCGCCACGGACGTGTACTCGTGTTTGGCGATCAGCCGGTCGGCGGCGTCGCCACAGACGTCCTCGACGCGGCTCGTCTCGCCGGACACCGCAGCCTCCAACACTTCGTCGATGACCTCCATGTTGCGGCTCATGTCGATCCCCTTCCGGCCGCTCGGCAGGTCGACGAACACGGAGAACTCCGCCATGAAGATCCACGGCCGCTCTCCCTCGCGTTCGATCTTCACGAGCTTCTCCACGTCGGTGACCCCAACCTGACTCAGCCCTACAGCCACGTCCGGCCGGGTGGCCTGCACGTCGGGCAACTGGTGACTCACAGTATTCGTTATCAGGGGCGGGAACGGATTAGTGCTTTCGTATGCGTTTACCCCCAGATCGATTTCGATAGTCTCTCGTAGGTGCCGCGAGA
>CAKZQY010000244.1 GCA_937142015.1 uncultured Halobacteria archaeon
CGGTCATGTGAGCGCCGAACACACGGAGCGCGACTCGGTAGTCGCGGTTCGTCTCTTCGTTGTCGTACTCACGGTGAATCCAGCGGACGATGGACTCGGCGGTTTCACGACTGTCGAGGGCGTCGTTCAGACCGCCGACGTGTTCGGCCATCCGCGTGCAGTGCCGCAGGAGCTTGCAGTGCCGGTCGTCCGAGTATTCGGATCGACGGAGTCTGAGTTCGTCGCTGAACTCCAACAACCGCTCGGCGTCTGCCTCGGTGATCTCCTCCCCCGACTCCTCGTGGATGCGCTCTCGCAGAGTGTCGATGAGATCTGCCTTCGTCGCCATACCGCCATCTGTGTCTCCTCAGTAGATATAATTTTGGATTTTAACTTGAGGTTAAAAGCCTCGTACTGGATTCCGACTTCGCCGGCCGCCTCTTCGGTCTCGCGGAGACGGAAGATGTTGTTGAGGATACCGTCGTCGTACGAGTGGAAGTTGTCCAGCTGTCCGACGGCGTACTCTATGTGGTCGCCGAACTCCTCGTCCCACAGTCCGGCGTCCATCGACGGTGAGTCTTTCTCGATCGCACCGCCGACGAGTGTCACCGACGGGAGGAGGCTCTGCTCGCCGTACGCCTCCTCCAGCGTCTGGAGGGCGTACATCACCACGCGTGCGCCCAGCGAGTGGGCGATCAGCCGCACGTCCACGTCGTACTCGTTCGAGTACCACTGGAGGAAGTTGGCGAGCTTCTTCCCGTTGCGCTCGGCAATGTCTTTCGCCGACGCCCAGCCGAGGTCGATGCTGTCTCCCTTGTCGGAGTCCCAGCTGTACACCGCGACAGAGCCGCCGTACCCCTCCGCACGCAGCGCGTTCTCACACTCCTGCCCGGCGTCGATCGGCTCGTCTTTCGAGTCGTCGCTGCGCCAGCCGTGGACGAACAGGGTGAGTTCCTGCTGTCCCCAGTTCGGCCACGACCCCTCGACCTGGTAGCTCCACTCCGTCTCACCGTTGATGAGGTTCGCGTCCTCGTCGAAGTGGTCGCGGGTGGTGACACGCGCGAAGTCGTCGGGCGCTTCCGCGTTCTCTGCGCCACATCCCTTGCTGCCCGCGGCAACCGTCCCAGTCGTCGCTCCGAGCGCTGCCCCGCCGACGACTGCTGTCGACGCTGCGCGCAACACAGTCCGCCTGCTCGCTGCCGTCTCGCCGTTGGACGCGTCTGCTGTCGCTGCACGCCTGTCCTCCGTCGACGTCTGTCTGTCGCCCGCCGCTGCCCCCTGTGTGCTGGTGTCGTCCACCATGGAGGGATAGATTGAGCACAAATAAATAAAACTAACTGCACAGAACTGAACGCCACTCGGGTTGTAGTAGAAATCTCTGTCAGAGAATTTGACAGTTCGGGGGAACGGAGCCGGGACAGGAACCACCGAGACAGGGGTCGATTTCACCGAGCCTCATGCCAGAGATCTGCGACCAGCTCGGGATCCATCCAGATGCCCCACCTGATCCAACCACATTCTACCACTCGCTGGATCGATATGCCATGTACATCTGGCAGGCGTTGCTGCGCGTCTCAGCGCAGCAACTCCCGCAGTCGGGTTTTGCCGCACTGGATACCGTGTTCATCGAACGCAACCAAGCGTGTTGCAACACAGTTGCGCTCGATACCGCCGGTCTCAGACCACTGAATCTGGAGTCGGTGAAACCGACGCAGAACATGTCAAATCGTCTATACTGTCCCGACCGGATCACTTGTGACCTACAATATCACCACAGTCCGAACTCGTCGACCACAGTCTCGTACACGTCGACGTACTCGGCCACCACAGCGTCGTGGTCGAAGCCGGCGAACGTTCGGTTGACAGTCGCGCGTCGGTCGTGTCGACAGTCGACGATGGCGTCGGCAATCTCCTGCGGGCTGGTGACACGGCGGCCACGGTCGACGTTCTCCACGAGTTCGTGTGCGCTCGACTCCGCTTGGTACTGGACGATGCCGATACAGCCGCAGGCGAGCCCCCACAGCAGCCCGGTGGCGAACGGCTCTCTGGTCGCCGTCTGTGCGAACGCGTGTGCGCCTTTCAGAATCGGGACGAACTCCGCGGGCTGGAGACGACCCATGAACGTCACCCGGTCGTCGATCCGGAGGTCGGCGGCAGCCTGCTCTGCAGCTTCCCGTCCCGGTCCGTCGCCGATCACCGTCGCTCGCCAGTCACGGTCGCGGAGCTCCGCCAGCGCGAGCAGGAACCCCTCGACGTTGGCGTGTTCGTCGATAGGATCACGGAGGTACACCAGATCAGTCCGGTCGTCCACGTCGGCCGACTCCACGAGATCGAAGTCGACACTCTCCGGAATCACACACACCTTCTCGTCGGCCGCGCCGTACTCGCGGACGCTCGTCCGCACCGTCTCGGAGGGGGTGATCACTCGACTCGGCTTCCGCGCGGCCGCTCGGTACTGTGTCGAGTCACCGATCTCGTCGTTCGTGCCCCACCAGTCGACGACGACCGGCGTCCGGAGCACGCGACAGGCCCGGGTCGTCGTCGAGACGTGGGAGGGTGGGACGTTCACCGCGTGAACCACGTCCGGAGAGGCACGCCGGAGTGCGAACGGGAGCTTCGAGCGGAACGACCCGCTCGCGGGACCCTGTGTCACCCCACGGTAGCGCACGTCACGCTGGCGGAACTCACGGTCCGTCCCGTCCCACCACTGTGAACAGAGCCACAACACCTCGTGGCCGTCGGCCGCCAACGCCTCCGCGACGCGTCGCGCCCGCCAGAGTGCTGGTGTCTCTCGGTGGGCAGTCGTGTACATCGAGACGACCGCGACGCGCATCTCTGTCACCCGGTACTCGCGGGGGGTTGTTAAACGGGGTGATACGCGCCCGTGCTGTCGCCGAGTTCGCCCGTCCCACTGACCGATCCCCCTCACCAACCGCTCCCGACCGATCACCCCACTGAGCGACCGACCATCCCACCGACCGACTGATCACCCTCATCAACCGCTCCCAACCAACCACCTCACTGAGCGACCGACTGCTCTACGACCGAAACGACCAATCCGCTGGGTCACGGAGCCGTCCCCGTGACAGTCGTCGCCGTCGACGACACGGACTCCCGCACGCAGGGTATGTGTACGACCTACCTCGCCGCCGTAGTGGCGGCGGAGTTGACTGCCGCGGGCCACACAGTCGAGCGACGGCTCCTCGTCAGACTCCACCCCGCGGTGGAGCACAAGACCCGCGGCAACGCGGCGGTGGCGGTCCACACGGACGCACCGCCTGCGGTCGCCCGGGAGACCGCCGTCCGACTCGTCGAGGAGTACGCCGTGGTCGACGACGACCGAACCAGTCCCGGTGTCGTGGTCGCTCCGGGTGAGGACGCACACGCTGGTGAGAGTGACGACGGAGTGCGTGCTGACGAGACCACAGAGTCTGTCGACGGGACCACAGAGTCTGCCGACGGGAGTACGGAGCCAGTCGATAGTATCCCGGAGCCAGTCGTCAGTTTCGCGCGCGACGCCGTGCGCGGGCACTGCTCGCTCGACAGGGCGCTGACGGTCGCCGAGACGGCAGGGTACGAGACGGTCGGGTGGGGACGAGCGCCAGCGGGTCGGGGGCGCATCGGCGCGTTGGCGGCCGTCGGCGCGTGGGCGGCGTTCGACGACTGGACGTACGAGCGGATCGCCTACCGCGAGTTCGCGCGGTGTGGCACCGAACGTGACGTGGACGAGGCGAGCGTGTTCGCGGCCGCGACGGACGCGTACCCCGCCGCGTGGGACACTGTCGACCGCGTCGAGGGGGAGGCGGTCTGTGTCCCGAACGCCCCCGGGCCGATTCTCTACGGGATTCGCGGCGACGACCCCGCGGCGACGGCGACGGTCGCCGACAGAATCGAGTCGGAGCCCGTCGAACGTCGCGCGCTGTTCGTGACGAACCAAGGCACCGATGCACACCTCCGGCGTGGGACGCTGTGCGACTCTGCGGGAGACCACCGGATGTCGACGGACACAACGGACGCGACGGACGCGACGGACGCCACGGACGCGATGGACACAACGGACACAACGGACACGACGGACGCCACAGATACGACGGACGCCACGGACACGACGGACAGACCGCACCGAGAGCGAGCGAGATCGACGAATCGACGGGAAACAGAGCGAGACGAGTCGACAGGCGGACGAGAAGCAGCGCACGACGAGCCGCCAGAGCCGGTTCGGGACGGGCGCGCGTACCGCGTCGACGGAGTCGTCGCGAGCGACCCCGAGACCCGTGCTGGCGGTCACGTCTTCTTCGCGTTGGCACCGCCGAGCGAGCGGTCGAGTGAGTCCGACTGTCACTCGGCGGAGGGGCGAACGGTCGACTGCGTCGCGTTCGAACCGACGAAGCGGTTCCGCGATCACGTGCGGGCACTCCGGGCTGGCGACGAGCTCACCGTCTGTGGCGAGTTCACCGACGGGACACTCAAACTGGAGAAGTTCGCCGTCCGCCGGCTCGACTGCACGGCGCTCGTCGTCCCGAACTGTCCCGACTGTGGGCGGTCGATGGAGTCCGCTGGCCGCGGGCAGGGCTACCGCTGTCGAGACTGTTCGACGAGCACCGACGGACGCGTGGAGACGGAGATCGACCGCGAGTTGGAACGCGGCTGGTACGAGGTGCCGCCGTGTGCGCGCCGCCACGTTGCGAAACCGCTCGTCCGCGGCGGATTCGACGCACCGACACACCCGGAGTGGTGAGTGTGGGATCTATACTGCTTTCTCTTCTATGTAGGAAACGGCTGTAGCACAGTATGTCTAGCGCTCCTGGTAGTTTCAGATTCAGCTAGAAAAAGGATTTTACGCAGGGTTTCGTAGCGTCTCTTGATGTTCGATTACGTACCAATCCTTCGGCACGGACGGAACGAACAGGAGGCGATGGAAACGTTGAGCAGCGAACTCTCCAGTGCCTCTGGAGACCCTCATCTTGACGCAGACACGGTGAGACCGCTGCTAGAAATCATCGACGAAGATGATTTCAACAGTCTATCGAGCTACACTGGCTCGTACGACGAGGTATTCGTCGACTTCCCACGGTATCTGACCGACAGAGACAATCAGAACGAGGAGAGCGTCAGGGACCTAATTTCCGACTACGGTGACGATCCAGTTCGTTTCTTCAACGCACACGCTGGAAAGGCGTTCACCCCTGTAGTCTCCGGATACATCGACCCGATTGACCTCACCACGTATGTTTCGGATATCAAGCGTATCCAAAGAGAGTTCGAGCGGATTGGCGTCAGAATATTTATTCCAGTCGACGAATTTTCAGATCTCCTCGAAGATCGGGTGGAAAGTATCCTCGGAGAATTGAGACCGACTGACGCAGTCATGATGGACGTTGTGGACATCAGGGACATCTCGAAGGGAATCAGATCCAACTTGGAATTCATTATCAGTCGGATCGGTGATAAAGATATATATTTGCTTGACCTCTTCGAGCCTAGAGGAGACTACAACTATAATTACAGCTTGGTTATGAGTAAAGACCTCGGTGCCACTGGGTTCGGTGATTTCGTTCTCGAACCACGGTTTCAAGAAGACATCCCGCCTGCAGCCTTCCAGAATATACCGCGGAGGATTCGACAGTACCAGAGTAGTGCTCACGCAGTGAGCACATGGGAAGACCCGAACCACTATATGCCAGTTGTTGAACAGATGCTCAGCCGAGGCGAGTTAGACCCAGATCACTGTCCCTTCTGCCAGGAGCTCAAAAATGAGTACGACAAAGTAAAATCCACATCAGAAAGAACCGATTTGGGAACGAGCTTTGTGAAGCGGATGCGAATGGGGCACTACCAGTTCGCCGTGTTACAGGACGAACTACCAGACCTAGACGCAGCCGGATCTGCCGACGACTTCGACAGTAGTGGGTACGCCGACATCACGTGACACTACGCCCGTTCTTCGATCACGTCGATCTCGACAGCAGAACTCGACAGACCGACGCGGGCGAACTGGGTGCGGACGTGGTCTTTCGCGGCAGTGAGCGCCCCCTCGCGGGTCTCGAACCCGCGTGTCGTCGGCGACTCGAAGGCGACACGGATGGTCTCGCCGTCGAGTTCGAGCTCCGAGCCGCCGCTCTCCACCTCGTAGAACGCGTCACACACCCAGACGTACGGCGCAGCCTCGTTTGGCGCGCCGGAGAACGTCGGCGGCTCCTCGCCGCGCTCGTAGATCGTGCCGGTCAACGCCGTCCCGCCTGCGTGACCGCGAACGAGTAACATGCGGTCCGGTACGGGTCGCCGACGCAAAAGGCGAGCGACAACCCGAGCGGGACGGCGACGACCGTCCGTCACGGAGACGAAACCGTATTGCGCCTCGCCCGGGAACACGGAGTCGATGGAGTGTGACAAGTGCGACCGCGACGCGGTCCACCACGCCGCCTACTCCGGCGCACACCTCTGTGGGCACCACCTGTGTGAGTCGGTCGAGCGTCGCGTCCGCCGTCGCATCCGGCAGGACGACCTCCTCCCGGACGACGCCACCCCGGAGAACCCACAGCGGTGGGTGATCGGGCTCTCCGGCGGGAAAGACAGCGTCGTCCTCACCCAGATTCTCGCGGAGACGTTCGACGCCGACCCACGAGTCGAGCTGGTCGCGCTGTCGATCCACGAGGGGATCGAGGGGTACCGTGACGAGTCGCTCGCGGCCTGCAACGAGCTGACAGCCGAACTCGACGTGACACACGAGACAGTCAGCTACGCGGAGGAGTTCGACGTACGGATGGACGAGGTGGTCGAGGACGACCCGGAGAACATGGCACCCTGCGCGTACTGCGGGGTGTTCCGACGAGACCTGCTGGAGGCGTACGCCGCGGCGTACGACGCCGACAAGCTGTTGACCGGTCACAACCTCGACGACGAGGCTCAGACTGCGCTGATGAACTTCTTCGAGGGGGACCTCCACCAGATGGCGACCCACTACGACGCCTCGCTCGGCCCGTTTCCCGACCGGACGCCGACCGACCGGTTCGTCCCGCGCGCCAAGCCGCTGCGCGACGTGCCCGAGAAGGAGGTGGCGCTGTACGCACACCTGCGAGATCTGCCGGCCCACATCACCGAGTGTCCTCACGCGAGTGAGGCGTACCGCGGCGAGATTCGTGACCTGCTGCTCTCGATGGAGGAGGACCACCCCGGCACGCGCCACTCGATCATGGCCGGCTACGAGGAGTTGGCGGCGCTGGCGGCCGAGAAGTACCGCGACGAAGCGACCCACGACGGCGACCTCTCGCCGTGTGTCGAGTGTGGCTCCACGACCGCCCGCGACGTCTGCCGGAAGTGCTCGCTCCTCGAGTCGATTCGAGCGGCGTGACTGTGGATGCTTCTCGTAGTGATTACTGCGAGTCTTTACCGTCGTGGTGACTCGTGTCGGCGATCAGAGCGTCTGAGCCGTCGATTTTCGACGCCGT
>CAKZQY010000245.1 GCA_937142015.1 uncultured Halobacteria archaeon
GCACCGCAGCGACGTGATACCGCCCGATACCGCGACAGTTACGGAAAATCACTACGCGCGACCGTACGAGTCGTCACTGTCGTCGTTCGCTCGTCGCTGTCGACGCCTCCTTTGTCTCTCGTTGGCTGTCGTCTCCCGACGCCTCCTTTGTCTCTCGTTGGCTGTCGTCGCCAGACACCGTTCCGCCGTCGGTGAGGGCGGACCCCCGTCGGCGTCGGAACCACGCCCACTCCATCGTGTAGAGGTCGTCTCGTTCGAGGTTCCACGGGTCACCGCTCTCGACCGCCGGGCCTTCGAGATACGACTGAACCACGTTGAACAGCCAGACGAGCTGGCCGACGGTGAGCAGCACGGCACCGACAGTGGCGACCTGATGCAGGGTTGCGAACTGCGGGAGGTACGAGGCGTACCGTCGTGGCATACCGCCGTAGCCCAACAGCACCATGGCGAAGAACGTCACGTTCACCCCGGCCATCGTGAGCCAGAAGTGGACAACGCCCAGTCGTTCTTGATACCAGCGCCCGGTGTACAGCGGAAACCAGTAGTAGATCCCGGCGAACACGGCGAAGACGGTGCCGCCCATCAGGAAGTAGTGGAAGTGACCGACGACGTAGTAGGTGTCGTGTAACACCAAGTCGACCGGAATCGACGCGAGGAACACACCCGTCACACCGCCGATGACGACGTTCGAGACGAACCCGACGCTGAACAGCATCGGTGTTCGGAGTCGCAGCCTCCCGTTCCACATCGTCGTGATCCAGTTGAACGTCTTCACCGCCGTCGGAACGGCGATAGCGAGTGAGACGGTCATGAAGCTCGCACGCAGCCGTGGGTCGATTCCCGTGGCGAACATGTGGTGTGCCCAGACGCCGAACGACAACACACCGATAGCGAGTGTCGAGTAGACGACGAACTTGAACCCGAACAGCTTCCGCCCAGAGAAGCGCGGGAGCAGGTAGCTGACGATGCCCATCGCCGGGAGGATCAGGATGTACACCTCCGGGTGGCCCCAGAACCAGAACAGGTGTTGCCACAGGATCGGATCGCCGCCGCCGACGGTGAAGAACGTCGTCCCGAAGTTCCGATCCAACAGCAACATCACGATTGCACTCCCCAACAGCGGGAACGCGAACAGGATCAGCCCGGACTGTGTGAGCACTGTCCACGAGAAGATGTCGAGATTCGCCCACGTCACCGCGTCACCGCGCTCGGCGACGATGGTGGCGATGAAGTTGATCGCCCCCATCGTGACCGAGACCCCCGAGAGGTGGAGTCCGAGCAGCATCAGGTCGACACCGACGTTCCCCTGTGTGCCAGCGCCGACGCCCTCCGACAGCGGCGTGTACATCGTCCACGCGGTTTGTGCCGGAATCACACCCTCCAGCGGGAGGAATCCGGCGAACACCAGCACCGCAGATGGCGGGAGGAGCCAGAATGCGATGGCGTTGATCCGAGGGAACGCCATGTCGTCGGCGTCGATCAACAACGGAACGAGGTAGTTCGAGAACGCGGCGAGAATCGGCGTTCCGAACAGGATCAACATGGCGATGCCGTGACTCGTGAGAAGCGAGTTGTAGAACGACGCCGAGAACAGCGACATCTCGGGGTCGAGCAGTTCCAACCGCATCAACAACGCTGCGCCGCCCGCCCACCCGAAGATGGCGACCGAGTAGACGCCGTACAACAGCCCGATGTCCTTGTGGTCGACAGTCGTGAGCCACCGCACCAGCCCCGACGGCTTCGCGGTCTCGCCGCCGACACCGGTCTGTTCGCCTGTCGCTCCGTCGCCAGCCGTGCCACCACCGGCACCGTCCCCGACCGAGACGACGCGCCAGTTCTCGATCCGTGCGAGCCACCCAACGACGACCAACAGGAACAACCCCGCTGTCAGTGTCGAGACGACCTGTGGATCTGCCATACGCGTTCCGAGCCGGTGAGAACACTCGTGGGTTGGCTTGGCGTGCGCCAACTCTCTGCGAATCTGGCTGGTGTCGTGTCGAGGAGCGCCGCTGCGCGTCCGGCTGGTGTCGTGTCGAGAATCACTACTGAGTCACTGTCGACGCTGCTCCGACAGCGTCTCCCACACCTCTGCACAGCCACAGCTGACGTCGACGTCGTCGAGGTGCGCGTCGTCGCGTGTGTCCGCCTCCTCGGCTGCTGTCGTCTCTGTCTCGTCGTCCGCGACAGCCGTCTCACCCTCAGCGACAGCCGTCTCGCTCTCACCGACAGCCGTCTCACCCTCGGCGACAGTCGTCTCGCTCTCAGCGACAGTCGTCGTCTCGCCGTCCGTCACTGTTCACCCTCCAGTTCGCTCAGGTCGTCGAACAGTTCGGGTGCGACGTCGGCCGAGGCGTGCTCCCGCGGTGTCGTGTCGTCTGTCACGTCCACTGGAACGCCCGGAGGCAGTATCAAGCCACGGACCCACCCGAATGTGGCCGTGGCAACCCGGAACGAGAAATTGTTTCCGGTTTCGGCGACCCGCTGTGTGGAGACAATCCGCAGACGGGAGCCCAGTGGGGCCGCGGTGACGTGTCGTCACTCCCGCCGTCGTTTGCGGTCACCACGCGGCTGAAACGCCGTGCGGCCGTCTCCTCGCCCGTGACAGTCTCACTGCGCGTCTTGGACGACGGTGCGTGGCTCTCCGTGCGGGACAGCCGCGAGGTCGGGGTCGGCGAACTGTGGCGTGTGCCGGGGTTTTGCGACTGTCGGACGGCCGATCTCGTTCTCGAAGGGATCACCGAGACGGGTGTCGACGGCCGAACGGTCGAGATTCGAGGCTACGGCACCTGTATCGTCTGCAACGAGTCTGGCGGCACTGGCTGGCTCCCCGTCGGACGCCTCGCCGACACGGGGCCGCCGACTGGAACCGACGCTGGTGACGGAGAGGCCCACGTCGACGGAGAGACGGCTCGTGACAGCAGAACGCTCTCGTTCGGAGCGTTGGCACACTCTGCGTCGGTGTCGGGAGCCGGCTCTCGTGGGACGGGTCTCGGTGATCAGGAGCGGAACGACGAGTGACGGCGGACGGGAAGCGACGGCGAACCCGCGAGTGACGGCAAACCCGTGAGTGGCGGCAGCGGCACGACGAGTCGCGCGACACGACGAGAAGTCGGGCTGGTGTCCCGACCGGCGCGCGGAGAACCGGCAAGGCGTGCAGCATCGGGGGAGAACCCGTAACGATTCGTACGGTCGTCCGGGTTTAGGGGGACGTGGCCCGAGAGAGTTCACATGCCGACCGACGTCGAGGAGTGGAAGTCAGAGGTGTACGGTGCGGAGATTCGCGAGCACCTCATGGAGTTCGCCGAGGAGGGGTGGGAGTCGATCCCGGAGGACGAACACGACGCGTGGTTCGAGCGCTTCAAGTGGTGGGGGTTGTACCACCAGCGAGCCGGGCAGGAGAGCTACTTCATGATGCGGATCGGGACGCCCAACGGGATCTTAGAGCCGGGGCAACTCCGTGTCGTCGGGGAGATCGCCGACGAGTACGCCCGGGGACCGGGGGTGAACCCGGAGTTCGGAGCCGCGTACGCGGACTTCACCACACGGCAGTCGATCCAGCTCCACTGGATTCGGATCGAGGACGTGCCGGAGATCTTCGACAAGCTGGAGCGTAACGGGCTCTCGACCCAGCAGGCGTGTGGCGACTCCTGGCGCAACATCGTCGGCTGTCCGGTGGCCGGCAAGGACGCCGAGGAGGTCGTCGACGCGCTGCCGGTCGCCGAGCGGCTCCACGAGTCGTTCAAAGGCGACGAGGCGCACGCCAACCTCCCGCGGAAGTGGAAGGTGTCGGTGACCGGCTGCCGCGAGGGGTGTGGGCAGGGCGACATCAACGACCTCGCGTTGGAGCCGGCCGAGAAGGACGGGCGGATGGGGTTCAACGTCCGCGTCGGCGGCGGGCTGGCGCGCAACGAACCCCGATTCGCGCGCGACATCGACGTGTTCGTCGAGCCGGAGCAGGCGGAAGCCGTCTCTGCCGGCCTGTCGCTGTTGTTCCGGGAGTACGGCGACCGGGAGAACCGCTACAACGCGCGGATGAAGTTCCTCGTCGACGAGTGGGGCCCCGAGAAGATCCGCGAGACGCTCCAGTCGGAGTTCGTCGACTTCGAACTCGAACACGCGGGTGAAGACCTCCGTGACCAGTACACGTACAACGCCGGCGACGGTGTTGGCGCTGGCAGTCACGGGCACGCGGGAAGCGCGGCGACCGACGGCGGCGCTGTCGCGAGCGACACAGATACTGCCGCAGGCGGTCAGTCCGCTGGACTCCCAGCCCAGTACCCCGGCGGCGACCACGACCACATCGGCGTGAGTCGTCAGCCACGTGTTGGAACTCGCCGACTTGGCAGACGAACACGGCAGCGGCGAGGTGCGACTCACGCAGCGGCAGAACGTGATCGTGACAGACGTGCCAGAGTCCGAGCTGGAAGCGCTGTTGGACGCGCCGCTGCTCGACGACTACGCGCCGGACCCACACCCGTTCGAGCGCGGCTCCATCGCCTGCACGGGGACGGAGTTCTGCTCGCTCTCCATCGTGGAGACGAAGAACCGGCAGGTGCGGTACGCACGCTGGCTGAAG
>CAKZQY010000246.1 GCA_937142015.1 uncultured Halobacteria archaeon
GTTGGAATCCCGAGTGACGCACAACAATCTATCAACACTTGTGACCGACAGTAGAGACACGGGTTCGAGGAACGAGTCAGAGCGCAGCAGACTGTCGGCACCGTCCGAACGACCCGTGACGCAACCGAATGTTTAGGTACGAGAGCGCGTACGTCCGCGTATGGCCAGTTCGACGCGAGAGGGGGGAGTGCGTGACGGGGAGATCCGTCTCTGGCGTGAGGACGGCTGGTGGATCGCCGAGGATGTCGAGACGGGCGTCACGACACAGGGCGAGTCACGAGAGGCCGCCCTCGACAACCTCGACGACGCCGTCGCACTCCACCGAGGCGACGCCGGGCGCGACCCGACCGCGGCAGAACTCCGTGCGCTCGACATCGACCCCGCCGACAACACGACGGGCGACCGCGAACCACCCGACGTGCTCGAGTAGGATGCGACGAGGAACGTTCTCCGGAAGAGAGGTGATTACAGTGTTGGTCAACGTCGCCGGGTTCGAGTGGCGGCGGACGACTGGTGACCACGCACAGTTGTACTACGAACACCCGACGAACGACGACGACCAGAGACAGGTGACTGTCCCTCTCCACGACGAACTCCGAGTTGGGACGCTCCGTCGCATCGCAGACGATGCCGGCGCACAGGACTTCGACGCATTCTGCGAGTGGATCGACAGAAACAGCTGACTGTCGACGATCACGTCGATCACGGTGCTCGTCCGAGTGCTGTCAGAGTGATCGCGTTGGAAAGCCGGTCACACTCTGCAGGCGGTCGACGGCCACCGACAGTACGTCACGGGATTCGACGCTGAAAGCGTCTCAGAAGACCGACGACACGCCGGGGCAGCGACACCGGTTCCGACAGCGGTGTACAGACCGCTAGAGTGACCGGCAGACCGACAGTGTACTGTCCGGCGGCTGTCCCTCGACCGCGACGTGTCGCCAGCTGGTCTCGTCGCAGTGTCAGATCAGTAACAAATGTCGCGCGAGCGCGCCGTGGAAAGATG
>CAKZQY010000247.1 GCA_937142015.1 uncultured Halobacteria archaeon
GAACCTAGCAACGTCGGCGTGAATCCTCTCGGCTTCGATCTCGTCGCGTCGTCCGAGGTGTCGATTCGGTCACTCCAGTCGTCCGCGGCGCTGAGAACTGCCGCTTTCCTGTCTGCGATACTCAGAATGCGACTGTCGAGATTGTCGACGTACTCGGAGAGTTCCTGCTCCGTCTCGACGACGTAGTAGCCGTCGTTGCTCGACGCAATCGGAATCCCGTCTTCGACTATGATGTCTCTCACCAACATCCGCGTTTCGGGGAAGGACCCAACAGTATCTTCGTCGATCTCGTCGTTGATCTCTCTGGAGGTGATCGGATTGTCGGCACCTCTGTGAGCGAGCAGAAGCTCTTTCACTCGCTCACGCGCGGTGTTGCTGGACATCGCTGTTGTCCAGTAGCCACTCGGCAGTAATAAGATCCTAGCTAGTGGATATTGACACTAGTCGAGTCCAATCTGTGACTTGTGGTAGTGAGACACGATCTCCCGTCGGAGCGTCTCGGCGAGCGTCGTCTCGCCTGCTGCTTCGGCTGCCTCTGCCGCCTCGACGAGGGCTTCGTCGAGTCGCTCGTCTTCTGGAGTCGCGTACTCACGCTCGTGTCTCTCTGGAAGCGCCCCATCTGGCACGCCACCGCGACCGTCGTGTTCGATTTCGGTAGCCATGTTACACCCATTTGACTCCGTCAACTAGTAGTTTTTCTAGCTGTTCTGCCACAGTGGGTTGTGTGTATCGTCACAACTGACAACTGCCCGTGAACACCGAACCGACGCAGTCGCACCCGATATCGCGGATATCACCAGGGCATCACGGGCATCACGATACACGGCCCTATCGTCTGTGCCAATTCACTCGCGTTCGCGCTCGATCACCACACACTCACGAATCTCCAGCGTGGTCTGGAACTCCTCACGGCGGTCGGCACGGCGGCCCGCACGCAGCAGCTGTTCGGTGTGGGCGCGGCGGACAGCGTCAGTCTCGCGGTCGTCGAACCCGAGTTCGTCACCGAGACCCGTCCAGTGGTCAGACTCGACAGCGTAGTACCGGCGGTCGTCGTCTTCGTGGAGTCGTTCGTAGCGGCGGTCGTACGACTCGCGGCGATCCGACAGCACCACAGCCGCACGCGAGAGGAGGGTCGGCAGGCGGCGCAGCGGCACACTCGCCTTCGCGCCGGCCAGCAGGATCACCTGCCCCTCGATGGGGTTGCTCATCCGCCGGCGCGCATCGCCTTCTGCGCGAACTGCTCGATCAGCGACGACAGGTCGAACTCGGCGTCGGCTTCGAAGACGACCGTCACCTCCGTCAGCTGGAGTGACGGGCCGACGCTCACCGTGTCGGCCGACAGCGACGCCGCCCAGCCGTCGGCCTCGACCGTCTCGTCGTCGACCGCCGTGCCGCCGAGGTTCTCCAAATACCGCCGGGCGAGTCTGACCGAGATGCCGCGAAACGAGCGCTCGACACGCCGACTCTCGCTGCCGTCTGCTGTCGACTCGGAATTCTCACCGCGTTCGGCCACAGAGCCACCGTCGTCGCCGCCAGCGACAGGTGGGAAGATGGACAGCGTGTCACCGTCCGCAAGCTCCGTGTCGAGTCCGTCGATGTGAAGCACCTCGCGGCCGTTCTTCAGCACGTTGATCTGCGGGCGCAGCTCGCCGTCTTCGATCAGTTGTCCCGCGAGTCCGTCGTACTCCTCTTCGAGCTCTCGGAGCACCGCCTCGACCGTCGCCGACTCCCCCGGGTGGCTGTGAGTCGTGTTCTTCGCTCCGACCGCCTCCCGGAAGGTAGCGAACGTGCGGAGTTCGAGCTCCATCAGCGCCCTCCGAAGCGGATACCGTCCTCGACGAGTCGCTGGTTGCGCTCGCGGTCGAGTCGCTCCGCCAGCCAGTCGACCTCGTACAACTGCGCGATCAGGTCGGCGTACAGGTTGCGCCACGCGATTGCGTAGATCGGCGACTGCCCCCACGCGCGGAGTTCGGGGACGAACTCGTCGTACCGCTCCATCCGTTCTTCCAACAGCTCGACCGTGTCCACCGCGTGACTCGCTGCCGCCGCGTCGTCGTCCGCCGCCTCGAAGGCGTCGTTGAGCTGGGCTTCGAGTCCGGCAACGGCCTCCTGCATGTCGCTGCGTGCCGGCTCCCCGTCTTCGGGCAACTGATCGAGAATCGGCTGTGGCACGCCGAGTGAGATCTGATCCATGTGACCACGTGGGTCGGCTGTATACTAAAAGCCGCGGCGCTCGCCCGCCCGCGTCTGTCGTCGTGACAGGCGTCCACCCGGAAACGATTTGTAACCACCCGACGAAGGGAGAGGTATGTCCGGAAAGTCCAAGCTCGTCCTCCTGTTCGGCATCATCGTACTGTTGTACGTCGTCCTCACCTCCGGCGAAGACTCGGTCGAGGTCGAGGTCGACACCGAAGAGTAACGCCGCGGGGTCCGGCTCCCGTTCTCCGTCGAGCCGACTGGCGAGTTGCAACGCTCGGCTGACTGTCTGTCGGCCTCCGCGACAGAGTGTCGGCCCGCTCTCCCTGTTTTCCCTAGAGCGTCGCGTCTCACTCTTCGCCTAAGGGTGCCACTTCTCACTCCTCACACCGGAGCGTCGCTTCTCACTCCTCGTCTCGCGCGTCACCGTCGAACGTCGTCGGGGGCTGCTCGGCCGCGACCCGCAGCACAGCCTCGGAGAGCACGTCCACACCGATTCCGAGTGAGGGAGTCTCCACGTCGAACGTCGACGTGTGGTGGCCGCCGGGGTGGTGAGTGCCGACACCGACGTACGTCGCCAGCCCGCCGTTGTCCTGTACGGCCTGCATCATGAACGTCGCGTCCTCGCTGCCGCCGAGTTCGTCGCGGTCGATCACGCTGTCGACCGCCGTCAGTTCGTCCGCCACGTCTGTCACCAGGTCGACCAGCTCCTGATCGCTCTCTGCGGAGGGGGCCTGACCGAGCCGACTCGTCTCCACGTCCACGTCGTGCATCTCGGCGGCAGACTGAATCACGCGCTCGACCTTCTCGTCCATGTACTCCATCAGTTCCGTCGTCTCGCCGCGCACCTCTCCCTCGACGAACGACTCCTCGGGGATGATGTTCGTCGCGGTGCCGCCGCCGACGATACCCGCGTTGACTCGGGTGCCACCGTCGGCGTGGCGCGGAATCGCGTAGAGGTTCTGAATCGCCGCTGCGGCCGCCTGGACGGTGTTGCGCCCCTGTTCGGGGTGGCCACCAGCGTGAGCAGGCTCGCCGTCGAAGTCCGCACGGAAGTGTGACACCGCGAGGAACCCGTCCATCCCGCCGATCACTTCTCCGGTCGGGTGGTCGAGGCCGACGTGTGCGGCGAAGAAGTACTCCACGTCGTCTAACAGCCCTGCGTCGACCATCGGCTCGCCGCCGACGATCTGCTCTTCGCCGGGCTGGAAGAACAGCTTCAGCGTGCCATCGAACTCGGAGTCGAGCACACGGTCGACAGTGCCGAGCCCGAACGTCGCGTGTGCATCGTGACCACAGGCGTGCATGTACCCCTCGTTCCCCGAGCGGAACCCCTCCGAGGCGGGGGTGTGGTCGTCGCTCTCGCTCTCCGTGATCGGCAGCGCGTCGATGTCGACACGGACGCCGACGACCGGGCCGTCGCCGCGGTGAATCTCCGCGACGACACCGGTGTAGCCCGCCCCGATCTGGTCGATCACGTCCGGGTCCGCGCCGGCCGCGAGCGCTCGCTCGCGCCACGTCGACAGCGTGGACTCCGCCGGGACGTTCCGGCGCTGACCGCCGTGAATCGACTCGCCGAGCTGGATCGCGTCCACGTCGCGCTCGCGGAGCGCCTCGACGATCCGTGCCGTCGTGTAGAACTCACACCACGCCGGCTCCGGGTGCTGGTGGAGGTCTCGCCGGAACGCGATCAGCTCTTCCGACACTGCCGCCGACTCCGCCGCCTGCTCTGTCATACTGCCACGGTGTCACGGTAGCGGTATAAATCACTCTTCCGACGACGGCGATCACAGCTCGCTCGTGAACACGTCGTCGGAGTCGTCCGTCCCCTCGGCAGTGCCGCCGGTGTCGAACTCGAAGCGCGCGCCGTCGGCCCAGCTGTCGGTGATCTCGACAGACCAGCCGTGAGCGCGCGTGAGTTCGGCGACGATAGCGAGCCCGAGACCGGTGCCCTCGTCGTAGCTGGTGCCGTACTCGAACACGTCCTCCCGGCGGTCGGGCGGGATGCCAGGGCCGTCGTCGGCGACGTAGAACCCCTCGCCGTCGGGGAGACGACCGACGCGGATGGTCACGTCCTCGCCGCAGTGTTCGGTGGCGTTCCGCAGGAGGTTCTCCAGAATCCGCTCGACTCGGTCGCTGTCGCCGTCGACGGTCCACTCCGGCCGGCCGGGGTCGCTGTCACCGTCGTCGCTCGACTCCGGGAACTCGACGCGTGGCCCCTGTCCAGTCGTCGCCTCGGCGAGTCTAGCGGCGAGTTCCGGCACACAGACTGGCTCCGTCTCGTCGACGCGAGCCCCTTCACGGGCGAGTGTGAGCGTCTGCTCGACGAGTGTGGACATCCGCTCGACCGCCGTCTGGATCTCGTCGAGACTGTCGCGGACAGCGTCAGACTCCGCCTCCGCGCGAGCGACCTCCGTGTAGCCGGAAGCGATACTGATCGGATTCCGGAGGTCGTGGCTCAACACGCTGGCGAAGCGGTCGAGTCGTTGGTTCTGTCGCTCCAGTTCGCGCTCGCGCTCTCTCAACACACGCTCGCGCTCGACGCGGTCCATCGCGGCTTCGACGTTCGCCGCGAACACCCGAGCGAGTTCGAGGTCCGTCTCGGTGATCGCACTCGACTCCTCGGTTCCCATCGTCAACACGCCGTGAGTGCCTAGGGGGGCGACCAGCATACTCCCCGCACCCGTCCGGTTCACGTCGTCGTCGATCCGACTGATGTCCTGGTAGACGAGGAACTCGTTGTCGTCGAACGCCTCCCACTGGATCGTCTCACCACGTTCGTACGCCGGACGCTCTCTCGGCATCACCTCCTGTGTCGCGGTCGACACCGCCGTCGGGAGCAGTCGCTCCGTCTCCGGCTCGTACAGCCGGACCGTGTTCAGCGGGAATCCGATCACGTTGTCGACTGCGTTGGCCGCGATCTCGGCCACAGCCTCGCGTGTGTCTGCGGTCAACATCCGCCGGGTCGTCCCGTGGAGTTCGACGAATCTGTCTTTCCCACGGAGGTCTGCCGGCGGTGGTGTCCAGACGAGGTGGACCACACGACTCGTGACTGCCGACGTGACCCCGCCGTCGACCACCATCGACTCGCCCTCGACCGGCGTCTGATCGGCGTCTGTCGCAGTCTGGTCGGTGTCGACGTCTGTCGCAGTCCGATCGGTGTCGGCGTCTGTCGCAGTCTGGTCGGTGTCGGCGTCTGTCGCAGTCTGGTCGGTGTCGGTGTCTGTGG
>CAKZQY010000248.1 GCA_937142015.1 uncultured Halobacteria archaeon
CACGTCTCCAGTGGACGTTCTTCGATCCTGCATCCTGTTTTCAGCACCTTGTGCCAGTCCTCGATTGTCCATCGGGGCGCGGTAGGACTCTCCGACACTCGACGAATCACCGAACGCAGCGACCGATTCAGTGGTGAGTAACACCCACTTATAATTCCTGTTGGAGGTCCCCGGATATATGTCTGGCATAGCTCCGTCTCACCTAAATCAATCCCACGGATCTGTGAACTGCTCTGCATCTTGACCACACTCTCCGCGAACCACGGCGATAGGAGTTATGGGTAAGAGACAGCGCTAGAAGGGTGGGCTTCCGCCTCGCTACCGCTGTGAGACTCTAGGCTCACTGACCCAAAGGAGCGTTCGGATCGGTCACGAGACGACTGTCGAGATCACTCCGTTAGGGTGCCCTAACTGCTGAAAATCTCGGCCTGAACGTCGACAGGCACGGTGGACGAACGACGGTTCGATCCGTTGTTGGAGCCTAACAACAGGGTTAGGTCGGGCTTACAAACAGGGTGTGGTCCGTGGTAGTGTCTACGCGCAGCCCGCTGGTACTACCCCGGCCGTGGCTCGCACGATCAACAATGACACGAGCAAGAGGCAAACTGCTCGCGCTGCTCGCGGTGTTCGCCGCCATCGGCCTCGCCACCGCGACAGGCGCGTTCAGTTCGGTGGAGGCGGATCGGACAGCGACAGTGAACGTGGCAGGCGACCAAGCGGCGCTACTCCAGCTCAACCCCGTGAGCGGTCTCGGCAGCAGTGACGGCGGAGCGGGCGATCAGGACTTCGTCGACTACGAGAACGGACAGATCACGTTCCGGATCGACCAGATCAACACCGACGCCGAGACCGACCTCGGATTCGTCTTCGAGGTTGTCAATACTGGGGAGGATACAGTCGGGTTCTACGTCGACGACACTGAGTTGCACGACGGACAGTACAGCAATGTCGGTGACAACGACGTGATCTTCTACCGAACACTCGAGGACGATCCGGACAACGCCGAGTTCGGCGACGGCACCGGGAAGAGCATCGAGAGCGTCGAGGGAGACAACTCCATCAATATCGAACCGGGCGAGTCGCTCAAGATCGGTATCAAGCTGAACACCGAGGGGGCTGACGTCTCTAGCAGCACCGCGACCGGCAAGACGTTCCTGAGTGGTGAACTGCGAATCGTGGCCGACCAGAGCGTGGCGACAGAGACACCGTCGTAGACCAGCACGTCGAGACGATCCGACAGCCTACGACGCCCCGAGGTGCCACTCCGTCTGCCCTCGCTGGTGAGTGTGTCGTCACCGAGGCTTCGTCCTGTCGGTCGTGAACGAGGCCGTGCTGGAACGGGGGTTCCGATCCTGTCGGTCACGAGCCATCGAACCCGGGGGCAACAGAGCCGGGACGAGACGCGTTTCACCTCGCGTCTGTCGATCGCCGATCAGTGCTCTCGTCACCGCGGGTCCCGCTCACGACTGCGACAGGCGACGTTTTATCACTCGGACCGCGCAACTCCGTGACGAGCGAATGGCACACCTCGAACACGTCTCCGTGGAGGGGTTCAAGAAGATCGAGCAGCTGTCGCTCGATGTCGGACAGTTCACCGTCGTGACTGGCCGGAACAACTCTGGGAAGAGTTCGCTGTTGGAGGCGGCTGCGGTGGCGACGACGCCGAGCCAGATAGACGACGTGATCGAGGTGCGGCCGGCGACGATCAACCGGGAATCTGATGCGGCTAGTGTCTCTGTCGGGACCGAGGATTCCGAGTGGGAGGTTCGGCTAGAGGTGCCGAGCGAGGAACAGGCGTTCCGGCACCTCGTCGAGATGTCTGAACCGATCTTGAAGCGTCGGCTCGTGAGCAAATTCTCGGAGTCCGCCGTGAGTGACGAGTCTATCCGTAGAACCGTCGAGGAAAATCTTCACGAGTCTCTCCTCGACGCTGTCGAGGCGACGGGAGTCACCCTCTCGCGCGGTATCGTCGAGATACACGTCGACAACGAGGTGTATCCACAAGCCACTGGAGGAGCCGACATCCGATCTATTGTCACATATTCTTATAAATATTTGAGAGAAAAAATATCCGAGCCCCAATCAGATACTCCAGATAGTTCTCGTATAAAACTTGTCAGCCTCCTTCTGGACGGTGATCTGGGCGGAGATATTGGAGAAACAAAACTAAATACATCTTTTTTCAATTTGCCCCAGAGAATCTGGAATGCGAACTTCTCCGACGAGATAGACGTGATCAAGACCGACGAGATCGGCGACTTCCTCAGAGAGAAACAAATCGTGGACAACCTCAAGACGTTCACACTCGACAGCCTCGTCTTCGAGCCAGACGACGGCGAGAAGTACTCGGTTCCGTTCGATCAGATGGGAGAGGGATTCAGAGCCATCGTCGGTCTCCTCCGGGAGCTGTTGGACGACGACCTGCCAGAGGTCGTGTTCCTCGAAGAGCCGAGCACACACATGCACCCCGGCTACGTGCGAGAACTCGTCTACTTCCTCGTCGACTTGGCACGCGAGGAGGACGTACAGCTGTTCCTCACGACACACGACAGCGACCTCCTCAACGATCTGTTCACCGACAACCTGACCGAGGAGGAGGTGTCGTTTCTCGAATCGGAGTTCAGGCTGGTTCAGATGCAAGACGGGACAGCAGACGTGATGGAGTACCGCGAGGCGGAGCACACGCTCGAAGAGCTGATGCTGGACCTGCGGGGGATCTGACGTGACCGGGAGTCGGTCGGAAAGTCGAGACAAGATCGTGCTGTGTGAGGGAAAACGCGACGTGTGGCTGGTCGAGACGTACTACGAGGAGGTGACCCACTCCGTCGCGGTGGACTCGTTCGTCGCCGACGACTACCAGCGCACGAGCCTGAAGAGCGTCGAGTCGAACACGATCAAGCGCT
>CAKZQY010000249.1 GCA_937142015.1 uncultured Halobacteria archaeon
AGACGTGGCCTGGACCGTCGACAGTCTGGCGCTGTCGACGGTATCAAAAAAAGTCGACGACACGCGAGAGATCTCACGCGTCCGACGGAGGAGCCGCACCGACCCGCAGCAGCGCCGCTACACCAGCAGCTGCACGTCGGCGTCGGTCATCTTCTGGAACGCAGTCGCAGCGCCGACGCCGGTCGTCACGCCGTCGAAGAAGTCGTCTTCCTCGTAGCCGAACAGGTCCATCGTCATCTGACAGGCTTGGAGGTCGACGCCGGTGTCCAGCGAGGTTCGGATCAGCTCCTCGATGGAGGCGACCTCGTTGGCCTCGATCTTCCGGCGCATCATCCGCGTGGTGACGGCGTCCATCCCCGGGAGCGCTGCGACGGCGTTCGGCACGGAGAGGTTGGGATTGCCGACGGCGCTCAGCTCCAACTCGCCGGCGTGCTCCTCGTGGAGCACCTCCAACCCCCAGAACGTGTGGAACACTGTCACGTCGTAGCCGAACGCGGCGGCTGTCGACGCGAGGATCAACGGCGGGTACGCCATGTCGAGGGTCCCCTGCGTCGCGACGATCACCATCTGCTCGCTGTTCTCGGCGGCGTCTGCTGCCGCTTCGCTCGCCTCGGCCGCTGTCTCGGTGGCCTCGGCTGCCGCCTGCGCCGCGTCGGCTGCCTCCGTCCGGAGCTCCGACAGCTCCGCAGTCACGTCTGTCAACTCCGCCTCTAGCTCCTCGACGCGTGCCGCGAGGTCCGCCCGTGACGGCTCCTCCGGCGCTGGCGTGTCCGTGCTCATCGTCAGGCTGTCCGCTCGACGTAGTGGCGGTACACCTCCTCCCCCTCGACCTGATCGAGGAGTTCGACCTCCGCCGTGGAACTCGCCCACCCCGCGATGTCGTTCACGCTCCCGGGATCGGTCGCCAACACCTCTAACACCTCGCCTGCCCCGAGGTCGTCGACCGCCTGCTTGGTCTCGACCACCGGCATCGGACAGTTCTTCCCCTTCACGTCGAGCGTCTCCGCCGCGTCGATTGTCGAACTCATTCACCTCCTCCTGAGACCCCCGGACACAAAACTCTGTCGTATGTATTGTGAAATTCTCACCAGCCGACGACGCCGTCCGCGGAGAGGGCAAAATCCTAGAATAGCGCTTGTAGGCGGTATTAGACGGCTCAAAAGAGCCGTGGCCATTCGTCTGTGGCTGCGAGTCGTCAGCGAAATTGTAGATGTGAAGCCTTATTGCAGTAGCGGCACAAGCGAGAGTCGAATGACTCCGACTCACGAGTCGTTACTCGGGGTACGGGCCGTCGCGGCACAGGCGGCACCGGCTCTGTGGGCGACGCCATTACAGATGGGCGAGCTGTTCCCGCGGGGGGTCACACAGTACGCGGTTGGCGGGGTGATGGTCGCGGCTGGCATCGCGGTGATCTACCTCGGGACGGCGATCATCCCGGGGAACAGCACGTTCCTCGAAACCACGCTGTCGTACGTCTCCGGGCAGGAGCGGTTCCAACGCCCGCGGTTCCTCCGTTCGCGGGACTGGCGGGTCGTGTTCGCGGTGAGCATCGTCGCCGGCGCAGCCGTCTGGGGACTCCTGTTGGACCCTGGCGCGTTCGTCACGCGCGTCCAGTGGTGGCGACTGTTCTTCGGCGGAATTCTCGTCGGGATCGGCACGAGACTCGGGAAGGGCTGTACCGCGGGCCACGGCGTCTGTGGACTGGGCTCCGCCTCCCACACCTCGATTGTGAACGTGATCCTGTTCGTCGGGGTGGCGATTCTGACGGCCGCTGTCGTCCAACTCGCGGGGGTGTCGCCGTGAGCAGTTCGCCGGATCGACACCCGCTGTTCTACCCGCTGATCGTTCTCGGCGGCCTGATCCAAGGATTCGGGCTGGCCTACAGCGGCATGGCGCGCCCGGAGGTCGTCGTCGACTTCCTCCAGTTCGACGACTTGGGGCTCGTGCTGGTGATGGGCGGCGCGGCCGTGGTTTCGGGGGTCGTCTTCTGGGCCGCGCCGAGGTTCCTCGACCGCGCGCCGCTGACTGGCGACGTCTACACCCGCCGCGTGAAGTCGATGGACCGCAACGTCGTCGTCGGTGGCGTCGTCTTCGGCGTCGGCTGGGGCATCTCGGGCATCTGCCCGGGAGCGGCCTACGCCAGCCTCGGCGTCGGGAATCTCCCGATTCTGTGGGCGTTCGCCGGAATGTTCCTCGGCGCGTACCTCCACGGATTCTGGCGGTCGCGGAACAGCTCGGCGGAGTCCGTCTCGACGGTCGCAGACGACTGACGTGTCGCGCTCGACCGCAGACGACTGACGCGTCGCGCTCAGTCCCCGAAAGCGTCTGTCTCACCTGAAACTCTCAGCCAGCGAGTGCAACGTCTTCAGGTACGGGAGGACCTCAATCCTCCGGGGAGCTTCCGTCGAACTCGCTGGCGAAGGACTGGAGCTCGTCAGACAGCAGGACGAGCAGATCGTCCAGCGTGATCACACCCCGGAGTCGGCCCTCCTCGGTCACGACGGGGAGGACAGAGCCGTCCGACTCTGCCATCGCCGCGACAGCGCCGGCCACGTTCGCGTCCGTCGACACGGTCGGTGTCGGCGACAGCACCTCCTCGACTGGCGTCGACGCCAAGTCTCTCCCCGACTGGACCGTACTCACCACGTCGCGGTCGGTGACGATCCCGACGACACGACGCCGTTCGTCGACGACGACCACACTCCCGACGTTCTCTGCGGTCAGCAGACGCGAGGCTGCTCCGACTGTCGACGCCGTGGAGACGGTCGGCGCGTCCATCCGCGCGAACTCCATCACTGTCACGACTGCCACGTACGACGGGTGGGGTTCTGTATCTGCGGATCGAGATCGACCAGCTCGCTGTCTCACAGGGTCGTGCGTAGATAGTTACCGCCGGCTCGACTCACAGGTGCAGTACCAACGCGGTACCGTCCGGTACTCCGTACCCCACTCGAAAATCTCTACGCACGACCCGATCACGTCCGGGCAGACAGCCGCCGGACAGTCTCCTCGGGCTTCTCACGCTCGGGGTCGGCAATCGGGAAGCGGACGCGGAAGGTCGTCCCAGCTGGCCCGGTCTCGACGAGGTCGATCTCGCCGCCGAACCGTCCGACGACCGTGTGGACGATGTGGAGCCCGGTGCCGGGGTCCAGCTGCTCGAAGAGTCCGGCGTCGGACGGAACTTCGATGCCGGGCCCGTCGTCTGCGACGGTGACTGTCGCCCACCGACCGTCGGCCTGCGCCGTGTCGTCAGTCGGTCGGCCGTCGTCGACCTGTGGGTCACCGTCGTCGACCTGTGGGTCACTGTCGTCGACCTCCAGCGTGACAGTCACGTGGGGGTCGTCACTGTCGTCGTGTTCGACCCCGTTCGACAGCAGATTCTCGAAGACAGTGACGAGGAGATCGTTCCCCCACACGTCCACCGATTTCCCGGGGAGGTGAGTCTCGACCGTCGCCTCGGGGAAGGAGTTCCGCACGTGGTTCGCGCGGTCGCGCAGCACGTCGACGAGGTCGACACGTTCGACAGTCGCCTCGTTGGCGAGTCGACTCACAGTGGTGGTGATCGACTCGATTTCGTCCAGTTGCTCGGCAACCACGTCCAGCTGCTCGGCGACGTGTGGGTCGGCACGTTCACGCGCCAGCCCGAGTCGGCCGTCGGCGACGTTCAGCAGGTTCGGCACGTCGTGACAGACGAGGTGGTTGAGCAGACGGAACTGGTCTCTGTCGGACTCGATCCGCTCGATGTGCCGCTGGAGACCGCGTGTCATCTGGTCGAGCGTCCGACCGAACCGACCGGGGATCTGTTCGTCGAGCACCGGCGCGTCGAACTGACTCGCCGCCAGCGCGTCCGCCTGTTCGGCGGTCGTCTCCAGTGTGGCTTGCATCTCGCCGAACGCGTCGACGAGGGCTCCGACCTCGTCCCGTTGGTCCGTCTCGGGCAGGTCGACAGCCACCTCCCCGTCGGCGATCCGACTGGCCGCCGCCTCCAGCCGCTCGATGGGTCGGACGATCTCCTCGCGTGCGATCAGCACCGTGGTGCCGAACGCGACGGCCGCGAGCACGAACCCGACCAGCGTGGCCTCGATACGGAGCAAGCCAGAGAAGACGGTCGGAATGACAGCCTGCGCGACGGAGACAGCGAACTGCACCGCCGCCGCCAAGAGTAGCTTCCCGCCCAACGAGTCGTCGACACCGAACCCCTCCATCGTCCACCAGACGAACCGGCGGTAGTGTGCGAGTGCAGTCACGTCCCCCGAGTGGTTGGTGACCCCCCCTGTAGGTTCTTCGAATTCCCACGCAGTGGGTCACTCTGAGTACACTGTCGGGTCGACGACTACGAGGTCGGTCAACAGACGACGTGTGGTCGACTGGCGGACGATGTGTGGTCGACCGGCGGACGACGTGAGGCCGGTCGGCGGACGACGCAAGATCAGTCGTCGGCGGGAGCCTCAGTCTCCTCCGTCTCGCCGTCCGCGCCCGACTCGACACGCGGGCCGGCGGCGTGGCCCTCGTGAGTCACGGCCGTCTCCAGCAGGTCCTGTGAGACGGCTGGCACGTCGGCCTGTGTCACCGGGCCGTGCTCCTCGATCTCCGCCGTCGAGCGTGGGAACTCGCGGGCCTCGTAGTGGATTCCGATCCCGGCTTTCGCTCCCTGTCCCATCGCAACCGGAATCTGGTTGTGGCCGGGGACGATGTCGCCGACCGCGAGGACACCGTCGACACTCGTCCACCCGTGGTCGTCGACCGCAATCGTGCCGTCGTCGTTGCGCTCGACGCCGAGTTGGTCCGCGAGGTCCGCGTTGTGATCGGAGCCGTACATCGGGAACCCGCCGCGGTACTCGCGGGTGGTGCCGTCGGCAAACTCGAACGACTCCAGCCAGCCGTTGTCGTCTTTGCTCATCCCCTCGATCTCCGTGTCGATCACCTCGACCGGGTGGTTGCGGAGCTGGTAGTCCGTCTCCTCGCTCCACTCGATCTCCTCGCCGCGCGTGAGCACGTCGACCTCGTCGGTGAAGTTGAGCATGATCATGGCGACGTGGGCTGCCGCCTCACCCGTCCCCATCACGTACACCGGCTCGTCGACGAACATGTACGCGTCACAGTGGAGACAGTAGTGGAGCCCCTGCCCCGTCCGTGGCAACGGCGGGTCTGGCCGCTCGTCCGAGAAGCCTGTCGCCAACACGACGTAGTCCGCGCCGTAGCTGTCGCCGCCGGCCGTCAGTGTGAAACGCGGGCTGTCGTCACCCGACGCTGTCCCCTCGCCGTCGGACGTGCTCTCGCTGTCGCTCTCTGCGTCCCCACCGGTCTGCTCGATCTCCGAGACGAACCCACGAACCGTGTCTCCGCCGTAGCTCGCAACCTGCTCGCGGCCCGTCTGGAGGAACTCCATCCCGCTCGTCTCCTCCGTCACGCCGATAACGTTGTGCGTGTCCTGCATCATCGCAGCACGTCCCCCGCCGCGGTCGATCAACACAGTGTCGTGACCCAACCGAGTCGTGTACAGCGCTGCTGTCAGTCCCGCCGGACCGCCGCCGACGACTGCAACCTCGTACTGACTGTCGTCGTTCATCGTAACTCCAGTAAGGACTCCCAGCGGTAAAAACGCGTCCGGTCGTGTGGCGACGACGACACACCCCGAAACCAGCGACCCACCGCGACGACTACCGAGGCACCGCGAGACTGGAAGCCAACCTCTCCTCACCGTCGGCGAGTCGTCACCTCTCCTCACCGTCGGCAAGTTACCCGCTTGATACCGACGCGCTTAGGGTCGTCTCGTCCGTATCACAGCGTATGAGTGAGGCTCCGGGGTTGAGCGAGCAGTACCGGACGGCCAGCCCGTGGCCGTTGTTCGTGGCGTTGGGACTCCCGCTCTCGGAAGTCGGGGTCCTGTTCGGACTGTTCCCGGTCGCAGTCGCCGGGCTGTTGTTGTTCTGTGGGAGTATCGCTGGCCTGCTGTCGGAGTCGGAGTACGCGGCGACGCCGTGGCCGGCGGTCGGCGTGTCGGGTGTACTCTGTCTCGCGGTGGGGGCGTGGTTCCTCTACGGCGGCCCGAATCTCCCGCTCCGTGGACAGGCTGTCGGCGCTGCCGGTATCCTGCTGGTCGCGGGCGCTGTCGTCGGGAAGCTCGTCGCCTTCTCACAGCGCGAGCCGACTGTCTGAGACTGTTCCCCACGTCGTCGAACGCTGACTCGACGCCGTGTAGCGTGTCTGGAGGCTCGTTAAAATCGAACACAGAGAAGCTGTAGGAAATTCTCGTTTCACCGGTTTTGATAATGTTTGTTGGCCGTAGGCTTCCAACTGCGTTTGTCCGGTGTCCGGCGAGATCGCCCGTAAAAACTGCTAACAGTTAATAAATTTTAAACACAAAATAAATTAATTATATAACACAACTGGTAAGCTGGCTTGAGACTCCGGAGTGATGCCTCTGTAAACATATTAGATATAAATATTAATATTTTACATTAAAAATTAAAATATTTTATTTATAACCATAATACATTAAATAAATAATATAGGATCAAAGGTGGAGATATACGAAATAGAAAAGCATTTGTAGAACAGGGAAGAAAACGCGTGTATGGACGAACTAGATGATAAGTTTGAGATAGTAGAGTTTTATCTGAGAGGGGTTTTACTCCTGCTAAGTTCCATAGTGGCGGTTATCGCCATTCCAGATAATGCTACAGAGATAGTACCAATGTTTATAATATTTATTGCTGGAACAGTTGCCATGTTCGGAGCAGTTTACCTCCCAATATATGGGAAAAAAGAAGCGTTGGAAAATGATTAAAATATCTAATATATAGCAGGCTTTTGGAGGCCGCTGCTAGAGATGGCCAGGTGTGGCACAGTTACTGGAGGTTCAAGCCTACCCTGACATTTTGCGGCCAGAGAGTCAGTCACAGGCTGCAGTCTTGATGAATAAGAGAGATCAAGCAGATCGAGGTGTGGAAGACTTCTACGCAGCCTTCTTATTTTTGGAGATTGTGAAGTGTGAGCATATTGAACGCACTGTCGCCGTACTCGATCCCGTCGAATTCTTTGAATAGTCCGTGATAATAAGAGGTTGTGATTTGTTCACTGTCGCTCGATATGGGATCCGTGCGCCAGATTGAGATCTGCTCATGGTCGCAGTCTACGTACTTTGCCTCGTGACCAGCGGGATTCTGAGGATAGTAGTAGAGGGTCTGTACCTGTTCCTCTGTCAGATACTCAACATCCCTTCTGATGTATGGGACGTTGTAACTCATCGTGATTCCACCCGCTCCATAGCCCGCTGTTATATTCGTGTCGAATGAGCTCTTCTTATCCTTGACGGGTGAGTGGCTCAGGTGATTCGGAGACAGTTCAGATCGCTTCCAGTTCTGAATCTGCTTTGTCCTCTCGTTGTGTGCTTTCTTTCCCCAGCTGTGGTCATGGGCAGGTTGTGTGAAGCCGTGCTGAGTCACGCCGTAGTCGTTGGTGTCCGACTTCTTTTCACTAGTGTTCTTGTACACCTCGGTGAACTGCTCGATGAAGCCAGACTTGACATCGTCATCAGTGTTGTACACCCACGTCTCCGCGTCTACGGACCCGAGCTTCGTCCAGTCGTCTTTCCAGTTACAGTGGTAATGAGGCGAAAGCCCACCCCCTTCAGGGGTGCGGATGAAGCCGACAACTGGGCATCT
>CAKZQY010000250.1 GCA_937142015.1 uncultured Halobacteria archaeon
CACTCGTCGGGTGCAAACCACAATATCCCAACGTGGGAATCCCACGACTTCAGTCCTGTCTCTTACCCACAAGTCGCACAGCGCACGAGTAGCGGGTCGACGGCCGAGAGAGACGACGCACGCGAGAATTCGACACTGTTGTCCGCCCTGCGAGGAGATCCGGCCGGCGGCCGCACACCAATTCGACCCTCGACGGCAGCCCGTCTCTGCTCCCGCCTGTGACCGTGTGCGGTCTCGACCGTCGGTAAATCAACGACAAGAAACGCTCTATCGACCGATCACAGCAACCGACAGTTGTGGGTAAGAGACAGGACTTCAGTCGTGTGGAGGAAGTCAAAGGAGGGAGGAATCGAATCCACCGACACGGATGGCACACGTCGACCCACTCCCAGCCGACGAGACCCCGGAGCTCGAGTCAGAGTTCGAGACGTTCGCCGACATTCTCGGCTTCGTGCCCAACAGCCTGTTGACGATGCAGCGCAAACCGGAAATCGTCGAAGGCTTCGACCAGCTCACGCAGAAAGTGATGCAGGAGGCCGACGAGGTCGATCCCGGGTTCAAGCGACTCGCAGCACACGACGACTGGGACGGCGGGAAACACGTCGACGACGACTGAAGACGACGTAAAATACGACGGCTGAAGACGACACTCAATACCTCGGCGACAGGGAGGGTTGAAGTAGGAAGCCGGGACCAATCCCCTCGTGTCAGACGACGCGACACCCCCAGACGACGACCAGTCAGACACGGCAGGTCCACAGTCGACCGAGCGGGGGCTCACGAGCGTCGAGCACTCGCTCGCGGAGTTGGAGCGACGTGTGGCGGAGCTCGAAGACGCACACTCCGAGACGGAGAGCCGACTGCTCGAACTAGAGGCAGCGACACGTGCCCTCCGTGGGTACGTCGGCGGTGTTCGGTCTGCCGACGACGCCGCCGAGCGACGCGCGGAGGCGGCCCTCGCCGGTCTCGACCGACTGGAAGCCACCGTCGACCGCCTCCAGTCTGTGGTCGACGAGCGACGACGTGCCGCCGACGGAGTGCCTGCCGATGGAGGGGGCAGAGACGACAGCCACGACGGAGACGACAACCGCGACGGAGACGACAGCCACAACCGCAACGACAGCCACAGCCGAGGGAGACAAGAACCAGCAGACGAGGGGAACTCGGAGTTGCGCGTCTTCCTCGACAGGCTGCGGGAGGGATTGTGATCAGAGTCGTCCTCGCCGTCCTGCTCACGGTCGCGCTCTTCGCCGTCGCACTCCCCGCGGTCGAGGACGCACGTGTCGCCCGGGCGACTGTGCCGCTCGACCACACGGCGACACAGCTGTCGAAAGCTGGTGTCAGCCTCGTCGAGACGGAGACCGCGGTGCGTGCGGAGTTCGGGAGCGCACGCCGATTCGTCGCGCTCGACGCGCCTCCGCCGTCGTTCGTGACCGCCCGGCTCGACAACCTCCGTCTCCGGTGTCGGACTGGCAAGACCGTCACACTGGCTGCGTCTGTCGGCGGTCGCCAGCGGACAACGACGGCGCAGTTCCCGACACCGGTCACACTCCGCGTGCCACCAGCGGGAGACGACGAGCCGGTCGTGAGACTCACTCGACAGTCGACACTGCGTCTCACGTACCGGCTGCTCGACGGGACAGAGACCCTCGTGATCGGACGCGAAGGTTCAAGTACGGTGACGGGACCAGTCGCCTCGTGCTCCGCGACCAGATCGACCGACTCCGGTCGGCAGACGCCGACGAGAGCTGTCGGTGTCGAGTCGCCTTCGACGATGGTGGTGACCGCGTGAGTCTCACAGTCGACGCCGCGGACTGTCCCGGCGCAGGGGACCCCGCCGGCGCGGTCGCCTGCCGGCGACGCCTCGTCGACGCGCTCACCGGTCGAGACACGGACGTGATTCGTGTCACACACGCCGGGCGCGTCTCGACGTACGCCGGCCGTGGCGCGGCGTTGCTCGTCGCCGCCGGCCGGTTCCGCGAACGGGTCGCCGTACACGACACCGACCTCGCCGACCGCGTACGGACCGATCCGCTCGGAGCGGCGCGTGCCGCGACTGGCAGAGCCGGCCCCGTCTCGCGCATCGCCGCGGAGACTGGACTGAGCGCGTCCGCGGCCGGGGTCGACGGGTACGAGAGCGTGTTCGGGCCGGCAGTCGCCCCCGTCGGCGCACTCGGCCGCGTGCGGCTGGCGACCCCAGACTCGGAACCCACCGACCAGTGGGAGCTCCCGACCGGCGGTGTCGTCCGACGCTACGCGGCCGAGACGACACGACCACTGCTCCACCTCACGCCCGCCGCTGCGGAGTTCGACCCGCCAGCACGGCGAGCGCTGGCCCGCGCACGCGAGCGGTTGGCAACTGGAACTGCGGTTGAATCCCAGCAGAACGTGGCAACTGGAACCGCGGTGGAATCCCAGCAGAACGTGGCAACTGGAACCGCGGTGGAGTCCCAGCAAAACGAGTCGACGGACCCGACCGGGACACGTGCGCTGACGCGGGCTGTCCACGCGGTCGTCGGGGAGCGCAGCCTCCCGACGGAGCAGCTGATCGGGACACTCCGACGACACACCCGTGGACTAGGATTCCTGACAGATCTGCTCACGGTACCGGGCGTGACAGACCTGTGGCTCACGGCACCAGTTCCGGAGACACCGGTCCGGGTCGCTCGCCGAGACGAGCGGGCGCGGACGAACGTCAGACTCTCCGCGGCGGACGCGCGGGCGCTCGCTTCCCGGGTTCGCGCGGAGAGCGGTCGCGGGCTCTCACGAGCCGACCCGAGCGCAGACGCGACACTCGACGCCGGGCCAGCGGGCGATGTCCGCGTCGCCGCCGTGACAGAGCCGGCGAGCGACGGTCCGGCGTTCGCACTCAGGCTCGACCGCGACGAGACAGCGTGGACACTCCCACGACTCGTCGCCGTCGACACGCTCTCGGCGCGTGCGGCCGCGCTGCTCTCGCTGGCCGTCGAGCGCGGGGCGGCGGGTCTCGTCGCCGGGCCACGCGGCGCGGGGAAGACGACCACACTCGGCGCACTGCTGTGGGCGATTCCGTCGACAGTGCGAACAGTCGTGATCGAAGACACGCCAGAACTCCCGATCTCCGCGCTCCACGACCACGACCGGGACGTGCAGCGGCTCGCCGTCGACACCGCGTTCACACCGACCGCGGCAGTCAGAACCGCTCTCCGGCTCGGTGAGGGCGCACTCGTGATCGGCGAAGTTCGTGGCGAGGAGGCACGCGCGCTGTACGAGGCGATGCGCGTCGGAGCGGCTGCCGACGCTGTCCTCGGAACGATCCACGGGACTGGCGCAGCCGCAGTGAGAGAGCGCGTCGTCTCCGACCTCGGCGTTCCGCCGTCCGCCTTCGCTGCGACGGAGTTCGTCGTGACACTCGGCTCCGACCACCGACTCCACGCGCTCGAAGAGGTGCGGTCGGGGGTGACGAGCGGTAACGGGCAGTCCCGGTCGGCGAGCGGTGACGAGCAGCTGCAGACGGGCAGTAGAGCCGGACGAGCGGAATCGACGACGGAGAACGGCGACACGACCACCTTCCAGACACTGTTCGACAGAGACGGGTCGACCGGCGTGATCCACCGCGGCGAGAGTCGACTCCTCACACGACTCACGATGCCAGCAGAGTCGTACAGCGACACGCTGAGCCGACTCGACAGACGGACACGCCACATCCAGAGCCTCGCTGTGAGCGGACGGACGAGTCCAGACGTGTCACTCCGACCACCCACGGAGGCGTCGCCGTGATCGACAGCCGACTGCTCCACCGTGCGGCGAGCGCGTGGCCCGGGACCGCGACACCGAGTCGTGAACTCGAACGAGCCGTGCAGTTCCTGCAACTCGGCAGAGAGGAGACGGGAGTGGTGACCGCCAGCGCAGTCGTCGAGGCGGGGTACCTCCTCGGTGTCGTCGCGTCGGTCGCCAGCGCTCTCGGACTCGGTCTCCTCGGAGCGCGGGTCGACGTTCCGACAGTCGCGCTGGTCGCGGTGCCAGCGGCCGTCGGACTCCTGTTCACGCACGTCGTCCACAGCGCGCCAGTGTGGCTGGCGACGTTCCAGCGGACGCGAGCACTCGGCTCCGTCGCGGGCGTCGTCGGTCTCCTCGCACTCCGGCTCCGCCTGTCGCCGACGCCAGAGCGTGCAGCACAGTTCGCCGGGAACGTCCGCGAGGGGCCACTCGCGGCGTCGCTCGCACGCCACGCGGCCGCCGCCGACGGCAGACCGGACGCCGGCCTGATCGCGTGGGCAGAGGCGTGGCAGTCGTGGTTCCCCGCACTCGACAGAGCGGTCGCGCTGCTCGTCGCCAGTGTCGACGCGCCGCAAGCGTCGAGAGAGCGAACACTCGACCGAGCAGTCGAGACCGTCGGCGACGCCGTCGAGTCGCGCGCCGCGGCGTTCGCCAGCCAGATTCGTGGCCCGGTGACCGGACTGTACGCCGTCGGCGTGCTCCTCCCGCTCGCACTCGTCGGTGCGGTGCCGGCCGCCGCAGTCACTGGACTCCCAGTCACGCCGACGACGTTCGTCCTCACGTACGACGTGCTCCTCCCCGTCGGCGTCGCCGTCGCTGGCGGGCGTATCCTCCTCACCCGACCGGTCGCCTTCCCGCCACCCAGCGTACCGCGTGACCACCCGGAGATTCCAGATCGACGTAGACGCACGGTCGTGGCGACGCTCGCAAGCGGCGCTGTTGGGTGGGTCGTCGCGGAACGAATCGTCGCCGCGTGGGCGGGACCACTGGCGGCAGTCGGCACCGCAGTCGGTACGGGGCTGATCGTCTGGTTCCACCCCGCGAGGACGGTACGAGAGCGGGTGCGCGAACTCGAACGTGGTCTCCCGGACGCGCTCGCACTCGTCGGCCGCAGCGTCGCGGACGGCGAGTCGGTCGAAACCGCAGTCGCGGGAGCCGCCACAGACCTGCCCGGTCCCGTCGGGACGGCGTTCGACCGCGCGACGCGACGGCGACGGCGACTCCGCGTCGGCGTCGAGCGTGCGTTCTGTGGCGACCACGGGCCGTTCGTCGAGACCCCGACACCCGCCGGGCGTGCGGTTGCGGTGTTACTCGGCGTGACGGCGGAGACAGGACAGCCCGCGGGGAGCGTGTTACTCGACGAGGCAGAGCGGCTGGACACGCTCAGAGACCACGAACAGCGTGCGCGCAGATCTGTCGCCACGGTGACCGACACGCTCTCGAACACCGCCGCAGTGTTCGGACCGCTCGTCGGTGGCGCGACCGTTGCGATGGCGAGTCACCTCGACGGCGTGGACGCGACAGCACTCGCCGGAGAGGGAACGGCGCTGTCGACACCGCTGCTCGGGACGGCCGTGGGGACGTACGTGTTACTGCTGGCAGTGCTGCTGCCGGCGCTTGCGAGCACGCTCCGGGCGGGCGTCGACCCCGTGCTCGTCGGCAGTCGCGTCGGACGGACGCTGCTGTCCGCGACCGCGACGTTCCTACTGGGGGTGTGGGCGACAGGGCTGCTCGTGTGAACGGCGAGCGCCGGCAGTCGGGTCTCTCACCCGTCGAACGATACCGCGTCGCGGGTCGTCGTCTCTCCGAACAGCCAGTCGGCGTGTTCGACGGCGTACTCGCGGTGGTCTGGTTCGATGAATCCGAGCGCGTCTTCGACGATCACCGGGCGGTAGTCGCGCAGTCCGGCCGACCCGGCCGTGTGGAGCACACAGACGTTGGCCAGCGTCCCACAGATCACCACGTCCTCGATGCCGCGCGCCGAGAGCCAGCCGTCCAGTTCCGTCTCGTGGAACGCGTCGTAGGTGTGTTTCTCGACGACGTGTGCCGCATCCTCTGTCGGGAGGTCCGCGACCAGCTCCGCGTCCCACGAGCCCTCGACGACGTGTTCACCCCACCGCTCGAACTCGTCGTAGTAGTGGTTGCCGTCGAACTGACCGGGCGGGTGGACGTCTCGGGTGTAGACGACCGGGACACCCGCGTCGCCAGCACGCGACGCCAGTTCGACGACCGGCTCGACCACCGCCTCGCTGTGGGGGGCGTGGAGCGTCCCGTCCGGGTGACAGAACCCGTTCTGCACGTCTACGACGATCAGCACCGTCTCTGACGGATCGAACTCCATACCGAACGTTGTCGACGTGAGATGAAAAACTGCTTGCCGAGGGTCGTCCGCGATAGCCGACAGTCGCCGGCGAGACGCCACAGCGGGCAGCAGGATCAGATGGGCCTCACAGTCGTTACAGTATACTGTCGGTCACAAGCCATCGAACCCGGG
>CAKZQY010000251.1 GCA_937142015.1 uncultured Halobacteria archaeon
AGCCGCCCGCCGACACCCTCGTCGCGGTGCGATCGACAGACGAACAGGTCGTGAACGAGCCCGCGACTCGCGTCCACGTCGTAGTCGCCCTGCTCTTTAGAGAACGTGACGAACCCGACGAGTTCGTCGCCACAGCGCGCGACGAACAGTCCGCCGGTGACCGCGTGCTGGGCGACCGAGTCGCGCGCGAGCTGTCGGTTCGACTCCGGCAGGAGGTGTGAGCCGTACCGACGCTGGTCACTCGCCAGCCGCACCCACAGGTCTGCGACCTCGTCTGCGACAGAGATATCCCCCGGTTCGACGCGCACCGGACCCTCCGAGCGACTGCTGTCCCGGCCACCGTCTGCCGCGACTCGGCAGCCGCGACGGCTGCTACCTGCCGTACTCCCACGGCCACCGTCTGTGACGGGCTGCCGGCTCTCGCGCCCGCTGTCGGCAGCGGTCCGGTGTTCCGAAGCCACGGCTACACCTGGTCACGCACGGATTTGTGTCTTCCGGGGTTCGGTTCGTCGACCGCCTGATCCTGTCGGCGAACGAGAGAGCGACGCTCCAGTCAGCGCGTATACGTTCTGATCGTCGCTTCCGACGTAGACAGTCCCGTCGACAACTGCGGGGGAGGACCGCACAGCGCCGCCCGTCTCGAACCGCCACAGTTCGGTTCCGTCGGCAGCATCGAAGCCGTACACCGTGTTTCTCAGATCGGATGCGTAGACGACTCCGTCGACGACCGCAAGAGAAGACCAGATGTATCCCGGTGTACTCGCGGTCCACACCGCTTCCCCAGAGTGAGCGTCGATCGCCTCGAGCGACCCGACACCGTAGTCACCGACGTAGACGACGCCGTCGGCGACGGCTGGTGAGCTCGCCACGACAGCGCCGTCGGTCGAGTACCTCCACTCTACCTCACCGTCTTCGGCCGAGACCGCCACCACAGATCCGTCTCCATTGACGCCGACGTAGACGGTTCCGTCGTGGACAGCAGGCGACGCGCTCACTGCCTCGTCAGTCTCGTACCGCCACTCGACGGAGCCGTCACGCGCGTCGAGCGCACAGAGAGTGCCACCCCAGCTGCCGACGAACACCGTACAGTTCGCAACTGCTGGTGTTCCGGTGATCCCGTCGGTCGACTCGTCGTCGACAGTGAACTGCCACCGCTGACTCCCGTCGGTTGTGTCGACAGCGTACACGTTCCCAGCTGTACAACAGAAGTAAGCGACATCTCCGATCACTGTCGGCGAGGACTCCGTCTCTGCCTCCGGTTGGAACTTCCACTCTAGATCACCTGTTTCGCTGTCGAGTGCGTACAAGTAATTGTGGTTGTCGACGCGCTCGACGACACCGTCTCGTCGCCTCACTTCGTCGTTTCCACCGCCGACGTACACGGTCCCGTCGACGACTGTGGGACTGGAACGCATCCCTGCCTCACTCGGTACGGTGTCTTCTGCGTCCGTCTCGGCAATACCAGTCTCGAACTGCCACTGTTCGCTCCCTTCCGACGCAGTGAGTGCGTAGACAGTCCGGTCGCGGCTCGTGACGTAGACGGTGCCGTTGGCTACAGCTGGAGAGCTCTGAACCCAATTACCGGTTTCGAACGTCCAGCGCTCTGTGACCTCGTTCTTCGGACCAGTCGTGTCCGGATTTGCTCCCGTATTTCGGGCGTCGTATCCGACCGTCGGCCACTCGTCCGCAGACGGCTCCTCGTCCGTCGGACACGAGTCGAGCGGTCGTGGTTCGGGCGAAGAGACCGCTCGGTCTGGACCGGTGGGTTCCGCAGGCGACGAGGCGCAGCCTGCAGTCGACAGGGCAACTGTCGAAGCACAGAGCTGGAGCGCACGGCGTCTGGAGAGTGCGGGAACCATCGTATTTCTAGGTTAGATTCTCCCGACGAAAACTTTGTGACCGCCCCCGGCTCGTCGGGCTGCTACCGTGACGTGGTTGTTGCCCGTACGCTGGCTTCCACTCCCATCAGGCGTCCGCGAGCGTGTCGTTCAGCTCTGGAACGACTTCGTGGAGGTCGCCGATGACGGCGTACTCGGCCTTCTGAATGATCGCCGCTTCCGGATCAGTGTTGATGGCGAGGATGTTCTCTGCACCCTTACAGCCGACCATGTGTTGGACGGCACCGCTGATTCCAGCGGGGATGTAGAGGTCGGGGGCGATCTTCGCGCCAGTCTGGCCGACCTGGTCGTCGTGCGGTCGCCACCCCTCGTTGACGGCGGCGCGCGACGCGCCGACTGCACCGCCGAGGTGGTCCGCGAGCTCCTCCAGTTGATCGAAGTTCTCTGCTCCGTCGACACCGCGACCGCCGCTGACGACGACGCGGGCTTCGCCGAGTGGAACGCCCTCCTCGTCGGACTCCTCGTACCGGGCGACCTCCACCCGGAACTGCTCGTCGTCCAGCGAGGGAGTGAACGCGGCCGTCGACACCTCGACCGGCTCTGCGGCCGGTTCGGCTGCCAGCTCGTGTTCGGCTGTGGTCACCAGCTTCGTCTCGCCCGACAGTTCGGCGTGTTCGGTGAGTGTGCCGCCCCAGCGCTGCCGGGTGAGGCTGTACGTCCCCTCGTCGTCGACCTCGACCGCGGTGCAGTTGGCGGCCATCGTCTGTCCGAGACTCGCGGAGACGTGCGCCAACACCTCGTGAGCGCGGTCAGTCCCCGGTGCAACGACGGCTGCTGGCTCCCGCTCCACGACGAGCTGTTCGACGCTCTCGGCCCACGCCTCTGGAGCGTAGCGGTCGAGCCGGTCGTGTGTGACGACGTGGACCGTCTCGACGCCGTAGTCGCCGAGCCGTTCCGCGACGACCTCGCCGTCGCCCGGCTGGTCCCCGGGCGCACCGCCGGCGTCGTCGAAGACGACCGCCTCGACTGTCGCCGTCTCCTCGCGTGGGTCGGCCTCGGCGATGTCGCGGGCCAGCGACAGCATCTCCAGTGACGACTCCGCCGGCTCGCCGTCGTCGTGTTCGACGAGTGTGAGGAGCACAGTCACAACACCTCCACCTCTTCGCGCATCACACGCACGATCTCGTCGACTGCCTCGGGACCCTCACCGAGGATCTCGGCAGCCCCCTCTTCCCGCTCGGGGGCTTCCAGTTCGACCATCTCCAGCTGGTCGAGTCCCGCACGCTCCGGCTGGACTTCCTCGACTGGCTTCTTCCGAGCTTGCATCTTCGAACGAATCGAAGGGTAACGCGGCTCGTTGAGCCCCTCCTTCACGGTGATCACTGCCGGCAGCGGCAGTTCGTACACCTCCTCGCCGCCGGGAACCTCCCGACGGGCGACTGCGGTGCCGTCCGCCACGTCGAGCGACTTGATGCTCGTCACTGCCGGGAGATCCAGCCGCTCGGCGACGTGGATCGGCACCTGGTGGTTCGCGGTGTCGGCCGCCTCGTTGCCGAACAGGAGGAGGTCGTACTCCGCGTCCGACGACTCGACGTGGGCTGCGATAGCCGCGGCCGTGTCCTGCGGCCCCCACTCGTCGCCGTCGGTCTCCAGCAGGACGGCCTCGTCTGCCTCCATCGCCAGCGCCGTCCGGAGCTGTTCGTCCGCCTCCGGCGGCCCCAGCGTCAGCGCTGTCGTCTCGCCACCCGTCTCTTCGGCGATCTGGATGGCCTCCTCCAGCGCACACTCCTCGTGCGGGCTCATCGTGAACCCGAGGTTGCTCGTGTCAATCGACTGGTTGTCGTCCGTCAGGACGATCTTCGCACCCGTGTCCGGGACGCGCTTCACGCAGGCTAGTGTGTCCATCGTTTGCTCCGTGGTGTCATCGTTGGCTCTGTGGTGTGTTCACGAGTTGCTCCATTAGCTCCGAATCCGTTCGTTGCTCGGGTCGAACAGCGGACGACTGCCGGCCACCTCGACGGTGACGGGGTACTGTTCACCCATGTACTCGACTGTGAGCTGGGTCCCCTCCTCGGCGTACTCCTGTGGGAGGTACGCCATCAGGAGGTGTTTGCCCACGGTCGGCCCGGTGCCGGCGCTGGTCACGTACGACCGCCGCCCTTCGTCGTCGACGAGCACCTCCTCGCCGTCTGCGTCGAGGATCGGCTCGTTGCCGAGCATGAACCGACGCTCGCCGTCCGAAGACACGTGATCGTCCACGGAGAGGGTACACAGCGTCGCCGTGTTCTCCTCCTCGATGGCCTCGGCGTACGCCTCTTTCCCGACGAAGTCGGCGTCTTTCACGCCGTGGAACGTCAGCCCCGCTTCCGCGGGGTTGTACTCAAGCTCGAGTTCATGGCCGTACAGCCGGTAGCCCTTCTCCATCCGGGCGGTCGTGCCGTACACGCCCATCCCGACGGGACGGACGTTGTGGTCCTGACCGGCTTCCCAGAGGGTGTCCCAGAGCCGCTGGCCCTGCTCCATCGGGGCGTAGATCTCCCAGCCGAGTTCGCCGACGTAGGAGATCCGCAGCGCCCACGCGTCGACCTCGCCGATAGTGATCTCCTGGGCCGTGTACGGCGGGAACGCCTCGTGGGACATGTCTTCCTCGGTGACGGAGTCGACGAGGTTCCGCGCCTCGGGACCCCAGACGCCGAGCGTCGCCAGCGACGACGAGCGGTCGACCATCTGAACCGACCCGTCGTCGGGGAGGTGGCTCCGGAACCACGCCTTGTCGGAGCCGCCGGCCGCGCCGCCGGTGATCACACGGTAGCTGTTCTCGCCGAGCCGGACGACCGAGAGATCCGACACGAAGCCGCCGTTCTCCGCGAGAATCGGCGTGTAGACGGACTTCCCCACGTCCACGTCCATCCGGCCGACGGCCATCCGCTCGACGTACTCCGTCGCGCCGGGACCGATCAGATCGAAGATACAGAAGCCCATGTCGCCGACGAGCCCCACGTTGTCACGCATGTGGAGGTGTTCGGCGAGGATGATCGGCGACCACCACCGAGAGTCCCACTCGTTTGGCCGCATCAGATCCGCGAGCTCGGAGTTGTACGTCGTCAGCAGATCGCGGTTGGACTCGAACCACTGTGGCCGCTCCCAGCCGGCCGCCTCGAAGAACCGGGCGTCCAGCTCGTCCTGTCGGTGGTAGAACGCGCTGGTCCGCAGCGGCCGCGAGGACTGCCACTGCTCTGCCGGGTGGACGATCCCGTAGATCTTCTGGTACCCCTCGTGTGAGCGGTTCTTCACGAACTCGCGTGAGGTGCCGTACTCGTAGAAGCGGTTCACGTCCGACGCGTGGATGTCGATGTCCGACCAGCCGCGTGTCATCTGCTGGGCGACTGCCTCGCCGATTGCGGGCGCTTCCTTGATCCAGACCGCAGCGGCAGACCACAGCCCGTCGACATCTTGCAGCGGCCCGAGCAGCGGCGCGCCGTCCGGCGTCTGTGACAGGAGCCCGTCGATCTCGTGGCGGACACCGGCGTCTGGGTCGTCCAACAGCTCCGGGACGATCTCTAAGGCGTCCTCCATCGACTGCTCGAAGGCGTCGTCCGTCAGCGGCGGCTGCGTCGGCGACAGCGGAGCCTCGTCGATGGACGGCACGTCGTCGACGTCCCACAGGATCGGTCGGTGCTGGTAGGAGCCGACTTCGAGGTCGTTGCCGTGCTGGCGCTCGTACATCTGGGTGTCCATGTCCCGAACGACCGGGAAGGAGATCTCACCCTCGTAGTCCTCGAAGAAGGAGATCGGCCCGACGCTCACCATCTGGTGGACGGCCGGCGTGAGCGGAATCTCGACGCCCGCCATCTTTGCGAGCTTCGGACTCCACAGCCCGGCCGCGATGACGACCTCGTCGGCCTCGACTGTGCCACGATCCGTCTCGACCGCTTGGACCTCGCCGCCCTCGACGTGGATGTCGAGGACTTCCGTGTTCGGCGAGACGTGGAGCCCGCCCTCGCTAGACTGCTCGCGTTGCACCTGCACGCCGCCGTCGGGCTCCGCGTCGCCGACGTGTTCGGGGTCGACGTCGCTCACCTCGTCGGGGTCGACTTCCCCGGACGCGATGGCGTCTGCCCGCTCGCGCATCACTTCACCCGCACGCAGCGGGTCACAGGTGCCGGCTCCCTCGCTGTAGAACCCGGCCTCGATGATGTCCGTGTTGACGTACGGTACCTTCTCTTCGACCTCCTCCGGGGTGAGGAGCTCGGCTGGCTCTCCCCACGCCTTCGCCGACTGGACGCGACGTTTCAGCTCCTCGACACGCTCCGCCGTGCGGGCGACCTCGATCCCGCCGCTGTTGGTGAACGTGTCGAAGTCTTTGTACTGCTCGATACTCCGTCGCGTCAGGTGGGTCATCTCCTTCGAGTGCTCGACGGGCATCAGGAAGTTCGACGCGTGCCCGGTCGAGCCGCCCGGGTCCGGGAGCGGACCCTTGTCGATCAGGACGATGTCCTCGCGGCCGTAGCGTGCGAGGTGGTACGAGAGACTGTTTCCGACGATCCCCGCCCCGAGGACGACTGTCTCTGCGGACGCTGGGAGTTCCTTCGAACTCATCGTCGATCACCCGCGCGTGGCGACACTAGCTGACGCGTTCGTTTCCGGAGTGGCTGTCTCCGAACTGTGGCTCGGTTCCACATACTCAATCGCCAGTAGCGTGAAAGTCCGTGATAAAACCTCACGCCAGTCCAGACTCACAGGAATCTCGGAGTCGTTGAAACGGGGTGGCCGTGTCCGGCTCTGCCACGTCGTTCTGGCCGCGCCGTCGGACTGCTGTCCAGACCTGCTGTGACGCGAGGGCGTCTCGTTCGAGTTCACAGCCCGTCTCGAGCCGGTTCTGTCGGCTTCGGGCTCGGCGACTCCGGTGGGCAGTGAGCGCCGTGCCGACTCGGAACCACGGGTAACCCCCGCGCACTGACTGGAACCACAGCCTGACAACAGTGTGAGAAGTGGAGGAACGACACGCCCTCCAGCCGGGCGTCGTCGGGATCACGCGCGACCGAGGACGTGAACCGTGAACAGCTGACGCGAACCGCAGACAGTTCGGTTCGCTGGAGCAGACCAGCGGACAACTCCGTCAGCCGGATCAGACCAGCGGCTCTTCGCGCACTGTCGCTGTGTAGCGGTCACCTTCGAACAAGATCTCCACCTCGGTGCCGGGATCGGCGTACGCCGGCGGGAGGTAGCTGTACGCGACACAGGAGCCGACGGTGTAGCCGTACTCGGCGCTGTGGACGTACCCGAGCGTCTCGTCGCCGTCGAGCACCGGGCGGTTCCGGAGGATCGCCGCGTCCTCGTCGTCGAGGGTCAGACAGGCGACCTGTTTGGCTCCCTCGCCGCCGTCTGCGGCCGCGGCGGCCTCCGGTGCCTGTGAGGCCTCCAGCGCCTCCTTCCCGATGAAGTCAGTGTCCATGTCGACGGCCCAGCCGAGACCCGCCTGGTACGGGGTGTGCTCCGTGTGGAGGTCCTGTCCCCACAGGCGGAACCCTTTCTCGATGCGGAGCGCGTCGAGCGCGCCGTTGCCGTACGGGCGGAGACCGTGTTCCTCGCCGGCCTCCAGCAGAATCTCCCAGAGCCGTTCACCGTACTCGGAGGGTGTGTACAGCTCCCAGCCGAGTTCACCCGCGTACGACACCCGCAGTGCCGTGACGGGAACGTTCTTCACGAAGAACTGCTGGCTGGTGAAGAACGGGAACGCGTCGTCCGACAGATCCACGTCCGTCACCTTCGAGAGCACTCTCCGCGCCTTCGGGCCGGTACACACCATCGCCGCCAGACTGGAGGTCACGTCGTTGACGACGACGCTGTCTGGCGCGTTCGTCCGCACCCACGCGACGTGGTTGTTCCCGACCTCGCGGCCGGTCGTCAACAGGAGGTAGCGGTTCTCGTCCGTCCGCGTGACGGTGATGTCGGCGCGGACGCCGCCGCCCTCGTTGCACATCAGCGTGTACTTGACTTCGCCCACGTCGATGTCCACGTCGTTCGTGCAGAGCCGCTGGACGAACGAGCCGGCATCGGCTCCGACGACCTCCATCTTGTTGAACGAGGTCATGTCGTGCAAGCCGACGTTCTCGCGGACGTTCAGCGCCTCTGCGCCCTCGATGGGTGACCAGTACTCACCCTCCCAGCCGTTGCGCTCGGGGATCTGGTCCTCGTACTGTTCGACGAGGTCCGCGTTCGACTCGAACCACTGTGGCTCCTCCCAGCCGGCCTCGGCCCACAGCTCCGCGTCGAGTTCCTTGTGGGAGTGGTACATCGGCGTCCGCCGGATGTCGCGCTGGTGCTCCGTCCACACCCACTTGGGGTGCATGATATTGTAGACGATCCGGTACTCCTCCGCGCCGATGTCGCGGGCGAAGTTCCAGCTCCCCTCGTGGTCGTCGAACCGGTTCACGTCGCAGTGTGACACGTCGATCGGTCCGTCGTCGAGCCGCGGGACGCCGTTCTCCATCCACTCTGCGAGCGCCTTCGCCGCGCCGCCGGCGTGGGTGACCCAGATCGCCGCTGCGGTCCACAGCCCGTCGTACTGCTCGACGGGACCCATCACCGGGAGCCCGTTGGGCGACTCTGCGAACATGCCGTTGTACTTGAACTCCAGCTCCTTCCCGGCGGTCGCCGGCAGGAGTTCGTCGCTCGCCTGCCGTGGAGCCTTGTGCGGCCGGTCGGGGTGGGTGGCCGTGTTCATGTGCTCCTCGGTGAACTCGTGGACGGACCCCTGCTCGCCGTCGGGGTCGTTGCCGCCGAGTTCCTGTGGGTCCGGGACGATGGGGTCGTGGTTGTACGACCCGATCCCGTAGGCGTCCCCGTGTGTCCGGTAGTACATCGCGTTGTCCTGATCCCGGAGGATCGGCCGATCCGGTCCGGTCAACAGACGTGTCGCCTTCTCGCCGGAGACGTTCTCGTAGTTCTCGAACAACGGGTGGTCCGTCACGTCCACCGCGTTGTCTGCGAGCTCGTCCAACGACTCCGTCATCGTGTACTGGTGTTCGACTGGCGTGATCGGAAGGTGGACCCCCAGCTTCTCGCCCAACTGCCGGGCCCAGATGTTCGTTGCGACGACAACCTCGTCACACTCGATGGTGCCGTTCTCCGTGACGACTTCCGTCACCTCGCCGCCGGCAGTGTGTACGTCCTCCGTCCGCGTGTGCGGGACGAACTGTGCGCCACGGTCGATCGCCTCCCGGGCGAGCGCGTCACAGGCGACGACGCCGGACACCTGTCCGTCCGTCGGGGAGTAGTAGCCCCCGAGGATCTGGCTCTCGTCGACCAGTGGGAGGTGGTCGGTGACCTCCTCGGGCGAGAGGATCTGCGGGTCCGGAATCCCCCACGCCTTCGCGTGTTCGACGCGTCGCTGGAGGAACGCCATCCGCTCCTCGCTGCGAGCAACCTCGATGCCGCCCGTCTCGTTGTACGCCTGCTGCCCGTCTGCGCCTTCGAGGTCACTGTACACCTGTCGGCTGTAGTTGGCGAACTGCGAGAGCTCCTTCGGCTCTGCCGTCTGGAACATGATCCCCGGCGCGTGTGTCGAAGAGCCCCCAGTGGTCGGCATCGGCCCCTGGTCGACGACGACCACGTCCTCGCGCCCCAGCTTCGTCAACTGGTACGCGAGGTTGCAACCGACGATTCCCGCTCCCACGATCACTGTTTCTGCGGCCTCGGGTAGGCTGTCTGTCGCGTCCATCGATGGAACGTCGTAACGACTGCTGGCAAAAATAGGTGTTGCCGGCTCCGAGTCGTCCGGTCGCTGCCGCGTGTCTGACTGCTCGACCGAGCCGTCCTCCCCGGCCGGTTACTGTGGCTCGGACGACGCGCTCACAACGTGTTCGAAGTTTTATAATTCGAAGTTCGCCGCTCTCGTCTGTGAGTGGTTGTCCAGAGCGGCATCGAACCCCGAGATCTCGTCTGCCGCTCGCTCGAACCGATCGACGAGAGTCGGTGTGGAGAAATCCTGAATTGTGGCGAGAGCTGAACATCTTCGCTCTTTCGCCAACCTGTTTTATACGGTCGTGCGTAGGTGACTTCTGCGGTATCGGGCGGTATCACGTCGCTGCGGTGCTCTCTATCAGTCGCCGGCGGTAACGATCTACGCACGACCGTATCACTCAGTTCGGTAAGAGCCTGCGGATCAGTACAGCCGTGTCCCGTCTGGCACTTCGCGCTCGGGTTGGAGGTGGACGACCGTCCCGTCCGCGTCGTCGACACCGGTGACCAGACACTCGCTCTCGAAGCCCGCGACTGTCACCGTGCCGAGGTTCACCACCGCCAGCACCTGTCGGTCTTCGAGCTCTTCTGGGGTGTAGTTCTCGGTCAGCCCCGCGGCACTCTGCCGCCTCTCCGTTCCGAAGTCGACGACCAACTTGTACAGGTCTTTACGTGCCTCCGGAAACGGGTCGACAGAGACGACGGTGCCGACGCGCATCTCCACGTCTTCGAGAAACCGCTCTGGGTCGATGTCCGCTACTTCGATTCCCATGCGTGCAACCTGCTGCGAACAGTGAAAGCTGCTGTGGCTCCGAGCAGTGAACGAACTCCTCCGACTCTCGTGACTCGTGGCGGTACTCGTCGGCGTCCGAATTCCAGTTCGAGGTGGAGGCGACGTGACAGACAGTGGTCACGGCTGTGACGGTGCGCGGCGTCGAAGCGTCCGTCGTCTCTCTGGCTGTCGGACGAGGGTCACAGTCCCACCAGATCGTCCAGTTCGAGATCCGTCACGTGACCGCCACAGACCGCACACTCGTCGACGTGACGAGGACCGGGACCCTCTTCCACGTGCAGATTTCCACAATCTGTACACACCTCGAATTCGGCATCGAGCATACTCGAACGTCGACTGCCCCGGCCGAATCAGTCTTGTGGCTGGTCGTCTCGCGGGTCACTACTTCCGCCGTCGTTGCCGTAGAATCCGACCGTCGTCGCTGTCTGTGTGACGGCAGCAGTCGTCGGCGACCGTCGGGTGAGCGCGTGATCGACAATATTATTCACACCCAGTTCCCACCGAATGTGTGTCGAATGTCAAACTGACCGGTGCGAGTCAGCTCGTCGGTCCCTCGGCGTGGCGAAACGCGACGATCGCCGCCGGGTGGCTCGTACTCCTCTTCGTCGGTGCGTATCTGATCACGCCAGCCAGTATTCTCCCGTTAGTGATGACCGATCTCGGCGTCACCGAGGCCACCGCGGCCGCACTCGTCTCGATGCCGCAGGTCGCTGCGACGGTCGTCGGCATCCCAATCGGGGCGTTGCTCGACCGCGTCGAGACGCGAGTGACCGTTCCAGCGGCAGCAGTCGTTCTCCTGCTCGGGAGTGTTGGCGACTGGGTCGCTGCGAGTGAGGGAACAGTCACGCTGTTGATCGGGACGCGACTGCTCGCCGGTGTCGGGATGTTCGTCCTGTGGGTTGCGAGTATCGACGTCGCGGCGAGCGCAGTGTCGGCGGATCGCCGGGCGACGGCAACGTCGGTGATCATCTCGGGCTATCCTGCGGGGTACGCACTCGGACAGCTCGGAACACCCCGTATCGCGGAGGTCGTCGGCTGGCCGGGCGTGTTCCCCGTCTTCGGCGGCGCGGTGGTCGTGACGACACTGCTGTTCTACGTCGCTGCCGGTCGCGTGCGACGGTTCGAGACGTCGAGAGAGCCAGTGACTCGGGCGGCGTTCGAGCGCGTGGTGCGGAACCGGAACGTGTGGCTGGTCGTCGTCGTCACGGTGCTCGGCTACGCGCTGTACATGGTATTCAACTCGTGGCTGCCGACGTACGTCAGCCAACGGTTCGGCGTCTCACTCGCCGAGAGCGGCGCGTTCGTAGCGCTGTTCCCCGCCGTCGGGGTGGTGGCTCGCCCCGCTGGCGGGTGGGTCTCCGATACGGTGTTGGCACAGCGACGACGACCGGTGTTCGCCGTCTCGTTCGTCGGTGCGGCGGTGCTCGCAGTCGGGATGTTCTACAGCGCGACGCTCACGGTGTTGATCGTTCTCCTCGTTCTCGCGGGGGCGTTCGTCCAACTCCAGATCGGACTGCTGTACCAGTCGATCCGCGAGTTCGTCGAGCCGAGCGCCGCCGGAACGGCCGTGGCTCTCGCCAGCGTCGCCGGGTGGCTCGGGTCGTTTCTCGCCCCCGTGGCGGCCGGTGAACTCGTCGCTACCACCGGCAGCTACGCCGTCCTGTTCGGCTTCGCTGTCGGACTCGGAGCGGTGGGGCTCCTCACTGTCTGGGGACTGGCCGAGTCTGGACACGGTGGCGTAGCTGTGCCGTAGGCCCTGTCGACCGACCCGAGACAACTCAGTGGGTCGAGGCGACACTGTGCTGCGTGGTCGTCATACGGTCGTGCGTAGTGATTTTCCGTGACTTCTGCGGTATCGGGCGGTATCACGTCGCTGCGGTGCCCTCTGTCAGTCGTCGGTGGTAACGGTCTACGCACGACCGTATCAGTCGTCCCGACTCGCGGTCTGTTCCGGAGTCCGTGACTCACCGGGACTCTGTGGGTCGTCTCGACTCTGCGGGTCGTCTCTGTCCTGCGATTCGTCCCGACGCGCCGACTCGCCTCGGCTCTCGTGGTCGTCGGTCGAGATGGGATCGCGCTGGTCCTCCGAGAAGCCAGCAGAGTTCTCGATCCGCGCCGCCGCCGCCGGGTCGAACTCCCGCTCGATCTCCTGGAATCGGTCGACGAACGACAGCGCGTGGTGGCTCTCCGTCTCGTGGCCGACGTAGCGGTCTTCGAGGTCGAACTGTGCCGTCTCGTCGCCCTCCGCGGCGGCAGACATATCTTCGTACACCGCGTGTGCGCCGGAGTGGAGCGCGAACAGCGTGACGAAGATGTACTTGTAGCCCAGATCACCCAACTCCGCGAACGTGAGCGGGTCGTCCTCGGCGCTCCACTCGAACGACGAGGAGTAGTTGAACGCGAGATCCACCTCGGGGTGCGTCTCGTGGAGCGTCTCGGCGTACTCGACGGCGTCCTCGCGTGACGGATCGGGCATCTCCGGCCAGACGAGGTCGACACCAGCGTCGGCGTACAGCCGACCACGTTCGAGGTGTTCCTCCCAGTCACCGTTGGCGGAGCCGTACGCGTCCGTCCGCGCGATGATCACCGTGTCCTCCGACTGGCGTGCGTCGACAGCCGCCTCGAAGCGGGCGACCGCCTCCTCTCGGTCGACGATCTGCTTGCCGGCGACGTGGCCACACCGCTTGGGCGTCGTCTGGTCCTCGATGTGAACCGCGGCGACGCCCGCCTTCTCGTACTCCCGGACCGCCCGGCGGACGTTGTGAACACCGCCGTAGCCGGTGTCACAGTCCGCGATCACCGGGAGCGTCGTCGCCTCGGCGATCCGCTTGGCGTTCTCCACCATCTCCGTCATCGTCACCATCTCCAAGTCGGGGAAGCCGAACTGGCCCAGCACTGTCGAGTAGCCCGACATGTAGACGGCGTCGAGCCCCGCCATCTCGGCGAGACGAGCGTCCAGCGCGTGGTACAACCCGGGCGCGAAGACGAACGGCTCCTCGTCTAACAGCTCTCGGAACGCTCGTCCCTGCGGGTTGTCCATATCCTGCTCGAACACCGTCTGATCGAGCTCCGCGGGGTGCGTCACGGCTCCACCCCCGAGAGAGCGCGTTCGAGCGGATTGAGACCCGCGCGAGGCGGACTGTCGCTGGACCCGCTCAGGTCCGGGACCAGCGGCGCTGTCGTCTGTCGTGAGCTACGCCGTTCGTGACTCGTCGTGTCGGTCGGTCGCGTCACGTCTGGGTGCGGTCCGTGGAGACACGTAACTATAACGATTGATCATGATATTACTCTGTGCGACCGACAGAGGGTGGTTCCAGTGTATTAATGTCATTTCGTAACGTGGTAGTAGTTGTCACAGTCTGGCAGACCCAGTAGGTCTTCAGTTGTGAACTGCTAGATACCCGACACAGGCAGGCTATCGGTTATATCTAGCAGTTCACGATTGAAGCTACACTGAGACACATCCAGAACAAGCGTCGAGTCCGTAGAACAGCCCTCGGCACAGACCAGACCTCAGGTATCAGACCAGTCGACAGCCACCACGCCAGCCGTACAGGAGCGCGAGGACCACAATCCTCAATCGGGTACGCCGTCGAGAGAGAGTCGTGACACTCGACCGGATTCACGTCGATACGGTCGCACACCTCGCGTCGGCAATCGCCGACGGCGTCGACGACCGCGACCACGACGACCTCGCGGAGCGCGTCTGGACGGAGTTTCTCGACCCGTTGCGCGAGGACGGGCGGCCGGTGGTCGAGCCACTCGGCGAGCAGGAGCGTCGTGTCATGGACCTCGAAGACGCCGTGCTCGCGGACCGTCCGTACGAGGTGACACACGGGGTCGACTCCGGGACGATGAACCCGACCTCGTTCAAGAACGGACTGGTGTTAGACGTCGCACAGGCGGCGATGGCCGCGGACCCGTCGGACCTCGCCCTCCACCGCGATCGGACCGTGCTCGTGACAGTTCACACGACGGACGCGACGTTCGCTCCCTCGGTCGCCAGCGGGTGGACTCGCTACGACGACGGCTGCAGTGAGCGTCGCGTGTTGCGGGTGCCACAGTCCCGGCGGTTCGCAGACGAGACGGTCCACGAACTCGCCTTGTCGCTGGCGGAGTCACACCACGCGCGAGAACACGCCAACGTCGTGGAGGAGCTACTGGTGCTCGACGGGCCGCTGTACCCGAAACGACTGCTCAACTGGGGGACACGCGACAGTGACCTCCGCGAGTTCGCACACGGTGAGGAGGTGCGGGAGGCAGTTCGCAACTACGTCCGACTGGTGGAGACGTTCGTCAAGCGCGACGTGCCGCTCGTCGGGTTCGTGAAGAATCCGACCTCGGGGTACGTCACGCGGACACTCTCGCGCAACGGGATCGAGACGCCGTGGCCGGACGACACGGCGCTGTTCCGGCGACTCCTCGAACGTCGCAGCGACGGGCACCGAGAGACGGACGCGCTGACGTTCACCTCGTGGTTCGTCTCTCGCGGCGGACCGGACGAGCCGATGTCCGCGGCCGGCGACGCGCGGGGCGTCGAGCGACGACTCGACCCGGAGGCGTACGAGGTGACGTTCGCCCTGCTGTACGACCCGCGAACGGACGTGTTGTTCAAGCTGGAAGCGCCGCTGGCCTTCACTCGGGACCCAGAGACCCGCGAACGACTCACCAGACAGCTCGTCAGTGAGGTCGCAGACCGCGAGGGACCACCCGTCGCGGTGTCGAAAGCCGACGACATCGCCGGGATCGGCCGTGCGGAGAAGTCGTCGCTCCGCCGCGAGTTCGAAGACCGCTTCGACGCCGAGTTCGAACGGAGCTACGACGATGTACGCTGGCCGGAGGAGTGAACGACGACACCCGTCACCGACTTACCAGCCACTGACCAACGAGCGAGCGTGACAGACGATACGGAGACACGAGCGTCCGACAACGAGACGGAGGTGGTCGACGACGAGGCGGGGGCAGTCGACAACGAGACGGGGACAGTCGACGACGACACCCGAGCGGTCGGCGACGACACAGACGGGCAGACGCCGATCTGGGTCTCGTTGTTCTCGGGAGGCAAGGACTCGTCGTGGGCGCTGTATCAGGCGCTCGAACGAGGACTCCCGGTCGAACGGCTACTCACGGTTCACCCCGGAGAGGACTCGTACATGTACCACGTTCCGGAGACACAGTTGACGAGTCTCGCCGCAGAGAGCGTCGGCATTCCGCTGATCGAGGTCGATCCGGAGTCGTTCGCGGCCGCGGAGGCGACAGACGCCGGAGCGCAGGGAGACCGCGAACTGGAGCCGATGGAGACACGGCTCCGCGAGCTGGCGGCCGAGCGCCCGCTGGCGGGTGTCACTGCGGGCGCAGTCGAGAGTGAGTTCCAGACCAGCCGGATCGAGGCGATGTGTGACCGACTCGGCATCGACCTGTTCGCGCCGCTGTGGCAGCGAGATCCCGTGGCGCTCGCGGAGTCGATGCTGGCGGCTGGCTTCGAGATCACGATCCTCCAGGTCGCCGCTGCCGGTCTCGACGAGTCGTGGCTCGGGCGGACGCTCGACGCCGACGCGCTCTCGGAGCTTCGGGACCTCAACGAGTCGTACGGCGTCCACCCGCTCGGTGAGGGCGGAGAGTTCGAGACGTTCGTCACCGACGGGCCGCACATGGATCGTGCTGTCGAGCTGTCGTACGACACGGAGTGGGACGGCACGCGCGGTCGACTGCGCGTCACCGACGCGCGACTCGTGTGACTGCATCGCCCGGGTTCACGGGTGACAGCGCTGCTCGTGTTCAGGAGAGACCGCGTCACCTGTCGCTCACAGGCCGTTGCCCACGAGCCGCCAACATCGTGGCGCTGATTAGGCTGCACGTTACATTCCAGTGCGTGCAGGTGTACCAGCTCGGATCGGGGACGCCGAAGGTAGCGGTCGTCGGCGGCATCCACGGCGACGAGCCGTGTGGGCCGCGTGGGATCGACCGCGTCCTCGCAGACGACCCGGACGTGGACAGACCGGTCAAGTTCGTCGTCGCCAACGAGGCGGCCGCCGAGCAGGACACACGGTACGTCGACGAGGATCTCAACCGCGCGTACCCGGGTGACCCGGACGCCGACACACACGAGAGGCGACTGGCGGCCGCGCTCAGACGGGAATTGGAGGGGTGTACGACGCTGTCGCTGCACTCCACCCAGTCGTACGCGGAGCCGTTCGCCATCACCGAGACCGTCGACGAGATCGCGCAGTCCGTCGTCCCGCGGCTCCCGGTCGAGTACCTCGTGGAGTCGGCGGCGTTCTCACAGGGTCGGTTCATAGAGCAGGCACACACCGTCGAGGCGGAGTGTGGGCTCCAGAAGTCCGAGGAGGCTGCGGAGAACGCCTACTGGCTGATCCGCGCGTTCCTCGCCGCGACGAACGTGATGCCGGAGCCGACGACAGAGGACCGTATCCACTCCCGCGGGACACACGAGGTGTCCGTGTTCCGACTCCGCGAGGAGATCGGCAAACCACCCGCAGAGTCCTACGAGATTCTGGCACACAACTTCCAGCGGGTCGGTGCCGGCGAGCCGTTCGCCGTCGCCGACGGCGAGGAGTTCCTCGCCGACGAGGAGTTCTACCCCGTCTTGATGTCCGCACACGGCTACTCCGAGGTGTTCGGCTACGCTGCCGACCACATCGGAACACTGCCGTGACGGGTCCCCCGTAACGCGACCGATCTGCAGCGCGGCGGCCGTTCCGTCGAACAGCCGGTTTGCAGCGCGGCGGTCGCTCCGTCGAACAGCCGGTTTGCAGCGCGGCGGTCGCTCCGCAGCCTAGCCGACGTACAGCGAGACGAACCACCGCGTACAAACGCGACGCGGCCGACGGCTGGCGTATGGACCTGTCACGACTCGTCGACAGACTCGACACAGAACTGGACACGGCTGCGTACGCCGATCTCGACGCCAGTGCGAACGGCCTCCAGATCGGACCGACCACGCCGGGCGCAGACGACTCCGGACTGGACGACACTGGGGAGCACACTGTCACGACCGACACCCCGGCGAGTGACGCCCCGACGACGGACGTCGACCACGTCGCCTTCGCAGTCGACGCCGCGACGGCGACGGCTGCGGCCGCGGCGGAGGCGGGAGCAGACCTGCTGGTCACTCACCACGGCGTGATCTGGGGTGGACTCGACCGCGTGACGGGACGCGTGTACGACCGTGTCACTGCGTTCACCGACGCGGAGCTCGCGTTGTACGTCTCACATCTCCCGCTGGACGGCCACCAGACGCTCGGAAACGCCGCTGGACTCGCCGACCTGCTGGAGCTGGAGCAGCGAGCGCCGTTCGGCGAAATCGGTCCGGAGTACCTCGGGCAACGGGGCCTCGCGCCGGAGCCGTACACGACCGACGGTCTCGCTAGCCTGCTCGAAGAGCGGCTCGACCACGACGGTCGTGGTGTGCAGGTTCTCGAGTTCGGTCCCGACGAGATCGAGCGGGTGGCGATTCTCACCGGGAGCGGCGCTGACTGGCTCGACGAGGCGGTCGCGGCCGGCGCGGACGCGTTCGTCACCGGCGAGGGGAAACAACAGCTGTACCACGAGGCGCGTGAGTCCGAGATCACTGTCTTCCTCGCTGGCCACTACGCCACGGAGACGTTCGGCGTCCGTGCGCTCGCCGAGCGTGTCGACGACTGGGGACTTGAGACGACTGTCGTCGATCACCCGACTGGGTTGTGAGGTGAGGGTGAACGTCTCGACGGAGTTGTGAGATGAATCAATACCGTTCGACCGAGACGTGATCCGCACGCTCCAGACACCAGCACCGTTCGAACCCCTTCGCAATACTTAGTACTGGGGCGACACGGATTTCGAGACATGGGATTCACGAACGTCTGGCGAACTCTCGTGCCGGGCGTCGTGCGGCAGCGATTCGCTGCGAAGCTCTTGCTCGCTCTGCTCGCCGTCGTCGGGTTGACCGTCGGGTTTGGCGCGTTCGTGCAGACACAGACAGCGGCGGACCTGCGTGCAGACGCCAACGAGGAGTTGACGAGCACCGCGGAGATCCGCGGTGAGACTCTGGACACGTGGCTCTCGGGGGTGGAGAAACAGACTCGACTCACCTCTGGACACCCCGCAGTCACGTCCGGTGACGAGGAGCGTGTGCGGTCACACGTCCGTGGGCTCGCCGAGTCGGGGACGCTCCCCGAGGCGGTCGTCGCGGTCCACTACTACGACCGAGAGGAGAAGCGTATTCTGGTCAGCACCGCGCCACCGCTAGAGGGTGTCAGTCCGGCGGAGCAGGGCGCACCGTTCGCAACCGATCCGCCGACGTTCGACGGGCCGACGGACACACACGTGACTGATCCGTTCTCGGTCGCTGTCGTCGACCACCCGGTGTTGTCGGTCATCTCACCGGTTCCGGGAACGGAGGACCGTGCGATCATCTACATGATCGACCTCCGCGAGCGTGTCCAGAGTCTCACGGAGTTCGCTCAGGGCTCCATCGTGGTCGTGAACGGGGAGGGGGAGTTCATCGCACACCCGGACACGAGCAGAATCGGGACTCAGTGGGCAGGCATGTCTGCCGCGGACACGAGCGGTGACGGCACGGCGTTCGTCGAACGCGGCGACACGCTGACTGCGGCGACGACCATCGAGGCGAGTGACTGGACGGTGGTCGTCCGCACGCCGCGCTCGCAGGCGTACGCGCTCGGCGATCAGGTCACCTCCGGGATTCTCGGGCTGATCCTGCTGATGATGGCGACACTCGGACTGGTCGGAGCGGCAATCGGCTCCGACACGGTGTCCTCGCTCCGCCAGATCGCACAGCGTGCCCACCGAATGGCCGAGGGCGACCTCGACGTCGAACTGTCCACGCGCCGCGAGGACGAGTTCGCGGACCTGGTGGAGACGTTCACCGAGATGCGCGACTCCGTCCGCGACTCGCTGGCGGAGGCAGAGGCCGCCCGCGAGGAGGCAGAACAGGCGCGCACGAACGCCGAGGCGCAGGCCGAGCGGCTGGCCGCCACCGCCGAGGAGTACGAGGACGTGATGCGTGCGGTCGCGGACGGCGACTTCACGCGACGGGTCGACACCGACACCGAAGAGGCGGCGATGCGGGCCATCGGGGAGTCGTTCAACGAGATGGTCGCCGACATAGAGCGGACGCTCGCAGACGTGAAACAGTTCTCCGAGTACGTCGCGGGTGCGGTCGGCACCACGGAACAGCGTGTCGACGACGTGACACGGGAGAACGACGCGGTGTTGTCCTCGGTCTCCGAGATCGCGGAGGGGGCGACACAGCAGGCAGAGAACCTCCAGGACGTGGAAGGCGAGATGGGACAGCTGTCTGCCAGCGCCGAGGAGGTCGCCGCCACCGTCGACAACGTCGCGGCGACCTCACAGGAGGCCGCAGACGCCGGTGCGACCGGTCGGGAGCGCGCCGAGCAGGCGCTGTCCGAGATGGAGGAGATCCGCGCACAGACGGAGGCTTCCGGCGAGGAGATGGAGGCGCTCCGGGCGGAGGTCGCCGAGATCGGCGAGATCGTCGAGGTGATCACGGACATCGCAGACCAGACGAACCTCCTCGCACTCAACGCCTCCATCGAGGCTGCACGCGCCGAGGGAGCCGGGAGCGGAGCGGCCGCCGGGTTCGCCGTCGTCGCAGACGAGGTGAAGAACCTCGCCGAGGAGACGAAGGAGTCGGCCGAAGAGGTGGAAGCGCGGATCGACGAGATCCAGCGCCGGACGGAAGCGACCGTCGAAGGGATGCAGGAGACGGGCGAGCGCGTCCGGTCGGGGACGGAGACCGTCGAGGACGCCATCGACTCACTCGAACGGATCGTCGAGCACGTGGAGGGGATCGACGACGACATTCAGGAGATCGCCTCCGCGACCGAACAGCAGGCCAGATCCTCCGAGTCGGTGGTGGACATGGTCGAAGAAGTCGCAGCAATCGCCGAGGAGACCAGCGCCGAGGCCAACGAGGTCGACGCCGCGACCAGCCGCCAGTCGGAGACGCTGGCGGAAGTCTCCGACGCGGCTGGCGACCTGACGGACAGAGCCGAACGACTGCGCGCACTCCTCTCGGAGTTCACTGTCGAGCGTGACGGCGCTGGCGGCGACGTCTCGGACGTGAGCATCGAACACGAGGAGGTCCTCGACGACGAGCGCGACATCGAACCCCCAGTCGAGGAGGTGACCGGTGATGACTGAGTACACGACACACACGGACGGACAGCGGATCAGTAGCGTCGACTCGACGGTGCGTGACAGACAGCAACAGCACGCGGGCAGCCATGGTCTCGCCGACAGACGGGACGCGGACAGCCCCGTCGACAGACGGAACGCGGACAGCCCCGCCGGCGGCCAGACGGAGGTGATCTAACGTGGCGACAGTGTGGCCGTTCGTCGGGGCAGCGGTGTTAGGAGTCGCCACAGTGCCGCCGCTGTACCAGGCAGCTGTCGACGCGGATCGACGCGAGTTCTACGGCGTGTTGGCCGGCATCACTGGTATCGCAGCCGTCGCGTACGTGGTGATCGGACTCGGGTTCGGCGAGGTGACGACACAGGGGCGCACGTGGGAGTTCGTGCGCTACCTCGACTGGCTGGTGACGACGCCGCTGATCGTGCTGTACCTGGCGATGCTGGCACAGCCGGAGCGGCAGACGTACTACCGGCTCGTCGCGGCGGACGTGGTGATGCTCGCCGGCGGCGTCGCCGCGAACGTGGTCCCCGGCACGATTCGGTACGCGGGGTTCGTGGTCGGGGCTCTCGCGTTCACGTACCTCGTGTACGTGCTGTACGTCCGTCTCGGCGTGGAGACGAGCGTGGAGTCGATGGAACGACGAGCGCTGTTCGAGAAGCTCCGGAATCTCACGGTCGTGTTGTGGGCGATGTATCCGGTCGTCTGGCTGCTGTCCGCGAAGGGGTTCGGGCTGATGATTGGCGGCACCGAGACCGTCGTGGTCGTCTACCTCGACGTGTTGACGAAGGCGGCGTTCGTCCTGATCGCCGTCAACGGGAGTGAGGCCATCGACACTGCCGCGACGTCTGTCGAGGAAACGTTCGCCGACTGATCGGACGAACCTGCTCCGGTCCAGTCCGGTGTGCTGTGACGGGCTGGTCCAGTCCGGTCTGACCAGATCCGGTGGGACGTGACCCGTTCGCGGTATCGAAACGCTTACTCGCGGTGCGAGAGACCGTACCGACATGAGCGAGTCGCCCGAGAGAGTCACGACCGAGGACGTGGAACACGTCGCATCGTTGGCGCGCGTCGACCTCGACGAGTCGGAGGCGGAGGCGTTCCCGGACCAGTTCGCGGACATTCTCGACTACTTCGCGGCGCTCGACGAGGTGCCGGAGACCGAGTCGGAGCCAGAGCTGGTGAACGTGATGCGGGCAGACGAGACTCGGGAGGGTCTCACACAGGAGGCAGCGCTGTCGAACGCGCCGGAGTCGGAGGCCGGCTACTTCGTCGGACCGAGGGTGTCGTAGATGAGCACGGACGAGTTCGACGTTTTCCTGACGAGGGTGGAGATCGACGGCGCGGACGACGGCCCACTCGCCGGGAAGACTGTCGCGGTGAAGGACAACATCTCGACGGACGGTGTCGAGACGACGTGTGGCTCCGCGATGCTGGACGGCTACGAGCCGCCGTACGACGCGACGGTCGTCTCGCGGGTGAGAGACGCCGGCGCGACGGTGGTCGGCAAGACGAACATGGACGAGTTCGGGATGGGTGGCACGACCGAGACCTCCGCGTTCGGGCCGACCAAGAACCCCGTCGATCCCGAGCGTGTCCCGGGCGGCTCTTCCGGTGGCTCGGCGGCTGCCGTCGCGGCAGGTGAGGCGGACCTCGCGCTCGGCTCCGACACCGGCGGGAGCGTGCGGAACCCGGCCGCGTTCTGTGGCGTCGTCGGGATCAAACCCACCTACGGGCTGGTGTCTCGCTACGGGCTGGTGGCGTACGCCAACTCCCTCGAACAGATCGGTCCGCTCGCCTCGACGGTGACCGAGGCCGCGACACTGCTCGACGTGATCGCCGGGCCGGACGAGCGTGACGCGACGACCCGGTACGACGCTGCCGAGGGCGAACCGGACGACCACCCGGCGGAGACAGTTTCGTACGCCGACGCCGCCCGCGAGGGGTTCGACGAAGACGAACTCGCGGAGTTGACCGTGGGCGTGCCACGAGAGCTCGTCGAGGGTGCGGCCGATCCAGTACGAGAGACGTTCCAGAGCGCGCTCGACGCACTCGGCACGCGGGGCGTCGAGACAGTCGACGTATCACTGCCGTCCGTCGAACACGCAGTGCAAGCGTACTACGTGATCGCCATGTCCGAGGCGTCCTCGAACCTCGCGCGGTTCGACGGTGTTCGCTACGGCGAGCAGGGCGACCGCGAGGGCAACTGGAACGAGAGCTTCGCCTCGGCCCGCGAAGCGGGGTTCGGCTCGGAGGTGAAGCGTCGCATCCTGCTCGGCACGTACGCGCTGTCGGCCGGCTACCACGACGAGTACTACGAGAAGGCACAGGACGCACGGGCGTGGGTGAAACGCGACTTCGACGAGGCGCTCCAGACGGCGGACGTGTTGGCGACGCCGACGATGCCCGTGCTCCCGCCGAAGCGTGGTGAGAGTCTCGACGATCCGCTCCAACTGTACCTGATGGACGCCAACACTGTGCCGGTGAATCTCGCCAACCTCCCCGCGATCTCCGTTCCGGCTGGGCGGGCGGACGGGCTCCCCGTCGGACTCCAGCTCGTCGGCCCCGCCTTCGGTGAACCGCTGATCCTCCGCGCAGCGAGTGCCGTCGAGACTGTGGTCGACTGACTGGTACGACTGACGGTCTTCGACTGACCAGTGCGACCGGTAGCCGTCTGGATCAGTCGACGGTCGGCACTGCTCGCGTCGCGGTCAATCGACGGTCGGCACCGCTCGTGTCGCGGTCGCTTTGAACGACACGACGACCGGGGTATCTGGCTCTAGCGTGAGTCGGCTCTGGCTCTCGGCAGTCACCAGCGCTCGGAGACGAGCGTCGTCGGTGATGGCGACGGTCACCTCGACGACTGCCGCACCGTGGTCGACCGCGACCGTGGTCCCCTCGAACTGGTTGCGTGCGCTCGTCGCGTCCGGGGGAGGCGACGCCTCTGCCGCGTGAACGGTCACGGTGTCGCTCCGCACGCTCACCTCGACTGTCGTCCCGGCGTCGGGGTCGTCGACCGCGAGCGCTCTGACCGCGCCAGCCTCCGTGTCGACGACGGCGAGCTCGCCGTCTCGGCGGCGCACCTCGCCGCGGAGCACGGACTCCCGCGCTCCGGCCGTGCCGGCGAGTGCCGCACACAGCCTGTCGAACCGCGCGAGCAGCGCTCTCGCGTCGTCTGTGAGCCGACTCCCGCCGCCGTCCGCGCCGCCGCGGTGCCGCTCGACGAGACTGCCGAACGACTCCTCTACCTGTTCGAGCCGTGTGAGCGCCCGCGCACGAGACCGACCGAGCGCCGCCGCCGCGCCGGCGACCGACCCGGTCTCGTCGACTGCGCGCAACAGCGCGGCGTCGTCGCCGTCGAACGTTGCCTCCTCGGTTGTGATGGCTGCGGTGAACGACGCCGTGTCGGCCTCTAGTGGACTGCCCGCTGTGTCGGCACCGATGGATCTCTCCTCGGTGCTGGCGTCGTTCCCTCGGGTCACACGCGACGGTGTGGGCGAGTCCACAAAAACACTTGCGACGGCGGCGGGCGGTGTCGCCGTCTACAGGCGGAGGAGGGCGAGTGCCTCGGGGCTTGATCCCGAGGCAGTTCACGTCGACACAGCGACCTCACAGTTCGAGCAGTCGTCGTGTGCCACCGGGAGCGATTAGTGCCCCCGGGTCTCGGAGAGACGTATGGAGACGTGGGACGACCTGTTCGAGCGTGCGAGAGCCAATCGCTCAAGAGCGACGAGTGGTTCGCGAGCAACGGGAGACTCCGAAACGCCGGGTGACCCGGACGCGACGAACGACACTGACGTGGCGGACAGCGAGACGAGCGACTGTGTCGAGAACGTCCGTGAGACACTCCGGGAGGTTCGACGTGAGTGACCCCGATCCATCGCCGGCGCGCGTGGTCGCAGACGCCGACGTGCTCGCGGCTGACCTCCTCTGTGGCGGGACGGCACGTGCGGCGCTGGATCACCTCCGGCGACACTCGTGGACGACGCTCGTCGCCAGTGACGCGCTGTTGGACGACGCAGAGACAGTGATCGCAGCCACGATTAGCAGGGGCTCGGACGGCGGTGAGCCGGAAGAAGACGACGCGCTGGCTGCAGACTGGCGGGAACAGGTCGAAGCGTGGCGGGAGCCGGTCGACCACCCCGAGGGAGACCACCCGGCGCTGGCGTCGGCGTACAGGGGGAGAGCGATGCACGTCGTCTCGTTCGACGAGTCGCTGACGAGCGCCTCCGTGGCTACCGACCTCGTCGCACGGTTCCCAGTGAGCGTGCGCGAACCCGCAGCGTTCGACACACTGTTCGACCCGGAGAGTCTCTACGCCGAAGTCGTCGGCGGGGAGTACCCGGGACCGGACCGCGACTCACTCTCCACGTCGTGATCGGCGGGTGTGTGTCGGCAGGTGTACACGGGTGTGTGTCGGCGGTGCTAGTCACTCGCGCGTGCAGTTGCACGAGCAGCGTCGACAGACTGGCCCTCGCGGAGGAGCGCCTCGACGAAGAACTCTCCAGCCTTGTACGACGACCGGACCATCGGGCCAGAGGCGCAGTAGAGGAAGCCCAGCTCCCGTTCTGCGACCGTCTGCCACGTGTCGAACACGTCTGGGTGGACGTACTCCGACACGTCGAGGTGTGACCGCGACGGCTGGAGGTACTGTCCCAGCGTGACGATGTCGACACCGACCTCCCGGAGGTCACGCAGCGTCCGGTACACCTCGTGGTGGTACTCTCCGAGCCCGAGCATGATACTCGTCTTCGTGTGTATCTCCGACTCCCGGTGGACCTGTTCGAGCACGTCGAGCGTCTGTTGGTAGCCGGCGCGTCGGTCGCGGACGGGCCACTGGAGTCGTTCGACGGTCTCGACGTTGTGTGCGATCACGTCCGGCTCCGCGTCGATAATCCGTCGGACGGCCTCCGGGTCGCCCTGGAAGTCGGGGATCAACACCTCGACGAGAATCTCCGGGTCGCGTCGCTTGATCTCGCGGATCGTCTCCGCGAAGTGACCGGAGCCGCCGTCGTCGAGATCGTCGCGGTCGACGGAGGTGAGCACGACGTAGTCGAGTCCCATCTCC
>CAKZQY010000252.1 GCA_937142015.1 uncultured Halobacteria archaeon
TTCCACATCGTCTCCCAGCCGGGCGGTGGATCAGAATTCCGAGCGACGAACGTAACCTCGTCAGTTGTGACCATCCGCTGACTCGACGGGAACGACCGACAGTGGAGGAGGATCAGTCGTCGAGAGCGAGCGAGGCGAGCAGCGCCTCCAGTTGCACCTGTTCGTTCGCACCTTCGGTGATCCGGTAGTCGGCTTCGCCGATGCGTTCCAGCAGCCGCACCGCCTCGCGGTCGGAGAGGTCGAACTCCCAGACGGAGCGGTGGAGTTGGTCGATCACGTCGCCGCCAGCGATGCCAGTCTCCGTGAGCAGCGTGTCGAGCGTCGCACGCGCCTTCGAGAAGTCGCCGTTCAGCGCGTCGGCGACCATCGACTCGATCTCTTCGGGGCGTGCGGTCGCGGTGATTTCGTACACCGCCTGTTCGTCGACCACGCCGCCGGTCGTCGCCGCCGCCTGCAGCGAGTTGATGGCGCGTCGCATGTCGCCGTCCGCGGCGTACACCAGCGCCTCCATCCCGTCGTCCGTCAGTTCGATCCCCTCGCGGGCGGCGATCTGCTGGATCTGTTCGGTGACCGCCTCGTCGGACAGCGGAGAGAACCGGAACACTGCACACCGCGACTGGATCGGGTCGATGATCTTCGAGGAGTAGTTACACGACAGCACGAACCGTGTGTTGTCCGAGAACTGCTCCATCGTCCGGCGGAGTGCCGACTGCGCGTCGGACGTGAGTGAGTCCGCCTCGTCGAGGAAGATGATCGTGTGGCCGTGATCCTGACTGAACGACTCGCGAGCGAAGCTCTTGATCCGGTCGCGCACCACGTCGATACCACGCTGGTCGGAGGCGTTGAGTTCGAGGAAGTTCTGTTGCCAGTTGTCGCCGTAGATCTCCCGCGCGACAGCCTGTGCGGCCGTCGTCTTCCCGATTCCGGCGGGACCAGAGAACAACAGGTGCGGGAGATCGTCCTGTTCGATGTAGCTCGACAGCCTGTCGACGATGTTCTCCTGTCCGCTGATGTCGTCGAGCGTCTCCGGCCGGTACTTCTCGATCCAGACCTCCCGCCCCGGCGCGGCAGCCCCGCCCGAGTCCTCGGCGTCGCTCATACCCGGGGTTGGATGGGTGGTGGGATAAACACCGCGAGACCAGACTGCCCACGAGAACCTACGAGACCAGACTACACACGAGAACCTACGAGACCAGACTACACACGAGAACCTACGAGACCAAGCCACGTACGACGACACACGAACCCAGACCGCGAACGACGACACACGACACCGGATTTTATGTGGTCTAGCGCCACAGAAGACGTATGGTCTCCCCGCTCGCCGTCGTCGGAGCCACGGTCATCACACTCGCGGGGCTGCTCTACTGTGTGAGTGCCGTCTCGACGTACCGGATCGGCGAGCCGGGGACGAGTTCACTCGCAGTGGCGATGACACTGTTGGGGGTCGGAGCCGTCGGCGGTATCGTCGCACGATTCCAGCCGTGGGTACAGACATCGTCGGACATCTGGCTCGCCGTCTTCCTTCCCGGTGCGTTCCTGGCCGTCCTGCCGTGGGTCGTGTTCGTGCTCCACTACACCGGTAATGGTCGGCTGGTGACCGTGCCACGGGTGGTCGGCGCGGCGGTCGTCCCACTCCTGTCGTCCGCTGCGATCGTCTACCAGCAGCTCTTTCCGGACGCAGGCGTCGCGCAGCCGGGCTCACTCGCGTGGGTCGCAATCGTGTCCGCGTCGTTGCTGTTGTTTACGCTCCTGTTGGGCGGGAGTCTGCTCCAGTTGTACGCCAGCTACAGCTACGACAGCGTGCGGTTCCGGTCCGGGTTCGCGCTCTGGCTGGCGGGTGGCGCGCCGCTGTTGAGCTTCCAGTTTTACAGTATCACACCGAACGGACTGGTCGTCGGCAGCGGTCTCTTGGTGGGCGCACTCGCGTCGCTCGTCGGTGTCACGGTCTACGACGCGTTCGACACGACGCCCGCGGCCGGTCGGTTCGGCAGACGACGCCTCGCGGACGAGATCGAGGACCCGGTCGCGTTCTTGGACGCGGACGGCGACGTGATCGAGACGAACGACGCCTTCGAGTCGCAGTTCGCCGTCGACGAGACGGCTGCGACTGGCAACCCACTGCCGGCGGTCGTCGGCTCAACGCTGTCGGAGCTGGTGAACGCCGAGAGTGTCGAACTGATCACCGACGAGGGACGACGGCAGTTCGCCCCACGCGTGACGGACTTGACTGACCACCACGACCGCGTCCGTGGCACCATCGTCGTCCTACCGGACATCACCGACCAGAAGCTGCGTGAACAGCGGCTCGCCGTGCTCAACCGGGTCGTGCGACACAACCTCCGCAACGAACTCTCCGTCGTCCGTGGGTTCGCACAGGAGATCGGCAGCGAGGGGGTCTCGGACGACCTCGCGGCCGACCGGATCGTCGAGGCGTCGGACAACCTGATCACGCTGGGTGAACGCGCCCGGGAAGCCGCACAGCTGCTGGACCACGAGCCCGAAGCGCGCGAGGTGGATCTGGGAGAGTTCGTCTCGGAGATCGCCGGCGACCTGTACGAGGAGGCAGCGAATCTCACCGTCGAGACGGACGTGCCGACAGACGCGACTGTGGAGACCGATCCCGATCTGTTGTACCGCTCGATCAGCCACCTCGCACAGAACGCGGTGATCCACAACGACGCCGACGATCCCGAGGTCGAGATCTCCGTCACCACCGACCGCGACGGACGCTACCCGGTCGAGGTCGTCGTCGCCGACAACGGTCCGGGTATCCCGGGCCACGAGTGGCGAGCCATCGAGGAGGGGAAGGAGACACCGCTGGAACACGGCAGCGGGCTCGGGCTGTGGGCCGTCCGGTGGGCCGTGACGCGACTCGGCGGCGAGATCTTCTACGAGCCGAACGAGCCGCGCGGCAGCATCGTCCGCGTGCGTTTCTCGACGGGCGAGGAGCGCGAGCCGGACGTCGCAGCCGAACCCGCGGGGACGGCCGTCGCCGAGCGCGCGTAGACGGTCGTCGCCGAGCCCGGGCCGGCAGCCGTCGCCGAGCGCGCGTAGAACGGTTTTTCCCCCGAGGTGTGCAACCGACGGTATGGAGAGTGTCAACCGGATGGCGGTCGAACTCGTCGACGAGGCGTTGGACTTCGCAGACGAACTCGGGGTGACGCCGTACGAACTGGACAGCGGCGCGACGGTGTTGGACTTCGGTGTCGACGCCCGCGGCGGGCTGGAAGCGGGGTTGTTGTTGTCGGAGATTCAGACGGCGGGGCTGGCGACGATCCAGACTCGCGTCGACGACGTCGCCGGCGGCGCGCGTCCACACGTCGAGCTGTCGACGGACCACCCGGCGGTGTCGCTGCTCTGCTCGCAGAAGGCCGGCTGGGAGCTGGCTGTCGACGACTTCGAGGGGTTGGGTGCCGGGCCGGCCCGCGCACTCGTCGGCGAGGAGGCGGAGTTCGCCGCCGTCGACTACGACGACGAGTTCGATCTGACGGTGTTGAGCATCGAGAGCACGGAACTGCCGGGCGATCAGGTCGCCGAGCACGTCGCCGAGCGGACGAACGTCGAGCCGTCTGCGGTCTTCCTCCCGACGTGTGCCACCGGATCGCTGGCGGGGAGCGTCTCGACGGCCGCTCGCGCGCCGGAGCTCGCCGTGTTCCGACTGTTCGAGTTGGGATACGACCTCGCGGCGATCCGGTCCGTCTCCGGCTCTGCGCCGGTGCCGCCGGTCTCGTACGACGAACCGGAGGCGATGGGCCGGACCAACGACGCGCTGGCGTACGGCGGCGAGGTGTACGTCGCTGTCGACTACGACGACCCGAACACGTTCGAACAGGTGCCGTCCGTCGCCGCCGAGGAGTACGGCACGCCGTTCGCGGAGATCTTCGCCGACGCGGAGTACGACTTCTACGAGGTGGACGAGGCGGTGTTCGCGCCTGCACAGGTGACCATCGACGTGATCGACGGCCCCTCGTACGTGTTCGGCGAGACGCGTGAGGACCTGCTCGTGGAGTCGTGGGACCTCCCGGAGGCCTGACCGGCCGGGAGAACGCCGAGACAGATGCGTTTCAAACACGTTCCAGAACTGCCGCCGGAGCTGTCGGGAGCGACTGAAGCAGCCGGAGAACACGACGGCCGTGCGGCGGCACTCGCAGCCGTCGACCCCACACTCGTCGTCGACTACGTCGGGCGTGTCCAGTCGGCCGTTCCACTCGTCCCGGGCAGCGAGGACGACTGCTGTGCGCGACTCCAGCGTCGCCGTGGCTACGAGTCCCGCGACGTGTCTCGCACGTGGCTCACGTTCCTCCGCGCGCTCGGGCTCGCAGCCGAGACTGACGAGGGGTACCGACGAACACGAACGGAGCCGACCGTGGAGCGCGTCCGGGCTGGACTGCTGGAGGGCGTGCTCGGCGCGGCCGAGATCGGACGACGACTGCGATCCGACGACGCGGCCTGCGGTGACGACGGCGAGGACGCGGCCGGCGATGGTGACGGCGAGGACGCGGCCGACGGTGTCGACGGTGACGACGCGGCCGGCGATGGTGTCGGCGACGATGCTGCTGGGAGCGTCGATGTCGACGACGCGTTCGCCGCCGTCGAGCCACTGGTCCCGCGGTGGGAGCGGACACGCACCGACGACTGGGAGTCAGTGTGGTGCGAGCGCGTCGAACGACTCCTCGACTGGCTGGTGGCGCTCGACCTCGCAGCCCCAATCGCGCGGGAGCAGGCTGGTGGGTCCGACCGCTACCGCGGAACGAAAGTGCTCTCCGAGACGCTCGGATGTTCCGATGCGTGACCGAAGCAAATATGTCTGGCAGTTGTGATAGTAGTCACGTGAACGTAATC
>CAKZQY010000253.1 GCA_937142015.1 uncultured Halobacteria archaeon
AGTCCAGCCGGAGAGTTTCCGTGACTGTGTCGCGGAGAGCGCTGCGGCAGCACGTGGAACCGCGGGGAACGTCGAGGAGCCAGAGACGGTGGCAAACACGGAGGCGGTCGGAGACACGGAGACGGTGGCAAACACGGAGGCGGTCGGAGACCCGGAGACAGTCGAGTGGGCAGTCGAGACGGCAGACGGCGACCGGCGGTGGATAGCGTCGACACTCACCTCGGCGCGACTCGACGGCGAACCACGGGTCGTGGCAGCCAGTCGGGAGGTGACACAGCGTCGGCAGTACGAGGAGACGTACCGGGAGATCTTCGACACGGCGGCGGCGACGATCACCGTCCACGTGCCGGGCGATCCGACACTCCGAGACGCCAACCAGACACTGTGTGACCTGCTGGGGTACACGCGAGAGGAACTCGTCGGGATCGACACGGCAGCGATCACCGCCGACGTGGCGGGGTACGACAGCGACCGCATCGACGAGGTCCACCGCCGGGCGGTCGAGAGCGACGAGCCGTTCAGTGTCGAGTGGCCGCTCCAGACGGCAGGCGGCGAGGTGCGGTGGATCGACGCGACTGTCACCACCGCGAGCGTGGAGGGGGAGACACGAGTGATCTCCACCGGTCGAGAGATCACGGAGGCGAAGCGGCGCGAGCGGGAGTACGAGCAGATCTTCGACGGCGTCAACGACGCGATCACGGTGTTCGACCCGGAGACGTTCGAGATCGTCGACGTGAACCAGCAGTACCTCGACATGCTCGGCTACGACTCGCTCGACGCGGTCCGAGAGCGCGGCATCCGCGGACTCAGCGCGACCGAGGCAGGGTACACGGCACAGCGCGGCCGCGAGATAATCTCTCGTGTCGCCGAGACCGGAGAGCCGGAGGCCGTCGAGTGGCGAGCCGAGCGTGCGGACGGTGAACGGCTGTGGCTAGAGGTGACGCTCGCGCCGGCGGAGATCGGCGGCGAACAGCGCGTCCTCTCGATGCAGCGGGACATCACGGAGCAGCGACGACGGCAGCGCCAACTGGAGGTGATCGTCGAGCAGATCGACGAGGCGATCTACCTCGCGGACCGGACGGAGGGGGAGGCGGCGTACCTCAGTCCGGCGTACGAGACGATCACTGGGCTCTCGGTCGAGACGCTGCGTGCGGACCCGTCCGTGTTCGTCGATCACGTTCACCCCGACGACCGCGACGACTACCGTCAGTTCCTCGACCGGATGCGCGAAGAGATCGCCGCCGGCGACCCCCAGGATCGGTACGACACGGAGTTCAGATTCGAGCGTCCAGACGGGGACGTTCGGTGGTTCCACGCCGAAGGCTACCCGCTGACAGAGACGGACGAGTACAGGTACATCGGCGTGATCGAGGACGTGACAGAGCGGAAGCGGCGCAAGCGGGAGTACGAGCAGATCTTCGACAGCGTCGAGGACGGGATCAACCTGATCGACCCGGACACGATGGAGATCGTCGACGCCAACGAGGCGTACCTCGATCTCCTCGGGTACGACAGCGTCGCGGAGCTCCAACAGCTCGGCGTCGGCGGACTCAGTGACACGGAGTCTGGGTTCACTGCCGAGGAGGGCCGCGAGATTCACCAGCGTGTCAGCGAGACCGGGACCCCGGAGGTCGTCGACTGGGCAGCGGAGACTGCCGACGGAGAGCGGCGCTGGCTGGAGGTGAAGCTCACACCCGCGGAGATCGAGGGGAGAGAGGTCAACATCGTCGTCCACCGCGACGTGACACGACGACGGGAACGCGAGCGTGCGGTTCGTGCGCTCCAGCGCGCCAGCGAGGAGATGCAGACCGCTACCTCGCCGACCGACGTCGCGGAGGTCGCCGTCGACACCGCGAGTGAGCTGACCGGACTGCCGACAGCGGCCTGCTGGCTCCGGGACGACGAGAGCGGCGAGTTGGAACTCGCAGCGGCGACGGGCCCCGAGACCGGTCCCGGCCAGACAGCTCTCTCGGAGCTGCCACTCGACAGGTACGACTACGAGTCGTTCCAGGCCGACTCCGTCGTCGAGTACGCCGCAGACGAGACGGAGTCGTTCCAGACGGCAGTGTTGTTCCCCCTCGGAGGCGACGGGCTGCTCCTCGCGGGGGCACACGACGACCGCGAGATCGACGACACGGTACTCGACGTGGGACAGGCACTAGCCGACCACGTGACGACGGCGACGAGTCGTGTCGAGCGGGCACAGGCGGTCCGGGAGAGCGAGCGTCGGTTCCGGCTGATCGCCGACCGGATCGACGAGGTGATCTACCTCGCGGAGCCGGACTTCTCGGAGGTGGTGTACGTCAACCCCGCCTACGAGGACGTGTGGGGTCGGTCGGTCGCGGAGCTGTACGAGGACGCCACCTCCTTCGTCGACGGGATCGACGAGCGGGACGCAGAGGAGTTCAGACGCGAGTTCGAGTCGGTCCGAGCGGAGGTTCACAGCGGCGACCCGGCGGACAGCTACTCCTTCGAGTTCCGCGTTCGGCAGCCAGACGGCGAACTCCGGTGGATCGACGCCGCGGGGTACACCATCGACCTGTCCGACGACGAGACGCGGTACGTCGGGGTCGCCAAGGACATCACAGAGCGGAAGCGCCGCGAGCAGCGGCTGGAGGTGTTCAACCGGGTGTTGCGACACAACCTCCGCAACCACCTCGACGTGATCAAGGCGCACGCGGAGGCGGTCGGCGACGAGCACGGCGAGCGTATCCTCGAAGCCGCGAACAGACTCGGCACGACGGGTGAACGGGCGCGGGCCGTCGACCGGATCATGGCACGGGAGTTCGACCCGGAGTCGATCACACTCGCCGAGTTCGTCGACGAGGCGCTGGTGCGCGCCGGCTCCGGCGAGACCGACGGGACAGCGCCCACTGCGGACGAGACGACAGTCACCACCGACGTGCCAGCCGACGCAGCGCTCGTGACCGACAGAGCAGCGCTGCGTGCCGCGGTCGACGCCGCGCTGGAGAACGCCGTGGAGTACGCCCGGTCACGAGTCTCCGTCGGCGTCGACCGGGCGGGCGACGACTACGTGATCGAAGTGTCCGACGACGGCCCGGGTATTCCGGCGGCCGAACTCGACGCGCTCCGCCGGGGGACGGAGACGGACCTCCGACACGGTCGCGGGCTCGGCCTGTGGCAGATTCGTTGGGGTGTCGACAAGCTCGACGGCCGACTCTCCTTCGAGACGGACGACGGGACGACGGTGCGGATCACGATTCCCGACCGAGCTGCTCTGTGAAAACGCGGGACGGGAGTCGATTCGTAGCGTTTTGGTGAGTTTCTTGAGATTGTCGAGTGCGAAGAGGAGAACGATCCGCGGTCCAGCCTTTGTGTCGTGTTCATATTCGATACAACAATGCACGCCTAACACCGCCAATCGCTTCTTCGGCCTCACTTCCGCAAACTGTTACGGAGTAATCCTGCCCCTGTCTTCCATTTTCAATAGAGCAGGAGGACAGGGATCGGTACCGGCGGGACGACACCGACACGACCGACACCGACGAGACAATCGGCGACCGTGAGCGGGGAGAGGTGGGAGTTGTCGTAGTGAACTGGCGAGAGGCGGGAGTTGTCGTAGTGGACCGGGAGACACAAGTGCCGGACTGCGGTACCCTCGCGCGATGAGCCTCACCGAGGAGGAGCGGGAGCGACTCGCGGATGTCGTCCGGCTCCAGCCGACGAAGAACGCAGAACTGGAGGCGGCGTGGGGGTTAGACTCCGGCAGCGAGGTCCACCACTACCTCGAAGACCACCTCGGCGACTACTACTACCGCGACGACGACAGTCTGATCCGTGCCACGCCGGAGGCGGCGGAGGTCACCGGCGCGGAGCCGGGTGTCGAAGGCGACGACGGCGACGGTGACGGCGTCCCAGACCGGATTCGCGTGCCCGAGCTCCAAGCGCAGGTGTTCGCCGTGCTCGCCGGGCCAGACGAGCGGTCGGAGTCAGTCGTCTCGACGCTCCACGGAGTCCGCGACGAGTTCGGCGTGGACCCGAGCGCCGACGAGGTTCGCAGTGCGCTCCAAGCTCTGCGCCGGAAGAACGTCGTCGAGGTGATCTACCGCACCGTCCCGACGTTCCGTCAGTGTGTCGAACGTGACGCGGTCGACGTGGAAGTGACCGACGGGTGAGACTGTCTCTCTGTTCACGATCGATCTCTGTCGGCCGCTACCGGCCTTCGATCAGTCGTACCACCGGACGACGCCGTCGTCTCATACGGTCGTGCGTAGATCGTCACCACCGACAAATCACTACGCACGACCGTATCACGACCCACGTTTCCCCTGTTGGTAGCTCTGAACCGACCGCGTGACGATCCGGCGGAGGAACAGGTAGCCACCGAACACCAACAGGAGGAGCGCGACGACGATAGCGGTCAGCGTCGGATCGGCTGTGATCGTCTCGACCACAGTGTCGACGACACCCATGTGTCTCTGTTACTGTCGGCAAGTATAGGCCTTCGGGAGCGACCTGGGACGGTGTTCGGCTCGTGCTGTCTCTCATACGACAACTTCGGCCGTCACGGACCAGTCTCACGACTAGTTGCGTCCATCGAAACGCTTAGGCGACAACCGTCGAAAGGTACACACAATGCGGAAGAGCGGCCCGCCGCGTGGGCTCATCTCGTATCTGGTGCTCGAGCTCTTAGAGGAGAAGCCCCGCTACGGCTACGAGATTCTGAAGGAGATCGAACAGATCAGCGGCGGTCACTGGGAGCCCTCCTACGGCTCCGTCTACCCGATCCTCTACAAGTTCGAAGACGAGGGGTGGGCACGCCGTATCGAGCGCGAAGACGAACCGGACCGGAAGTACTTCGAGCTGACGGACGACGGACGAGACCACCTCACGGAGAAGCGTCGGGAGTCTGGGGAGAAGGCACGCGACTTCGCGGACGTGATCCTCGGCTTCTACCACGTGTACGTCGCGTTCGCCACCGACGAGCGGTTCGACGTGGACCCCTGTGACAGCGAGTGGCAGTTCGACGACGACCACTCGGCGTGGATCGCCGAGCAGGTGATCCGTCACCACGAACGCGACTTCGGGGAGTTCGAGCGTATCGACGCGACGCCCGAGGAGTTCCACGCCCAGCACGCTGGGACGGAGGAGGCGGCAGACGACGCGACACCGACCGACGACACGACACCAGACGGTGACGCTGCACCGGGCGAGGATGCGACAGCCGACGGTGGCACGGCGTCGACCGACGACGAAGGCAGCGGAGCCAGTACGGGTTCCGAAGCTGAGTCCAACACGACCGACCCAGACACGACAGAGACGGCTGGAGAGGTCGGCTGACGCGTCGAACTCCGGAGGCGGCCACCGAGATCGGACGCAGACGGATCGAACGGAACCGGGAGTGGTGCGCACACGGAGGCGTGGCCCCGAACGCGACGCTTTTCCACGGGGAGACCACAGTCGTGGGCATGGACGACCAGTTGGCAGCGAAAGTCGACGCCGTCGAGTCGTCGTTGGCAGCGCGTGACGGTGTCGTGATCGCCTTCTCCGGCGGGGTCGACTCCAGTGTCGTCGCGCTGTTGGCACACGAGGCGCTGGGCGAGAGCGCGGTCGCCTGTACGGCGCGCAGCGAGACACTGCCTGCCGCGGAACTGGAAGACGCTCGTCGCGTGGCCGAGGAGATCGGTATCCGCCACGAGACGGTCGCCTTCTCCGAACTCGACGATCCGGCGTTCGTCGCCAACGACGACGACCGGTGTTACCACTGCCGCACGATGCGACTCTCGAAGATGTACGAGGCCGCACAGGAGTTGGGATTCGAGACGGTCTGTGACGGGACGAACGCGTCCGACCCCGGCGAGGGTCACCGACCGGGACTCCGAGCGGTCGAGGAGCTGGAAGTGTACTCACCGCTGTTAGACCACGGACTCGACAAAGACGACGTGCGTGCGGTGGCGGACGCTTACGACCTCTCCGTCGCGGACAAGCCGTCGATGGCGTGTCTCTCCTCGCGGATTCCAACCGGACTGGAGGTGACGGAGGAGCGACTGACACGCATCGAGAGGGCGGAGCGACTCCTCCGCACGTGGGGGTTCGAGCAGTTCCGCGTCCGCGACCACGACGGTCTCGCTCGGATCGAGGTCGGCGCAGACGAACTCGACAGCGCGCTCGACGCCGACTTCGCCGCGGCGGCGCGTGAACACCTCTCGGATCTCGGCTTCGACCACGTTACGCTCGATCTGTCTGGCTACCGTACCGGCAGTGTGAGCCCCGAGGACGAGGAGACAGACGAGTCAGTCGCCGCCGAGGAGACAGACGAGCCGGTCGTCGCAGACGTGTTCACACAGGAGTACCCGGGGCAGGAGTGAGACGGTGTACAGCCTGAACGTCCCGGTTCCGAACGCAGTCAGACGGCTGGCGGCCGATCTCCAGCCGCTGCTCACGCCGTTCGACAGGGTGCGAGAGCGACACACGCTGTTGTGCAAGCGGTTCGATGGAGAGCGGTCGCCGCACCGACTCCGCGAGCAGGTTGCCGACATCCTCGCCGGTGTCGAGCCGTTCCGCGTGCGCGTCACCGAGGTCGACGCGTTTCACGACCCTCCGACCGGATCGAGCCCCGTCGTCTACCTCGCAGTCGAGGGGCCGGAACTGCAGGCGCTCCACGAGCGACTGGTCGCGGCGTTCGACGCGGTCGACGAACTGGAAGGCGACGACTACACGCCACACGTCACGCTCGCGCGGGGCCTCGACAGCGAGACGACGCTCGGTGTGGAACCGCGCCGTGATCCCGTCGGCACACTGCGTGACCACGACACCGACTCCGTCGCGTGGACTGTCGACGAAGTCGGCGTCTGGAGCCGCGAGCACGAGGAGTTCGTGAGTCGGCTGTCTCTCCCACAGTGAGTCGACTGTCCCTCCCGCAGTGAGTCGACTGTCTTCCTAGCGGACGACGGCGACGGACACTTGCCTTCCGCACTCGGAGGATATGTGTGCCGAGAGCCGTCGCAATCAACGTCGCAGCGAACACCACACTGCCGGGATTCCGTGCGCCGATCTATCCGGACGGCACGTTCCAGTACGTGCCCATTCCGGAGCGAGAGCCGACGGACGGTGACGTGCCGACGTACGCGGAGTTGGGTGTTCCCGAGCGCCTCCCGTTCGACGTGTCCGGTGACCTCCACGACCGGCCAGTCCACGTCGACCCGGAGTTCGCCGACTCCCTCGGTCGTGACCGGTACACGTACGGCGACGAACACGGTGTGAAAGCCGGCCCGCTGTCGACGCTGGAGCCCGACGACCGACTGTACTTCTACGCAACCCTGTCGACGTACGACCCGGACGAGTGGAGCACGCAGCGCGTCGACTGGCGACCACCAGCGTGGGGCGCGTACCTGATCGGCGTGTTCGTCGTCGCGGCGGTGTGGACGCCGTCCGACGAGCAGCGGCGAGATAGCACGGAAGAGCCTCCCTCGTGGGCAGCGACGAACGCACACGCCCAGCGAGAGACGTTCGACGCCGAGGTGTTGGTCCGTGGGAGTGAGGCGTCGCGGTTGTTCGAGCGCGCGGTGCCGCTCTCGGAGCCGACCGGCGGAGCCGACGCGAACGACCTCGTGACGACGCTCTCGAACGACTCCGGCCGCGGCCCGTGGTGGCGGCGTGTGCTCCGGTACGACGAGACTGCCGCCGACCGTCTCACGACGCGTGTCGAGACAGCGCCCACAGAGTGGCTGTGAGCGCGAAATAGTGCGCTCAGCGGGTGAACAAGCACGCGTCGCTGGTCAGATCAGCGACGGCAAAGTGGAACAATCACGCCAGCGGAGGGGGGAGTCACAGCCAGTCCGAGCATCACAACTCCACGCCGGAGGGGATCAGACTCTCCGTGCGGAGGAGATTCCCCTCGGCGTCGTACACGAGGAACGTCTCTTTCTCGTAGGTGACGAGCGGGTCGCTGTCGACAGTGATCTCCACCGCGTAGTTGCCGTCCTCGTCGCCGATACTCTCGCCGTACTCTCGGGCTGCACGGATGAACCGGAGCACGTCGTCGGCCTCCTCGTTGAGTTCGACGATGAACTCTCCGGTGACGCGGTTCGTGACACCGACGACGCCTGCTGCCTCTGGGTTCTCCTCGTGGGGTTCCTGGAGTCGGAACGCCACGTCCGTCTCGGACGCGTCGAGGAGCTCTGCGGACGGCCCGGTGAGTCGATCCTCCAGTAGGTCTTCGGGCCCGTGGAAGTCGATAGACACGTGTGGCTGTCTCGGGTCGCCGCTCCCCTCGACCCAGTCGACGTTGTCGACTTCCAGTTCGAAGTAGTCGCGCCTCATTCGATATCACAACGTTCGCGTCGCGCCGGTAAGTACGTAACGCTGCGCCGACCGCGTCTGCCGGCTGTGCCGACCGACACTGGCCGACGTTCCGACCCAATCAGTCGGGACGCTGCCGTGCCCGACGACTCCCACCCGGGCCGCCGAGTTCGTCGAGAATCGCGTCTGCGACTTTGACGGGCACGTCGTGCTGGAGCCAGTGGGTCGCCTCTTCGAGGCGTGTGATCCGGCCGTCCGTACAGTAGTCGAGGCTGTCGTGTGCCATCCGACTCTCGAGGAACTGGTCACCCGCACCCCACACGACACGTGTCGGAACGTCGACACGGTCGGTCGACGGCTCCGGCCGGGAGCGACCGTTGGCGCGGTACCAGTGGAGCATCGTCGTGAACGCGCCGTCGCGTTCCCACGCGGCACGGTACCGGCGGAAGTCTTCGCGGTCGAAGCTCCCGGGCATCGCCGTCCGGCGCATCATCGTCCGCGGCAGTCGCCAGCCGAACGCGCGGGAGACGCGTTCTGGCACCACCGGGAGCTGGAAGGCGAACGCGTAGGAGGTGCGCGCGAGCTGTGTCGGGTCTCGTCGCAGCGTCTGTCGGATCACCGTCGGGTGTGGCGCGTTGGCGACGACGAGCCGGCGGACGCGCGACGGGTGGTGGAGCGCGAGCCACCAGCCGACGACGCCGCCCCAGTCGTGACCGACGACCGCCGCAGTCTCGTGGTCGTACGCGTCGATCAGTCCGATCACGTCCGCCGCCAGCTGGTCGATCCGGTAGTCCGAGACGCGGTCGGGCTTCGCCGACCGGTTGTACCCCCGCTGGTCCGGGACGACCACGCGGTAGCCAGCCTCCGCCACGGGAGCGATCTGGTCGCGCCAGCCGTACCAGAACTCCGGAAATCCGTGGAGCATGACGACTAACTCACCCCCCTCTGGCCCAGCCTCGACGACGTGGAACTGCCGTCCGTCGACCGTGCGGTACCGTGTCTCGCCGGGTACTCCCGCCGGGAGGTCGTCCGTCTCTCGACCCGCGTGGCCCGCAGCGCCGTGTCTGTCGTCGGTGGTCACGGCTGGCTGTACGCCTAGTAACAGCGAAAGCGTGTCGCTCGATGGCGGGTGTGCAGTCGGCGGAAATCGCATACCCACATCGACAGAACTCGCACACCACCGTCAGAGAAACTCGCGCACCTCGGAGTACCACATGTCGTGGTGGTCGACAGCACCCACGCGCTCGGCGATGTCGACGGCGATGGCGTGCCAACAGCGGTCCTCCGGGTTCTCCGGGTCGAGGTTGTAGGCTGCGTCGGCACAGTCACAGCCGCCGTCCTCGACGACGTGTTCCTCGTGGTGACCGACGACGACGGTGAAGTCGCGGTACTGTTTCACGCGGAGTTCTGCCACTGCCTCGACTGCTCGCTGTCCCCGGTCTCCGTGGGTTTCGATAATCGCCTCCGCGATTGGCCCGACGATCTCCCCGGTCGCCGCGAGTGCCGCCCGCCAGTCTCTCGCCGCTAGCTCGCGGAGCTGCTCGTCGTGGAGTGACGTTCCCTCGCTCTCGGTGTCGCCACGCTGACTGTCCCGACTCGACGAGTCGTCTGCTGTCTCGGCCGACGAGTCGTCTGTCGTCTGACTCGGCGAGTCGCTGACCGGATCGTCGCCGTCTCCGCGAGTCGTCACGGCTGTGGCGTTCGCGCGGAGTTGTCAAAACGCTTCGGCTGTGGCGATACGTGCTGTCGTCGGCCGAGTTCTCACGACGCTCGCTCTATCTGCCCGCTCGTGGCCGGGCACATCCTTGATACAGGTGGATCGACGCGCGAGGACTGTCCCGTGGGGTGCGGCGTCTGGAACTCGGTCTGCTGTCTCGGACGACGCCGACGCTGTCCGAGCGCGAGACTCGCCGTCGTGTCGTCTGAACGAGCAGCCTCCGCTCCGAAACGAACAAGTGTCTGAGTCACAATCGTCAACACGCACAGCACTCGGCCACGTCACTCGTCGGTGCTGTTCGCCGGCAGTGACAGGGTGTTCCAGCCACCCTGTCGCCGCGTGCTGTGCGACCTACACAGCAATGTCAACTTCAGACTCGAACACTGAAAGTGGTACCGTTCACAAACGAGGCCCGGCAGACAGTTCTCCGGAGGCGTACGCAGAGATCGTCGAGGACCAGAGCACGCAGGTCGCGGCAACCGTGTCGGATCTCGCGGCCGAGATCGCTGCGGGCCACGACGAGCCGGACACGCTCGCCGAGGCGCGAACGGCGGTCGAGGAACTCGACGAGTTGCTGGCTGCACTCGACTGATGCGGGGGCTACACCCGAGTGACGCGGCGGCCGCACTCGGCTGACGCGGTAGGTGCGCCTACTCGTCGGTGTCTCTCGGGCTCATCTCGTATCAGACCTCTTCGGTGTCGAAAATCTTCCACACGCCGTCGTCGAGTCGCAACTCGTACTGGTGTTTCCCGGGGTCACCGTTCACCTCTTGGACAAACTCCAGTATCACCCGATCCGCCTCCTCTCGCACTCGCTCGAAGTTCCCGGCAGAGATGCTCCACGTCGAGCACATTACCAGCTTCTTCCGCGGTATCTTCTCCAATTTCGATTCCGAGTGGTGCAAGTCGTGGAGTACCTCGTCTCCATTCGATAGATGTTCGAAGAACTCTCTGACCACGTACTCTGGGTTCATCTTCTCGACTGGCTTCGAGTGTGGTCCCTCGTACTCCTCGTCTGCCGATTCCGCGGTGTCGTCTACCGATTCCGCGGTGCTGTCTGTCGCCTCCGAACTGTCGTCGGTCGACTCGGCGGTGCTGTCTGTCGATTCTGAGCTATCGTCGGTCGTCGGTTCCGCAGGGTGTTCGTCTGTGGCTGGCTGCTCGTCGACAGTCTCTGGCGACTGCTCGTCGGGAGTGTCTCGGACCTGCTCGTCGGGAGTA
>CAKZQY010000254.1 GCA_937142015.1 uncultured Halobacteria archaeon
AGTCTCGCGGCACCTACGAGAGACTATCGAAATCGATCTGGGGGTAAACGCATACCATCGAGGTAGCCGTCACAGCCGACCCCGGCCAGCGGGACGACGCCCTCCGCCGGAGTGTACGTCCCGATCCACGCGCACTTGTAGCCGTGTTCCGCGACGAGGTGCCGACACACCTGCCGGGCCAGTTCCTCTCTGCTCGTCGTCTCAGTCACGATATCCAGCAGCTCCTGTTTGCTCCGACGCTCCCTGACGAGTGCGCGCTCGGCCCGGTAAGAGCGAACGGCCGTCTCGATCCGCCTCGCAAGGAGACCCACGTCGTCGGCGAAGGCGCTCTTGCGGACGTAGTCCGTCACCCCCCGACTGATCGCTGTGCTGGCGACCACCTCGTTTCCCTTGCTCGTGATCAGCACGAACGGTCGGTTCCGGTTCCGTTCTCGCACCGACGCGAGCAGATCGAACCCTGTCCCGCCGCCGAGTTGGTAGTCACAGACGACGCAGTCGGGGTCCAGTTCCTCGTACGCCTCGCGCGCGCCGGACAAGTCAGTCGCCGTCGTCACAGAGAACAGCTCCCGCTCGCGTTCGAGCAAGCGACCGGTGACGGTGACCCAACTCTCGTCGTCGTCGACGAGCAACACTGCCACATCCGAAAGCGAAACGTTCACTTCGTCCGGCGACGCGAGCATCGCGTCCTCGGTCGACACGGAGACCACCTCCTTCTGGATCGAATCGCCATCGTTCGTCACTATGTCGAAGTGGTGAGATAAGCGTGGTGCCCACGAGCGTGGGTGTGTCGGAACGGCAGGAACGAGAGAGAGGGAGGAAGTACAAAGAGGTATGTCGATCCGGTGTCACGTCCGAACGACGGCGATGGGATGGCAACAGACACCGTACGTGTATCCAGCCCTCGTCGCAGCGCTCGTCTCGGGGGGGCTAGCGGTGTACGGACTCGCGTACCGCCACCGACGGGACCCCACTGTAACCGTCGACGCGTTTGTCGTGCTGGTCGCGGCGATCGCTGTCTGGGCGGGGTCGGAGGCGGTCGCATTTGCCCGAACCGACTTCGAGTCGAAGCTCCTCGCCTACCGGCTGGGACAGCTCGGCGTCGTCGCCGTTCCGCCAGCGTGGACGTTCTTCGCACTCGCCTACACCGGCCGTGAACGGAGAATTACGCGATACAGCGTCGCGGCGGCGCTCGTAGTCCCGGTTCTGACACTGGTTTCAGTCTGGCTCGCCCCGTACCCGTTCGCTGTCTCCGAGGCTCACATCGTGACAGTCGGCGCGTTTCGCTACCTGTACGTCACCGTTGGACCCGTCTACTGGCTCTTTCGTGCCTACAGCTACCTGCTGTCGGTCCTCGGGAGCGCGCTCGTGATCACCTCGGCACTCCGGATGTCGTCGCCGTACGGGAATCAGGCGGCGCTGGTCGTAGGCGCGTCTCTCCTCCCGTTCGTCGGCGAACTCGCCAGTACGTTCGGCGTTCTTCCGGACGACCACGTGAACTACGCCGCAATGTTTCTGTCGGTCTCGGCACTGGCCTTCGGCGTCGCAGTTTTCCGATACCACCTCCTCGATGTGCTCCCAGTCGCCCGAACGACTGTCGTCGACAACATGCGGGACGGCATCCTCGTCACTGACGAGCGCGGCCGCATCATCGACCTGAATCCCCAGGCGAGACGGATGCTGAACGTCGAAGACGGCACCGCGGCTGGACGAGTATCGGCAATCGTCCCGGCGTACGACCGTCTCGACGACGACGGGGCGTCTGTCGTCGAGACGACGACACCGGATCGTCGCCGCGTCGAACTGTCTCGCACGCCGATCACTCGTGGAGATCGGCGGTACGGGTGGATTGTGACTGTCCGCGACGTCACGACTCGTCGGCAGAACGAACGCCGGATCGACCGACAGCGACGCCGTCTAGAGCAGTTGGCGAGCACGGTCTCGCACGACCTAGAGGGTCCAATCGATGTCGGCCGGAAGTGGCTCGATGTACTCTCGGACGCGGCATCCGACGACGGAGGAGTCGACGACGCACTCCTCCGGGAAGGTCTCGACGAACTCGAGCACGCGAACGACCGGATCGACACCATTACTGACGATTTGGCCGCCCTGACCCGCGCGGAGAGTCAGGAGCTCGACATCGAACCACTTGCGCTCTCGGACGTCGCCCGCGTCGCCTGGCACACCGCCGAGACACCCGGCCTCTCACTCGACGTGGTTGCGTCTGCGTCGGTTCGGGGCGACCGGGGTCGACTGCTCCGCCTCTTCGAGAATCTGTTTCGGAACGTGGCTGACCACGCGGACTGCGCCGAGACGGTTCGTGTTGGACCGCTCCCAGACGGCTTCTTCGTCGAGGACGACGGCCCCGGCGTCCCCGAAGACGAGCGAGAGCGGGTCTTGCGTCACGGTTACTCGTCGACTGACGGTGGCACGGGCCTCGGTCTCTCGGTCGTGCAGGCGATTGCGGAGGCCCACGGCTGGCAGGTCCGCCTCACCGACGGCGAGTCGGGCGGCGCGCGCTTCGAGTTCGTCCGTAGCGAACTCGACGAGTAGCGGCCCGATGTCGGATCGAAGACCGAGACGAATCTGGCGAACAGTCGTCGGCTCCGTCACAGAACGGTTCCGTGTTTCTTGTCGGGAACGTCCTTCTCGATGTCGGCGTAGAAGTCGAACCGGGCGACGAGTTCCTCACGCAGCGTCGAGGGCTCGATCACGTCGTCGATCACCACTTCGCTGGCCATGCGGTGAACGTCGATGTCGCGGCGGTACTCCTCGCGGAGTTCCTGCTCGCGTTCTCGGCGTGCGTCTTCGTCGTCGATCTCCGCGAGTTCGTTGGCGTACACGGCGTTGATCGCCGCTTCGGGGCCCATGATCGCAATCTCGCCGGACGGCAGTCCGAGCACCGACTCCGGCTCGTACGCCGGGCCGCCCATCGCGTAGATGCCAGCGCCGTACGCTTTGCGGACGACCACCGTCTGCTGTGGGACGGTCGCCGAGGAGGTTGCGTAGATGAACTTCTTCCCCTTCTCTAGGATGGCGTCTTTCTCCACCTGTGAGCCGGCCATGAACCCCGGCGTGTCACAGAGGTACAGGAGGGGGATCTCGTAGGCGTCACACGTCCAGATGAACTCGGCGGCCTTCTCGGCGGCGTCGGGGAAGATCGCTCCCGAGCGCTGGGCGGGTTGGTTGGCGACGACACCGACTGGTCGGCCGTCGATCCGCGCGAAGGCGGTGATCACCTCCGGACCGTAGTCGGGTTGGAGCTCGAACACCGACTCCGCGTCGACGACACGGTCGAGCAGATCGGTCACGTCGTACGCGCGGTTGGGATCGTCCGGGATCACCGCGTCCGTGCCACGGGGGTCGTACGCCGGCGGCCGCGACTCCGCACGCGGCGGCGTCTCTCCCGCCGCGTCCGGGAGGTACGACAGCAGATCCGCGACCAGCTGTCGTGCGTGTCGCTCGTCTTCCGCCACGAGATCGGCGCTGCCGGAGTGTGTCGCGTGAACCTCCGGGCCACCCAGCTCCTGCATCTCGATCTCCTCGCCGGTGACCATCTTCACCATCCGTGGAGAGGCAATCGCCATCGCAGACATCTCCTCGACCATGATGGTGAAGTCCGCGAACACCGGCGTGTACGCTGCACCTGCGATACAGGGACCGTACAGCACACAGATCTGTGGAACGCGCCCGGACAGCATCGAGTGGTTGTAGTAGTACTTCCCGATCCCCTCGCGGTTGGCGAAGAAGCCCGTCTGTTGGTCGATCCGACCCCCGGAGGAGTCCATCAGGTACACGACCGGCTTCCCGTTCTTCAGCGCGCGCTGTTGCATCCGGAGGAACTTTTCCACTCCTTTCGCGGCCATCGACCCCGCCTTCACCGTGAAGTCGTTGGCCATCACGTGGACATCGCGGCCGTCGAACTCCGCACCGCCGGTGATCAGCCCGTCCGCCGGCACCCGGTCGCTCTCGTCGTACTCGTCGACGCGGGGGGAGTCGGCGTGGTAGTCGTCGAACGCCGCGAACTTCCCGTCCTCGAACGACAGCGCCTCGCCCGGCTCGCCGCCCGCCTCGCCGAACCAGAGGTTCAGCCGGTCGCGGACGAACAGCTTCCCCTGCTCCGGCAGGCGGTCCTTGTACTTCTGTGGTCCGCCGTCGAGAATGTCCGCGATCTCCTCGCGGAGCGCCTCCTCGCGCTCACCCGGCCGTTTCCCGTCGTCGACTGGGTAGTCCGGCTCCGGCGGCGTCGCCGTCGCCGCCGGCTCCTCGCCGTCGCCGACGACGACCGCCACCTCCACTGCGAGGTGCTCCGCGAGCGCCGACGCGATGGCGGACGCCTCCTCGTCTGTGGCCCCCGATCCGACGTGGACTCTCATACCCGGGCGGTGGCGAGTATTGCGGAAAGGCGTTTCTATTCCTCACCCGGTCGTCGTCGCGTTCGACGCGCTCGATCTGGCGGCAGCCTCGTACCACGACGGCCGGTCGACGTTCGTCTCACCCACGTCCGCGACACGGAACGTCCGGGTGATCGAACGGAGCCGTCCGCCTCGTTCGCGGACGTACGATACCTGGAAGCTGCGGACGACCCCGCTGGCGGTCACCGTGCCAGTCAGCGTGACGTTGCGCGCCTCGTACGTCGGCGAGAACGCCGCCGCCCCGCGGACACGGAACACCGCCGGATCGACGGCGATCCGCTCGACGGCAGTCAGGTTGGCGATGCGGAAGGCGAACGCCACTGCGCCCTCCCCAGTCGTGTCAGACCGCGCGATAGGCGGGAACTCCGTGCGGTCGAACGTGTACGAGACGGAGCCGTTCGGATCGACGACGCGGGAGACCGTGACACTCGCGTTCCCCCAGTAGGTGACGTTCTCCGGGATGAAGCCGACGCTCCGTGGGTTCGATCCCGTGACCGTCTGTTCGACTGCCAGCCGTCCGATCCGCCCACGCCCGTCGTCTTCGAGCCTGATCCGACTGTGTGCCACGACAGTCCCGTTCAGCGAACGCACGGAGATCGTCTGGACGATCGTCCGAGAGGCTCCGGAGAGCCCCTGCTCGTGTGCGCCGGCCAACAGCAGCGGGTCCGCGCTCGTCGTCGTGAGACTCGGCGGCAACGACTCCGCCAGCGTCGGCGTGACCGTCGGTGTCGGCACTGCCGTCGGTGTCGGAGACGGAGACTGCGTCAGTGTCGGCGACCGTGTCGGCGTCCCCGTCAGCGCCGGGTTCACCGTGTTCGCCTCGTCTGCACCCGCGCCGCCGCCGAACCCGTCGCCGATCCCGACGCTCCCACACCCCGCGAGCGTGAGGAGCACGGCGACGACGAGGATGTGAACGTGCCGCACACGAACACACACGACCGCACGACAGTTGTGGCTGTCGCCGTCGCCGGTCCGATGCGACGACGAAGGCAGCTCGCAGACTCCCGGGACACGACGAGACGGCGAAGGCAGCGAGCACGATACCGGACGAAACACGACGCCCCGCACCACCGTGTGTGGGATTGCGCGAGAGCCCGCAGAAGACGATAGCCAGTCGGTCCAGTAAGGTTGCTAGCAGCTCTCGTTTTGAGTTATCCAAGCTAATTCGAGACGAGAAACGAAAACGAAATGCGGGCTCGACACACAGACACGGAGTGTCGATGGAAGAGACGTGGCTCGACGACGGGATTCGAGTGACAGACGCGGCGAAGAACACCGTCGTCGTCGAGACGGAGGGTTGGTCGCCGGGGGGCGACCCCCCGTCGGTCGCAGAGACGTTAGCGGCGGTCCAGACGGGGCCAGACGACCCGAACCTCGTGACCTCGGGGGTCGTCGAGCGGCTGCGCTACCCGTTAGTCACGACGGAGTTGATCGAGATCGACGGGAGAGACAGGCTCCAGTTGGCCACCGAGGAGGAGCGACTCGGCGGGGGGTCGTACCTCCTGCGGGCAGACGCGAACGTCCGGCTGTTCGTTCGGTTCGACGGTCCGGCGAGTGTGCGACTGACGACGCCGACGGACGGAGACCGGCGGTACGAGCTCCAGTTCCCGACGCCGACGCCGGTGTCGATGGCGTTCGAGAGCCGGGTCGACGTGCCGGACGAGACGGTGACGGTCCCGCCGACGCCGGAGGGGACGGCGACCGCGCTGTCGGTCACGTCCGTCGCAAACGAGACGACCTCACCGGACCGCACGTGGCCGACGCTCCGGAACCAGCCGCCGCGGATCGAACTCGGCGACGAGACGGACGTGCCGGCGTCCGTCCGCCGTCGTCGCCCGGACACTGGGATCGAACTGGTCGTGCCGCCGGATCTGCGGTACCTGTTCACCGGCGCGTCGCTGATCCACTACCTCGGCGCGGCGGTGCGGACGGAGAGCGGCGCGGACCCACGACTCCTCGTCGACGGACAGACGGAGCCACTCGACACGCTGCCCTCGTATCAAGAGCAGACGGCCTCACTGCTCGCGCGCTGTTTCTACCTCGACTGTGTTGCTCGCTCGGCCGGCCCGCACGGGGAGCGTCTCACCGTCGCGTGGGTGTTCGACGAGTTGGGGTTAGACGCCGAGCGGCTGTACGAGGCTCCGCTCGCCGAGCGGGTGCAGCGGTACCTCGCGGTCCCGTTCGAACAGGTCGCCGACGCGTTCCCTCCGTGGCACTTCTCGATGTACGTCGCACCGAGGGTCGAACACGTGCCGACGCTGCCACACCTCCTCCAAGACGTACCACACTTCTTCCTGCCGTCCGCGGACGACCTCTCCGAGGCGGAGTGGCTGGAGCTCTCCTCGAACGACGGATTCGCGCGCGAGCTGCCGACGCCCCCAGCGGACGGACGGCGAGGCGACCAGTCGGCTCGGGGGACACCCGACCCGTCGACAGAGCGGCCGTCCGACCAGTCGACAGAGTGGCCGTCCGACCAGTCGACAGAGCGGCCGTCCGACCAGTCGTCCGGAGACGCACCCGACCACCCAGACGACCGCGACGGTCTCCGTCGAGTGACACGCGAGGTGTCGAACGTCGACCTCGTGCAGCCGGAGTTGGGACCCGGGCAGGAGCACGGCTGGCTGGCCGAGGACGTGCCAATCGAGGTGTTCAAGACGTTCCCCGAGGCCTACGAGAACCGCCAGAAGTACCTCGACGACGAGGACGCTCGCCTCACAGTCGCCGCGGTGCTCAACGACGCTGAGATGCGGGCGGAACACGACCGGGCCATCGAACACTACCGCGACCGCGCCGAGGAACTCAACATCGACATCACTGTCGCGGAGAACGTCGAGGTCGCGGAACTCGCACGCACGTTCGAGCAGCGCCACGACTTGGTCCACTTCATCGGCCACCGCGACCCGGAGGGCTTGGAGTGTGCCGACGGCTACCTCTCGACCAGCAGCCTCGCGGAGTCGAACGCGCGGACGTTCTTCCTCAACGCGTGTGGCTCCTACCCGGAGGGGCGAGAGCTGATCCGGCGCGGCTCCATCGCGGGCGGGGTCACCTTCGAGAGCGTGCTCGACAGCGAGGCGGCACGCGTCGGTACGACATTCGCGCGGCTGATCGTGCTCGGGTTCTCCGTCAAGCGCGGTCTGGACTACGCCCGCCGACAGCTCCTGATGCCGAAAGACTACGCGGTCGTCGGCGACGGCTCACACGTCGTCGCACAGAACGACTCGCTCGTCCCGCCCAAACGGTGGCTGTTCGAAGTCGACGCGGACACGTTCCGGATCGTCGCGGAGAGTCTCTCGATGTGGTCACACGGCGGCTACACCCGCTCGACACTGTTAGACGACCCCGACGACCGGTACCTGTTCGGGACCGACCGCGTGTACACCGTCTCGCGGGCGGAACTCGACGAGTACCTCTCGATGGCCCAGTCACCTATCGTCTACGACCAGCAGCTCCGCTGGCCGACCGATCTGCGCGAAGAAATTATCGGGTGATCGCGGACGCCCGTGGTCGAGCGACCACGGACGTTCAGTTTCGGACGACCGCGAACGTCCGGATTCGAACGACGACGCGCGTTCGGCCTCGGACGACCGCGGCGGCCCCCGACACGTCCGGTGTCGAGCGCGTGACTGTCGACGCGAAGCTACGGACCGATCCCACCGAGGTCGTTCTCGGCCGTATCGACACAGTCGTTGTCCACTATGCCGAGGAAGTCGAGCAGCCACCCGAGGAAGCTACAGCTGTCCAGTTCCGCTGTCGTCTCGTTGGCTGTGCCGCCGTCCTCTCGGGTGTCCGAGATGTCCTCCCCGGGCGCTGCGGCGGCGACGGTACCGACCTGCGCGCCGAGTACTGCGACGACGAGCGCGAGCGCGAGACCCAACCGCAACCCGACGCGGAGACGGTCGCGTGTCCGTGATGTGGCGTGCCGTGCCGACTCTCTCCGTGCCATGCCCGAAAGACGATTGGCTAGGCGTATATATTTTTCTATAAGAAATTCTAAAACCGTGCGTTGTAACGACGCAACTCTCGTGTGATAATTTGAGCACTTAAGAAGAACGCTCGGTCGGGGTTGCGGATCGTCGACGGAGGTAATAATTTCGACAAAAAGATTGCCGGGCGAGCGGCGGTCGTCGCGGGGAGATCATCAGTCGGGCGCGGTCGTCGCGGGGAGACCGTCGGTCGGCGACGTGATCGTCGGTCGGCGGGAGTCGTTCGGCGACGCGGTCGTCTGCCGACGGGAGTCGTTCTGCGACGCGGTCGTCCGCCGAGCGGCAATACTTACGAAAACACTATGCCGGGAGAGGGGAAGAGTCAGGTATGCGAAGGTGGGTACCGTGAGTACGCTCGAGCGCGATCCAGCGGCAGATATGGTACGAGTACTCGACGAGGACGGGGCGGTGGTCGGCGACGTCCCGGACCTCGACGAGGACGAACTCGTCGCGATGTACCGGCAGATGAAACTGGCGCGGCACTTCGACGAGCGGGCGGTGTCACTCAACCGGCAGGGGCGGATGGGGACGTACCCGCCGCTGTCGGGGCAGGAGGGCGCACAGATCGGCTCTGCCATGGCGATGGCAGCGGACGACTGGATGATTCCCTCCTACCGTGAGCACGCGGCGGCGGTCGTCCGCGGGCTGGGACTCCGCGACACGCTGCGGTACTGGATGGGTGACGAGCGCGGCAACGAGATCCCGGACGACACGAACGTGTTCACTGTCGCGGTCCCGATCGCCTCACAGATCCCCCACGCGACTGGGATGGCGTGGGCACACAAGCTCCAGTCCGGGGGTGACCCGGACAGCGCGTTCCTCTGTTACTTCGGCGACGGTGCGACCAGCGAGGGAGACTTCCACGAGGGACTGAACTTCGCGGGCGTGTTCGACACGCCGAACGTCTTCTTCTGTAACAACAACCAGTGGGCGATCTCCGTCCCGCGAGAGCGCCAGACTGCCTCGGAGACCCTGGCACAGAAGGCCGAGGCGTACGGCTTCGAGGGCGTGCAGGTCGACGGGATGGACCCGCTGGCGGTGTACAGCGTCACGCAGGACGCACTGGCGAAGGCGCGTGATCCCGACGAGGGACAGCTCCGCCCGACGATGATCGAGGCGGTGCAGTACCGCTTCGGCGCACACACGACCGCAGACGACCCGTCCGTCTACCGTGAGGAGGAGGAGGAACGGCGGTGGCGGGAGAAAGACCCGATTCCGCGCCTGGAGTCGTTCCTCCGTGGGCGTGACGTTCTCGACGACGACCGTGTCGAGGCAATCGAAGCGTCCGTCGAAGACGAGGTCGCGGCCGCAATCGACGACGCGGAGGCGACGGCCGACCCGGACCCGCAGTCGATGTTCGAGCACGTGTACGCGGAACAGACCCCGGAGCTCCGCCAGCAGGCGGCGCGGTTCGCCGAGCTCCGCGAGCGACACGGTGACGACGCCTTCAGAGAGGAGTAACCAATGAGCACACAGGATCGAGCGACAGCGGCGACGCAGAGTCTCACCCTCGTTCAGGCAGTCCGCGACGGACTGGCGACGGAGATGGCCCGCGACGACGACGTGATCGTGATGGGCGAAGACGTCGGCGAGAACGGCGGTGTCTTCCGGGCGACAGAGGGGTTGTACGAGGAGTTCGGCGACGACCGCGTGATCGACACCCCGCTCGCGGAGTCGGGGATCGTCGGCACGGCGGTCGGGATGGCCGCGATGGGGCTGAAGCCGGTGCCAGAGATCCAGTTCTCTGGGTTCATGTACCCCGGATTCGACCAGATCGTCTCACACATGCCACGGCTCCGCACCCGTTCGCGGGGTCGGTTCACAGTCCCGATGGTGCTGCGCGCGCCGTACGGCGGCGGGATTCGCGCGCCGGAACACCACTCGGAGTCGAAGGAGGCGTTCTACGCCCACGAGGCCGGGCTGAAGGTCGCCATCCCCTCGACGCCGTACGACACGAAGGGGATGTTGATCGCCGCGATCCGCGATCCGGACCCGGTCGTGTTCCTCGAACCGAAGCTGATCTACCGCGCGTTCCGCGGTGACGTACCGGAAGGAGAGTACGAAGTGCCGCTCGGCGAGGCCGCCGTTCGACGCGAGGGGACAGACGTCTCCGTGTTCACCTACGGCGCGATGGCACGGCCGACACAGGCCGCCGCCGAGGAGCTCGCCGAGGAGGGAATCGACGCGGAGGTGATCGACCTCCGGTCAGTCTCCCCGCTCGACCGCGAGACAATCGTCGAGTCGTTCCAGAAGACCGGCAGAGCGTGTGTCGTCCACGAAGCGCCCAAGACGGGCGGGTTGGCCGGCGAGATCACCGCCATCCTCCAAGAGGAGGCGCTGTTGTACCAGGAGGCACCGATCCAGCGTGTGACCGGCTACGACGTGCCGTACCCGCTGTACGCGCTGGAAGACTACTACATGCCGAACGAGGCTCGGGTCGCCGACGGCATCAGAGAGGCGGTGGAGTTCTGAGATGACACGCGAAGCGTTCACACTCCCGGACGTGGGCGAAGGCATCGCCGAGGGTGAGTTGGTCAACTGGCTCGTCGAGGAGGGCGACACGGTCACGGAAGATCAGCCGGTCGCGGAGGTGGAGACGGACAAGGCGGTCGTCGACGTGCCGTCGCCGTTCGACGCGACGGTGGTCGAACGCCGCGCCGCCGAGGGGGAGATGGTTCCCGTCGGCGACGTGATCGTCGTCTTCGAGACGGACGAGGCGGCTGTCGACGCGGACGAAGTCGGCGGCAGCGCGGACGGGACCGGCGGCGCAGACGAGGCTGGCAGCGCGAACGCCGCCAGCGGCGCAGACGAGGCTGGCAGCGCGGACGGAGCCAGCGGCGCAGACGAGGCTGGCAGCGGAGGCGCACCGGAAGCGAGCGGGACGGCCGCGGCCGCTGGCAGCCCGGAGAACGGAGCCGGCGAAGCGGTCGAAGTGACCGACGAGGGTGTCGAGCAGTCGGAAGACGGCGAGGTCCCCGTCTCCGAAGAGCGCGTGTTCGCGCCGCCGTCGGCTCGCCGAGAGGCCCGCGAGCGTGGCGTCGACATCACTGCGGTCGAGGGGAGCGGTCCCGGCGGCCGGATCACCGTCGCAGACGTACGAGCACACGCGAGCGGCGGCGGCCAGACGACCGCCGGCGGAGCGACGGCGGACGAAGGAGTGTCCGGCCCGAAGCCGGTCGACATCGACAGCGGCGAGTCGGCAGTGTCGACGAGCGACGGGACCGGCGGCGGTCAGTCGGCGGCCGGTGTGAGCGACACACCAGCGGTCGAATCCGCGGACAGAGACCAGACACTCGCAGCACCCGCGACACGCCGCGTCGCGCGCGAGGAGGGTATCGATCTGGACGCGGTGCCGACCGACCAGACGCGCGACGGCGAGGCGTTCGTCACGGCCGAGCAGGTCCGGTCGTACGCGGAGGCACAGCGCGCCGCACAGGCGGCCGACGCGGCGGCGGCTGGTGAACCGAGCGTGTCGGCAGCAGACACCGCAGCCCAGTCGACAGCAGACACCGCAGCCCAGTCGACAGCAGATACCGCCGGCGCGTCTGCGGACGCGGCAGCGAGCGACACGGAGGGTGTCGCAGAGACCGTGCCGTACCGCGGTGTGCGGCGGACAATCGGCGAGAAGATGGCGGAGTCGAAGTACACCGCGCCACACGTCACCCACCACGACACGGCGGTCGTCGACGAGTTGGTTGCGACACGCGAGCGGCTACAGCCGCGCGCGGAGGAACGGGACGTCTCACTCACCTACATGCCGTTCGTGGTGAAGGCGGTCGTGGCCGCCCTCCAGGAGTTCCCGATCCTCAACTCCCAGCTGAACGAGGAGGACGAGGAGATCGTCGTCCACGACGACTACCACGTCGGAATCGCCGTGGCGACGGACGCCGGGCTGATGGTGCCGGTCGTCGAGAACGCAGACGAGAAGGGACTCGTAGAGCTGTCGGCGGAGATCTCGGATCTCGCTTCGCGTGCGCGGAGTCGTGATCTCTCGCCCGCCGAGCTCCGCGGGAGCACGTTCTCGATCACCAACTTCGGCGTGTTCGGCGGCGAGTACGCGACGCCGATCATCAACTACCCGGAGACGGCGATCCTCGGACTCGGGGAGCTGGACGAACGGCCGGTCGCGGAGGACGGCGAGCTACGGGCCGCCCCGACGATGCCGCTGTCCGTCTCCATCGACCACCGCGTGATCGACGGCGCGGAGGCCGCGCAGTTCACGAACACCGTGATGGAGTACCTCGAATCCCCGGAACTGCTGCTACTGTGACGCAGCGCTGGTGGCGGAGTGCGGCCCGGACCGGGTGACTCCCCACCTGCAACCACCAGCCTCGGCCGACACGTCGACCACGGACCACCACGACCCCTGCACTTTAGGCTCCGGCGGCACGCAGATAGCGGGTATGACCACGGGTACGGGCGGGGTCAGGGAGCTCGCGCGGCGAGTAGACGAGATTCTCGACGTCGATCCCGAGACGTTCACCGAACGGGCGGAGCTGGACGCCGAGACGGTGAAGACGGAGCTCAGAGACGGAACGTTCGACAACCACCAGTCGATTGTCGGCTTCGAGTACGAGTTCTACGCGGTCTCACAGGGGCGGTGGCACGCGGGCAGCGAGACGGAGGGTGTCGGTCGCGGTGATCTCGCGCGCGTGCCGCGGCGACTGCTCGATCTGATCGGGTTCGAGAAGGAACTCGGGCTCCACAACGCGGAGATGCGGACCAGTCCACAGCCGTTCAACCCGGACGGACTCAAAGCACAGTCGGCGGAGGTGCGGAGCCGTCTCCGGGCGGCGCTGGCGACGACCAGACAGGAGGGGATGCGACTCGTCTCCGACGGGATGTGGACCGCGCCGCCCGCGGGAGAGACGGCCGGCTCGTACCTCGGCGGCGCGGTCGAACACGAGGGGTTGTTGATCGCCACCAACATGAGCGACTCCGCGCGCTACCACGCGATGGGCAACGGAGCCAACGCCGCGGAGACGTTCGAACTCGACGCGCCGTTCGTCGAGTTGGAGACGGACACGCCGATGCCCGTCGCGCTCACCACGTCGATCCAGCCACACTACCAGGTGACGAGCGCGAGTGACATTCCCGTCTACCACAACTACGCGGTGCGACTCGTCGGGCCGCTGCTGGCGCTGGGTGTCAACACGCCGCTGGTGCCGCCGGACCTGTACGCCACAGCGGCCGACCCCGAGGAGATTCTGGCCGACGGGTACCGTGAGAACCGGGTCGCCGCCTTCGAGTGTCTCAACAACACCGCGGAGCCGAAGGTGTGTCTCCCCGACGACCTCGACAGCGTGGAGCAGGCAGTCGACCGCGTGGCACGCGACGACGTGATCGTCCCGATGCCGGAGGAGGTGATCGTGGAGGGGAACCGCTTCGACGACTCGTTCGCCACCCTCCGACGGAAACACGGCACCTACTGGCGCTGGGTGCGGCCGGTGTTCGACGGCGGGTCGCGGTCGGCCGCCAACGCGCGACTGGAGCTCCGACCGATTCCGGCACAGCCGACAGTGCGCGACTCCGTCGCGTTCCTCGCCGCCTTCGCGGGGCTGATGGAGTGTCTCCCGCAGCGTCGCCACCCGTCGAGCGTGTTGGACTGGGAGACTGCACACGAGAACTTCCGGGCGGCCGTCGCGGACGGAATCGACGCCGACCTGCGGTGGATCACGAACGAGGGCGTCGAGACCACGGACACGGACCGCATCTTCCAGGACGTGCTCGACCACGCCGAGGCCGGACTGGTCGGCGCTGGCTGTTCCGAACGCGAGGCGGAGGGGTACATCCGACCGCTGCGCTACCGCGCCGAGACCCGCACGACGCCCGCGAGCTGGAAACTCGACCGCGTTCGAGAGTACCGCGCGAGCGGTGACCCCTTCGACGAGGCCGTCCGAGCCGCACAGCGTGACTACCTCTCGCACCAACGCGATACACTGCTGGACGGGTCGTTCCGCGACTGGTGACCGTTGCAGGCGCACGAGGAACGCTCGGTCGGAGGAGAGCCGACGCACAGTAGTGGTCGGAGGAGAGCCGGCGCACAGTAGTGGTCGGAGGAGAGCCGACGCACATTAGTGAGCAGACGCCCGCGGGTAGGGTATGGACGACATCGAGATCGAGACGGTGGCGGAGCCGGAGACGGAGCAGCCGGTGTTCGTCGAGGGGCTGCCGGGCGTCGGTCACGTCGGCAAACTCGCGGCCGAACACCTCGTCGAGGAGTTCGACGGCACACTCGTACGGCGCGTCTACACCACCTCGTTCCCCCCGCAGGTGACGGTCGGCGACGAGGGGGTCGCCGAACTCACACACGCGAAGTTCCACTACGTAGAGACGGGCGGGGAGAACCTCCTCGTGTTGACTGGTGACCACCAGGCGGCGAGCAACGAGGGTCACTACGCGCTGACGGACGCGTTTCTCGACGTGGCGGAGTCGTTCGACAGCCAGCGCGCGTTCGCGCTCGGCGGCGTGCCGACCGGGGAGCTGATCGAGGACGACGAGTACGACGTGCTCGGTGCGGTCGGAGACGCCGCGACGAGAGAGCGCCTCCAAGAGGCGGGCGTGGAGTTCCGCGAGGACGAGCCGGCCGGCGGCATCGTCGGGGTCTCCGGGCTGGTTCTCGGACTCGGCCAGCGCCGTGGCTTCGACGCTGCCTGTCTGATGGGTGAGACCTCCGGCTACCTCGTCGACCCGAAGAGCGCACAGACGGTGTTGGAGACGCTCCAGTCGGTGCTCGACTTCGAGGTCGACTTCGCCGATCTGGAAGACCGCGCCGAGGAGATGGAGGAGGTCGTCGGGAAGATTCAGGAGATGCAGGGCGGCGGCAACGTCGCTCCCGACGACGAACTCCGCTACATCGGCTGACGGCGCTCACTGTCGAGTCGCGTCGCGCGGTCGCCAGCCGCGGAGGAAGGCGACGGCGACACCGCCGACGGCGAGCGCGAACGGGAGCGCGGCCGCGCGGACGAGCACGACGGCCGCGGTCGCGGCGGCGGCTGGCACCGCGACGGCGGCGACCAACGCGCCGACGAGCAGGAGATCGTACGCCCCGATACTCCCGGGGACGGGCACGAGGCTGGCGATCTGTGGGAGCGGGACGACAGCCGCGAGCGGAACCAGCGGTGCGGCGGTCCCGGTGCCGACGAGTGCGACCCACAACGCTGCCGCGGTGAGTGTCTGCTCGGCGACGCCCGCGAGCGCGATTGCCGCGACCAGCCCGGGGCGGTCGCGGAACGACAGCGCACGCTCCCAGAACTGCGCGGTCGCACGACGGACTGCCGCCCGCTCCGGCGGCTCTCGACGGCGGAGCCGCGCGACGAGCCGAGCGAGCGGAGCCAGCACCGCGACGGCGACTGTCGAGAGCAGCGCCCGCGAGCGCACGGCGAGCACCGCGACGACCACGAGACCGACGACCGCGAGGAGGAACGCACCGAGAACCGCGGCCACCGACGGCGTGGTGCTCACACTCCGTGCGGCTGTCGCCGTACTGCCGCCGTCGAGCACTGTCGGTGATCCACGACCCACGAGGACGGCAGCGCCGAACACGACCGACGCGAGCAGTTGCGCGCCGGACTTGACGTACTTGGCGACGGAGCGGACGCCGAGCGCCGACGCGTAGTCGGTCCCGGTCTCGACGGCGACGAACCGCGCGACGACAGGCTCCGATCCGACCGGTCCCGCGGGATTGACCGTGTCGAAGAAGTCTCCCGCCAGCGCGAACTTCACGCTCGCGCGTCCGGAGAGACCCGAGCCGAGCGGACGCACTGACGCCCAGACACCGAGGCCGTCGACGACCGCCTCCGCGGCGACGAGTGTCACGACCGCGAACACCGTCCACCACGTGACGGCGCTCGCGTGGTCGAGCACGGCGTCCGTGCCGCCGACTGTGACTGCGAGAGCCAGCGCGAGGAGGCCGACCGTGGCTCCGACAGCGAATCTGACTGCCCGATGCACGGGTGGTGGTGCGGGGTTCGTGGTAGAAAAGGCGTCGGAGACGGCAGGGGCGAGTCACCACCGCATCGTACTGGCTCCAAGTTCGCACCCGCAAAAAGAATTAAGTACCTCGGGCCAAAATCAGACTTCCATCGTGAGTAGAGTGGAGCTACGGAAAGGTTGCAGACAAAATTTGGTGAAACAACCCAACGCCGATATAACCACTCGGCACGTAGAGTTGACGCTTGAACGACCGATGTGGATAGGCCTGCGGGCTAGGTCCGTCGACACACATGACCAATAAAAAAGATCGACAGCGGGGTAGTCGAACACACGGTGGCGGGAGCCACAAGCACAACCGTGGTGCCGGACACAGAGGCGGACGTGGCGCAGCCGGACGCGACAAACACGAGTACCACAACCACCAACCACTCGGAAAGAGCGGATTCACACCACCGACCCGGGAAGAGACAGACGAGATCGAACTCAGAGAACTGTACGAGAGAGCGTACTACGCAGACAGCCCCGAACTCGCCGGTCACGGAGTGTTCCGCCTCACAGACGGTACCATACTCGTCGACGCGCGGGTTGTCGCCGCGAACAATCCAGAGAAACGCGTCGAAACTCTGTATCAAAATAGGAAGCCAGTCGCCGCCGACGGTGGGACGGCGGTGAGGAATCCAACAAAGATCATGGGACCAACAGGGGGTGTGCAGCCGAGCGACATCGTCCGGTTCGTCGCAGACGACGCCACAGATCCAGTCGTGGACACGGTGGAAGCGAACGACGACGAGCTGATCGATCCAACGGAGCTACAACAGATGCCTGTAGAATTCGACCACAACGGGGACGGTGGCACCGAGCGGGAGCCAGACGGCGACGGAGAGTCGTCGTCACGGGAGGCCACGACGAGCGACCGGCCACTGGTCGAACAAAGTCCCGATCCGGCGACGGTCACGCCGTCGGACCTCACTCCGGAGGACGTGCCGGTGTTGTACGCCAAGTGGCGTGCAGGCGACGAAGAGCAACGCGAGCGAATCGAGTCACTGCTGGACGCCTACTTCGCCGACATGTACGAGCGTGGACGCGAAGAGACACTGTACGAACTCGGCGAGGAAACGATCACACCGCAAGAGGTCGCAGAGACGCTCAACGCTCTTCAGCGCGAGTGGGAGGAACACCTCGGTAAAGAGTACGACCCGATCGACGGCGGACTCGACAAGGAGAAGCGAGAGTACCTGCTCTCAGTCCGTCCAGCCATCGAGCAGCCCGCCTGACTTGTCCACTCCATTGTACAGCGTACGGAGTCCGAGGTACCGATAGAGCTTGGTCACCTCCGCTTCGGTCGGGTCGTCGAGGTACCGTCTGAAGAAGTCGCGGATGGTGTGTACCTCCCTCTCGATCCTCCGTCCGGCAATGGTGCTCGCCTTCCGCTCCGGTAGATCCGTCGACGACGGGCGTGGATACGCCTCTGTGACCACATCCTCGATCCGTTCGTACTCTGCCTCGTACCGATCATCGAGTTCCTTGACATGACGAGGAAGTGGCCGGCCCCGCTCTTTTTCTACCTCGTCACTAGAGATCGGGTTCGCCTCTTCACAGTTGCTCCAGACCATCGTAGCAATCACATTTATCTCAAAATATAAATTCTGCGGTTTGTTCTCGTTTTTCTGCGCGGTTGGAGACCGGGTTTGCCCCACTCGCCCTCTCCTAGTCACTCGTTCTCTGTGGTTTTCGTGTCTTCACTTGTGGTATCTCTCCTCTCGCGCGTGTCCTCATCTGGCGTGTCTTCCTCGGACGTGGTTTTTTGTTCCGAAGACTGGTCGTTATCTTCAGGAAGGTCGAGGTCACCGAGTTCACCGACGGGGATCTCGCCGACGAGAGACCGAGCCATCAGAAACGTCGTGAGCGCTACCATCACCGTTGTGAGAGTGAACATGACCGTCCCGAGGAGATTGACAGTTCGTACGTAGAATCCAGTCTGTGCAACGAGCAGTGCGACCAGCGCAACTAACGCAGGGATGAGGCTCCGATACAGCCATCTGATGTATCGTTCGAGGTCGTCGATCAACCGTCTCCGATTCGCTCTCGTCTCGGCGTTCAACTGTCCGAGTAAGAACGTGACGATCAGTGCGATAATCGAAATGACTGTAATCACCGACGACACTGACACCACTGGCTCGGACCCGAGCATGGTGTCTGTGTGTTCTCGACTCGGCCGTATCGCTTCTTTCGAAGCAAACTGACACAAAATGCTAGTATATTATGTTTTCGAGTTGGAAAACAAGCCAGAGACGAGGTTCCAGTAGTGTTCGATCATCCGTGTTGTCGACAGCGGTCAGTCGTATCCGGGGAGTTTCGAGAGGATGTCGGGGAGCCGTCGTCCCCCGGACACCTCGTCTGACTCACCTCGTTCACCGTCTGTCAACAGCGCCCGCAGCGACGTCACACCGGGTTTCGACAGCCGGTCGTCGGCAGCCCACACACGAACCCGCTCCGTTCCGAGCGAGACGAACCCCGTGTCGAGTCGCTCGGCAGTCACACGGAGTCCCAGTCCGACATCGGCGTCGCCGGCGAGCACGCGTCTGGCGGGCGACTCGTGGGCGCGAACCGCCCGCTCGAAGCCGTCGATCGCCTCCACGAGCGCCCGTCGTGTGGTGTCACGTTCCTCCGCGAGGTCGGCGACAGCGTTGCCGAGACTCGTCCGCAGCCCGGAGTTCGTGTCGCGGTTGACCAGCCGCAGGTCCCGGTCGACGAGGTCCCCGAGTCCAGTCACCCCTACCGGGTTCTCCGGAGGGACGATCAGCCCCCACTCGCGGGACCACCCGCCGATTTCGGTCCCAGCCGGCTCTCTGTCGACCGGGCCAGCGGTGACGGCGATGTCCGGCACGCCGGCCCGGAGCTGTCTGAGGCCTCGCCGACTGCCGTCCGCGAGGTACCGGGGGTTGTCGATCAGGTCGAGCAGTCGTGACAGCGCCGGGTCGTCCTCGCCGATGCCGACGAGCCGTGGCGGGCGGACAGACGGGGAGAACAGCTGGACAGTCACCGACTCGCCAGCCGCGAGATACTCCGTGTCCGGGTGGACAGCGACCACGCCGTCCGCCTCCACGAGACTCGTCGTCGCTCCCGACCCTCTGTCGACGGGGTACACCAGCGTCTCCCCGTCGCCACCTTCGACGAGTCCAGCGGGCATGAGACGGCGACGCCCCTCGCTGTACCGTTCCTCGACAGCCATCTCGCCGTCGACAGTCGCCGTCGGCGGCTCCGGCTGTCCCGCGGCCTCGCGGATCGCGGGTGCGACGAACGTCCGGAAGATAGTGAGCGCCGAGACGGGGTAGCCCGGCAGCCCGACGTACGCCGAGTCGCCGATCCGTCCGATCAGCATCGGCTTCCCGGGCTTGACCGCGACGCCGTGGAGGAGGAGTTCCCCGCGATCCTCGATCACGCGGTAGATCACGTCCACCGCGCTCGCGGAGGTCGATCCCGAAGAGAGCACGAGGTCACACTCCTCGCTGGCGTCGATCAGCGTCCGCTCCATCTCGTCGTAGTCGTCGCCAGCGTGGGGGTACAACACCGCCTCGCCGCCCGCCTCCTCGACACCAGCGGCGACCGTGTAGCTGTTTACGTCGTAGATCTCGCCGCGGGCGCTGTCGAGGTCCTCGCCCGGCCGGACGAGTTCGTCACCCGTCGAGACGATCCCGACCGTCGGCCGACCGCGGACGGGCACCTGATCGACACCGAGCGCTGACAGCAGTCCGATCTCGCGGGGGGTGATCGCCGTGCCGGGTCCGAGTCCCCGCGCGCCGGCTGCGATGTCCGCGCCCGCGAACATGACGTTGTCTCCCGGCGCGACTGCCGTGCGGAACGCGACGTGACTCGGGGCGTCTGCTCCGGAGTCTCCGGAGTTTCGGGAGCGTTCCTCGGTGTCTTCCACCATCACCACCGCGTCCGCGCCGTCGGGGACGACCGCACCGGTCGAGATCTCGACGCACGTGCCGGGCTCGACCGTCACCGACGGCTCCTCGCCGGCGTGGACAGTGCCGACGAGCGGGAGCGTCGTCGGGTCGGCCTCGCCGGCGTCGAAGGTGTCGCGCGCTCGGACAGCGTAGCCGTCGACAGACGCGCGGTCGAACCCCGGCACGTCCAGCTCCGCGTCCAGTCGGTCCGCGAGCACCCGCCCACGTGCCTCGGCGAGCGGGATCGTCTCCGGGTCGGGGGCGAGATCCAGCGACGCGATTGCATCGTGTGCCTCCTCGGGGTCGGCGAGGTCGCGGAACTCCTTGCGGTCGCTCACGACGACCCCTCCCACAGTTCCACCGAGACAGTCTCGCCCGCGTCGATCCCCTCCCGCGGCTCGGGGACGACGACCCAGCCGTCCGAGAGCGCGACGGAGGAGAGTACCCCTGCGCCCGAGGCGCGTGTCGGCGCTGCTGTCGGGAGCCCGCTGCTGCCCGAAGCGCCGGTTGTCCCGGCGTCGCCGCTCGCGGCCTCTCCCCTCCCGGCGCTCGTGGCCTCTCTCCTCCCGGCGCTCGTGGCCTCACTCCTCCCGGCGCTCGTGGCCTCACCCCTCTCGGTGTCGTCGCCGCTCGTGGCGTCGCCCGTCTCCGAACTGCGGTCGAGTCGCACGCGGACGAACGTGCGTTCCCCGGGTTCGGAGGCGACCTTGCGGGCGAGTGTCGCCCGCTCCGTCGGGAGGGGAGCCGACGGGAGTCCGCCGGCACGTCGCGTCGCAGAGCGGAGGAACTGGACGGCGTTGACCAGACACGCAACCGGGTACCCCGGCAGCATCAGGACGGGTGTGTCTCCCGCAGTGCCGAGTGCGACCGGGTGGCCGGGCTTGAGCGCGACGCCGTGGACGAACACCTCGCCCAACTCCGAGACGACCTCGGGGACGAGGTCGCGTTCTCCGACGGAGGAACCCCCGGTCGTGACGACGATGTCGTGGTCCGTGTCTCGCTGGATCGCCTCGCGGAGCGCGTCCGGGTCGTCGGTCACGATGTCGCGGTACGTCGCGTCCCCACCCCACCGCTCGACGAGCCGCGACACGGTGAGCCCGTTCGTCTCGATTATCTCTCCCGGGTCGGGATCGGACTCGACGAGCTCCTCGCCGGTCGGGATCACCGACACGGTCGGGGGCTCGCGCACCTCGACGCTGTCGACGCCGACGGACTGGAGCAGTCCCAGATCCGATGGACGCAGACGGTGGCCGGCGTCGTAGAGGTGTTGCCCCTGGTTCACGTCTTCGCCGCGGTCGCCGACGTTCTCTCCCTCCGCGACGGCGTCGTCGATCTCGATCTCGGTGCCGACGCGCTCGGTGCGTTCGATTTTCACCACCGCGTTCGCGCCCGACGGCAGTTCACTCCCCGTGTGGACACGGACCGCCTCCTGTGGGCCGACTGGGGGACGAGTGTCGTCGTCCTCGGTCTCGACGGCCCGCAGCACCGCCGGTGAGCGGTCGGACGCTCCGAACGTGTCTCGTGCGCGGACGGCCCAGCCGTCCATCGCGGCCCGGTCGTAGCCGGGGACTGCCCGCGGCGCGGTGACTGTCGAAGCGAGCACTCGCCCGTCTGCCTCGGTCAGGGGGAGTCGTTCCGTCCGGCCGTGTGGCACGACGCGTTCGAGGAGTCGCTCGCGCGCCTCCGCGACCCGGGTTCGGTCTTTGAACCCGGACTCTGTCCTGTCGTGGGTCATGCACCCCGATTAGAACCGGACCGAGTTGGCACTGTCGGCTGGGAGAGGGCGCGCGCTGCGGCGTCGCCTCCACTGTGTAAGACTCTCGTCGCTGCCCAGTTGTCTGACGACACTTTTTGTCGGCGGACGCACAACGACACGGCGTGACAGACCACGCCAGCCGAGACGAGCCGGAGTCGACTGGATCGGTCGACCGGGGAGCCGACCGCGGCGCTGAGACAACGGGGGAGAGCGACGAGGAGAACGTGCCAGACGACGTGGCGCGGTACGACCGGTTCACGAAGATGGACCGCGCGGAGTACGACCGCGTCAACGAGTTCCTCCGCGACCGGACGTACGTCACCGCCCGCGAGTGGGCGATTGCCCGGCTGTGTGCGGACTTCCGGACGGAGACGGGCGTCGAGATGACGAAGATCGGCGAGAACTTGCCGGAGCTCGTCCCGTTCATGACGGACACCTACACCCCGCAGGCGGTGAACCAAGCGCGCCACTCCTTCGAAGAGAAGGTCCGCAAGTCCGGGGCGACGTTCCTCTACGGCGCGATGTCCGGCTTCTTCACCGCCGATGATCTCGACGAGATGATGTACGACGTGACGGAGATCGCCAAGTTCCTGCTGGAAGTGGAGGGTGTCGACCTCGCTGTCGCCGAGGAACTGGAGGCGGAGGACCGTATCTCGACGGTGATGCGCGACGTGCGCGAGGCGAGCGCGGAGGTCCGCGGCGAGGAAGTGGCCTGTCCGGAGTGTGGACACGTTCACGAGCCGTGAACTATACTGTCGGTCACAACTCATCAAACTCGGGGTCGACAGAACCGGGACGAGACGCGTTGGAACCCCGAGTGAGACGCAACAACCTATCGACACCTGTGACCGACAGTATACCTCGGAACCCGGTGAGGACGACCGACGCGAGTGGCGGCGAACCACTTACGCCCACGAGCGCCCAAGCCGGTCGCATGACAGCGTACGGTGTCGTCACACGCAACGAGGAGGAGGTGTCGTGGGGGGAGTTCGACCGCGGATTCTACGAGGTGAAAGACGTGACCGGTCGGGCGGCAGCCCCGCTGTCGGACGCGGTGAACATGATCTCCTGTTTCGGCGACAACGCAGCCGTCGAGGAGTCACCCGAACTCGCGCCCGTGACGGCCGACGGCGAGCGGGCGACCCGCGAGCGACCGTACTTCGACTGGGCGTACGTCTGTCCCACACAGCCCGACTACCGGGCGGGTATCTTGGAGATGATCGAGGACGCCGCGGCCGAGAACGACGCCGTCAGACTCGACGACGTCGGGTTCCCGCGGGCCGAGTACTGTTACTGCGACCGCTGTGGCGAGCAGTTCACCGCGTGGGCGAGCGAGCAGGAGGGTGTCGACGACGACGCCGAACGCGGCAGCGACGCGTGGTTCGACTGGCGCGCCTCGGTGATCTCCCAGTTCGTCGCGGCGGCGACCGACCGGATTCCCGGGCGGACGTACCTCACGCTCTACCCAGATCCGTACCCCGGTCACCTGTACGAGCGTGCGGGACTCGATCTCGACCGACTCGCCGGGCACGTCGACGAGTTCGTCGTCCCGCTGTACGACACCGCCTACGGCACCACCTACTGGCTGGAGACCATCGCCAAGGGGTTCCAGACGCGGCTCGCCGACCTCGACGTCGAGTTCTCCGTCGAGTTGTACGCCGTCAACGTCGACGTGGACGACCTGATCCACGCGGTGGAGGTCGCCGAGGCGTACGCCCGCGAGGTGTTCCTCGGCTACGACGCCAGTGTCGCCGCCGCCGCGCTCCGACGGATGCGTGCAGACCGACGCGAGGGTACCGAACACGGGGTACCGAGCGGTAGCGACTCGCCAGACGGTGGCGATGCGCTGGACAGTGGCGACTCGCCAGACAGTGGCGACGCGCAGGACAGTGGCGACTCGCCAGACAGTGGCGACGCGCGGGACAGTGGCGACACACCGGACGGTGGCGATGCGCTGGACAGTGGCGACACACCGGACGGTGGCCGCGAGTGATTTCGCCACCGCCTGCAGCAGAGTGCCACCTGTCCGTCCAACCGCCAACCAGTTCAGACCAGTTGGGTCGCACTTATCCCAGTCGGGGCCGACCAGCGTCGTATGGCAGACGGAGACACGACACGGCGGTACCACCTCGCACAGCGGCCGGAGGGACGGCCAGCCCCGGAGACGTTCGACCTCCGGACGGTCGAACTGCCGGAGCCGGGGCCGGGGGAGGCGCTCGTTCGGACACAGTACCTCTCGGTCGACCCGTACATGCGCGACCGGATGCGCGCCGGAGAGTCGTACTCCGAGCCGTGGGAGGTCGGCGACCCGCTGCGCGGCGGCGTTGTCGGCGAGGTCGTCGCGTCGAACGGAGCCGGCGTCGAGCCGGGCCAGACCGTCGTCGGCAACCTGCAGTGGGCAGAACACGCCGTCGCCGACGGGAGTGACCTCACCCCGGTCGACACGGGGGGACTCCCGGTCTCCACCGCGCTGAGTGTGCTCGGAATGCCCGGGCGAACGGCGTACTTCGGCGTCCGGGAGGTGGCACAGCCGAAGGCGGGCGACACGATGGTCGTCTCCGGCGCGGCGGGTGCCGTCGGCTCTGTCGCGGGCCAACTGGCGACACTCCAGGGCGCGGAGGTGATCGGCGTCGCCGGCAGCGACGAGAAGGTCTCGTGGCTCACGGAGGAGCTGGGCTTCGCCGCGGGGATCAACTACGAGTCGGCGGACGTGAGCGACCGGCTCGACGAACTGGCCCCGGACGGGGTCGACGTGTACTACGACAACGTCGGCGGACCGATCACGGACGCCGTCTTCGGACGGCTGGCGGTCGACGCGCGCGTCGCCGTCTGCGGACAGATCGCGCTGTACAACGACGAACAGCTCCCAGTCGGCCCGCGGAAGCTGGCGAAGCTGATCGAGACCCGCGCGACCGTCGAAGGGTTCCTCGTCCGCGACTTCGCGCCGCGGTTCCGCGAGGCGACGAGCCACCTCGGCGAGCTGGTCGCCGCCGGCGACCTCGACTACCGCGAGACCGTGACTGACGGGCTGGAGAACGCTCCCGACGCGTTCCTCGGCCTGTTCGACGGCGAGAATATTGGCAAACAACTGGTGAAGGTGTCCGACTGACTGATAGTGATTACTGCGAATAGTTCCACGGAAGGCGTCGAAAACCGACGGTATCACTCGCCCACAGGACGTTCGAACGCGCTCGCCCACTCCAGTTCTACAGTACCCGTCGTGTCGCCTCGGAGTCCATCGCGTGCGACCACCTCGAACGTACGGTCGGCAGCCGCGGGCGTCCACAGCGCGTCGACGAGGAGTCGAGCGACGTCGGCACGCGGGATCGTCCCGCCGACAGTGTCGCCGCCCTCGCCGACGAGCACGTCACCCGTCGCCGGATCGTCAGTCAGCCCGCCGGGTCGGAGAATCGTGTGTGGCACCGCAGCCTCGCGCAGCGACTGTTCACCGCGTTCCTTCGCGCGGAGCACGCGAAAGAGGAACAGCCGGAGGAGACGCGGCGCGCGCGCCTTCGAGTCACCGACACCGAGAGAACTCACGAGCGAGACGCGATCGACCCCCTCCTCGGCGGCCGCGCGAGCGAGGTTCTCCACCCCGACGCCGTCGACGAGCTCGCGGCCGACCAACGCCGCGGGGAACCCGGACCCGACCGTACAACAGACCGCGTCGACGCCGTCGACCGCGCGCACTGCCGTCTCTCCGTCGCGGAGGTCTCCCACGACCACCTCCTCGACACCAGCCTCCCGCAGTGTCGACTTCTTCTCGGCCGTGCTGGTGAGCGCTCGCACGGTGACCTCGCGGTCACGGAGCAACTGCACCGTCTCTCGCCCGACGCCCCCGGATGCTCCCGCGATCAAGACGGTCTCGATTGTCATTGGTTGGGTGTCTCGGAGTGAGCACTCGAAAGTTGTGCCCGACGGAGGTCTCGCCCGACAGATTCTCACCGACGAACCACTCCACAGCGCAGATCCTCACCTGCGAGTCACTGACCACGGCAGAACTTCACCTGCGAGTCATCGTCCACGGCACACACTCGTCGGGGAGTCGGACGACACGCTCGGTCCAGTCGGACAGCGCCGACAGTGCCTCGCGTTCCGCCGTCGAGACGGGGTCGTCGGTGCCGAGTTCGTCACTCTCGAACGCGTTGGCGACGACACACGTCGCGTCGGCGGTGTACCGCTCGAACACGTCGGTCGAGAGCCGGTCGTGTTGGAACGGGATCGTCACGTCGTTGACGAACACCGCACGCGCGTCCGGCGCGGCCGCGAACAGCTCCGCCGCTCGGCGGGCGTTGTCCTCGGCCAGCGCGACTGACGCCGACTCGTCTGCCCCCTCGGCCCGCGGCGCGTGAGCCGCCAGCGTTCCGTGCCAGACGCCAGCCGGCACGTCGACGAACCGCGACAGCCGACCGCCGAGCAGCGTGCCGTCGCGGTACACCGCCGGCGCGAACTCGAACACGACTACGCCACCCGTGCCGTGTTCCGCGACCCACCCCGACAGCGCGGCGGCCGTCGCACGCGTCTTCCCGACGTTCGACGGCCCGAGGATCAGTGTGCGCCCCGGCGGTGGTGTTGCCGGCGGTGAACCGTCGACACCCGACTCCAGCCGGTCGCTCTCGGTCACTCAGAACGCACCCCGGAGCGACTGGCCCGCGAGCACGATCGTCGCCAGCCCCAACACGCCGGCGAACACGGTGACTGCGGCCGACAGCGGCTCCACCGGTGGGAACGGCGTGACGTGGCCACGCGCGAAGTTCCCGGCCAACACCGCCGCCACGGCGACCAGCACGCCGCCGGCCGCCGTCACACCTCGTGGGAGGTCCACGGCGACGCCGTCGGCGTGCAGCAGCGCCAACACCACCACGAGCGCGAACGGCGTGCCGACGAGCCCGAACGCCAGCACCAACACCAGCAGTGGGAAGAACGCGCCGCCGACGAACACGCCGAGCGCAGACAGCAGCGCGAAGCCGGCCAACAGCGCCCGGTAGCGGTCGTCGGACACGTCCGTCTCCCAGCCGAGCTTGTCCGCCAACAGGAACGGCGGCGCGACCGTGTTGCCGCCGAGTGTCGACACCGCCGCACCCAACAGCCCGAGCAGGAACAGCCACTCCGCGCTGGGACCGACCAGCGGTCCGAGCGCCTGCCCGGCCTCGATGGCGCTGAGCCCGTCCGCGGCGGCCGCAGAGCCACGGAGCACGCCAGCCGCGACGAGGAAGATAGCGACGCTGTACACTCCGAACGCGACCAGCATCGACGCGCCCACGTCGAACGTTGCCAGCCCGCGGTCGCGCTCCGTCCACCCGCGGGCGCGGACTGTGTACGTGTGCATTGTCACGAGCGTGACGTGGACTGCACCGCCCAGCACGCCCGCTGCGACGAGCGCGCCGTCGACACCACCCGGCAGCGAGGGCACGAGTCCGCCAGCAGCGGCGATCGGATCGACCGGCACCACCACCAACGACGCGAGGAAGGCGACCACCACTGCGGCGACCAACACCTTGGCGACGAGTTCGACGAATCGGTAGCCGCGACCGGCCAGGCCGACAGCCAACACGACTGCCCACGCGACGCCCCAGATCCGCGCGTCGAGACCCGTCACTGCGGCAGACACGTCCGCGAGTCCTTTCATGATCACCAGCTGTGCGAGGCCGGCGGCGAGCACAGTGTCGGCGACCAACAGCCACGCCCACCACTCGCCGAGGTGCCGCTCGACCGCGGTGACGATCCCCGACTCCGTCGCTAGTCCGACACGGACGGAGAGGTACTGCGCAAGCGCGCCGAGCACCGCCGACAACACGACGACCCACAACAGCGCGTAGCCGAACGACGCCCCGGCGGTCAACAGACTCGCCATCGTCGCCGGCCCGGCGGCGATCGCGCCGGCGACCCACGCGGGCCCCATCTCGGAGAGGGAGTCACGCCACGCTGCGAGCGACACCACCCTGTCGAACCGTCCCGTCTCGTTGCTCATCGTCGGTGCCACGACCCACGTGCTCAAGAACGTTTTCACTCGGTGGTATCACTGAGTGTCGAGCAGCCGAGCGGGGCGTGAAACGACGCGAACCGTCGTCAGCCTCAAATTCGTGCGGCACGTTACCACAGTTGCCCCTACCCGGGTGTGTCGTTCCGGTCCCCGCCCCGCTTTGTTCCGTTCTGTTTCATTCCGTTCTGTTTCATTCTGTTTCATTCCGTTCGGTTCCGTTTGGTCCCGTTCTTTTATTCTAGTCTTTCTGTTTTGTTTTTCGTTTTGTTTTGTCGAGAGTCGGCTGGAGCACAACAGACACGGTCAGTCCCTCTCGATTGTCGTCGGCAATCCACGTCAGTTATGCCGGCGGCGCGAGTAGCCGGCGACGATGGACGAGGAGTTACGCGAGCGCGTTCGGGAGGAGGCGGAGATCCACGCACTCGTGAACGCGGTCAAGCACGGGTCGGAGCCAGAGGTCGGCGCGATCATGGGGCCGCTGATGGGTGAGAACCCGTCGTTCCGCGAACACGGCGACGAGATCGCGGGCGTCGTCGCCCCGGTGGTGTCGTCGGTCGCAGACAGCGGCGAGGGAGAGCGGCGCGACCGGCTGGCGGAGCTCGCCCCGGGGCGGCTCGCGGAGCTCGAAGCCGACGAGGAGGAGGACGACGAGGCGCTGCCGGATCTGCCGAACGTGGACGACGAGGAAGGGGTCACGCTGCGTGCGGCTCCCAACCCCAACGGGCCGTACCACATCGGCCACGCGCGGATGCCCGCGGTGATGGGCACCTACCAGGAGCGGTACGACGGGCACTTCATCGTCCGGTTCGACGACACGGACCCGGAGACGAAGCGTCCGGATCTCGACGCCTACGACGCGATCCTGGAGGACATCGACTACCTCGGCTTCGAGCCGGACGAGGTGATCCGCGCCTCCGACCGGATGGAGACGTACTACGAGTACGCCCGCGAGCTGATCGATCACGGCGGGGCCTACACCTGCTCGTGTCCGGCAGCACACTTCAGCGGGCTGAAAGCCGAGGGTGAGCCGTGTGACCACCGCGGGAAAGCCCCCGAGACGGTCCACCAGGAGTTCGACGCGATGGTCGCCGGCGAGTACGACTCCGGCGAGATGGTGTTGCGGGTGAAGACAGAGATCGAACACAAGAATCCGGCCCTGCGTGACTGGGTGGCGTTCCGGATGATCGACACGCCACACCCGCGGGAGGAAGCCGCAGACTACCGGTGTTGGCCGATGCTCGACTTCCAGTCCGGTGTCGACGACCACCTCACGGGTGTCACGCACATCATTCGCGGAATCGACCTCCAAGACTCCGCCAAGCGCCAGCAGTTCGTCTACGACTACTTCGGCTGGGAGTACCCCGAAGTCCTCCACTGGGGACACGTGCAGGTGGACGCCTACGACGTGGCGATGTCCACCTCGACGATCAGAGAGAAGATCGAAGCCGGCGAGCTGACCGGCTGGGACGACCCGCGCGCGCCGACGCTGCGCTCGCTGCGCCGTCGGGGCATCCGCGGCGAGGCTATCGTTGAGGCGATGGTGGAGTTGGGGATGTCCACCTCCGACGTGGACCTCGCCATGTCTGCGGTGTACGCCAACAACCGCGACATCGTCGACGACGAGACGGATCGGTGTTTCCTCGTCCGCGAGGCCGAGGAGTTCCCACTCGTCGGGTCGTGTCCCGACGCCGGCCACCCGCCGATCCACCCGGACCACGAGGACCGTGGCCGCCGGACGATCGAGGCCGGCGACGCCGTCCTTATCGAGCCGGACGACGTGCCCGCGGCGGGCGACCGCGTCTGGCTGAAAGGGTACGGCTGTTTCAGCCGAGCGGGCGACAGCCTCCACTGGGACGGCCAAGACATCGAAGTCGTCCGCGAAGAGGGCGTTCCGGTGATCCACTGGGTGCCTGCCGACGACAACGAGCCTGTTCGGATGCGAACGCCCGACGGGGACGTGCCGGGTCGTGCGGAGGCGTCGCTCCGACAGTGTGAGACGGGCGATCTGGTCCAGTTCGAGCGTGTCGGGTTCGTCCGCGTCGACGAACCGAGTGACGAGGGTGACGGCGAGGAAACTGTCGTCTACTACGCGCACCCGTAGCTGTTCGTCGAGGGGCGGCAAGCTACACGCCGAAGACTCCTGCTGTCACCCGTCGACGAACGCGTCGGCCCGTCGCACAGTCTCGCGGTAGATTCGCACACACCGCGCGAGCACGTCGACCGACACACTCTCGGAGTCGGTGTGTGCCTCGCCGGGTTCCGCAGCGCCGCAGATCACACAGGTCGTACCAGCTTCCGCCAGCCAGCCGGCGTCGGTCGCGTGCGGCTTGACGACGTGTTGTGGATCGTGCTCCACGCGTGGTGTGTCCGCTGTTTCGGTCGCTGGTGCGTCCACTGTCTCGGTCGCTGGTGCGTCCGCGGTCTCGGTCGCTGGTGCGTCCGCGGTCTCAGTTCCCGTCTTCGCCGCCTCCGACACGTCGTGTGCAGTTCGCGCGGCGTCGAGCACGGCGTCGGCGAACGCCGAGTCGTCACACCGCATCGGCGGGAGGTCCTGATCGACGGTCCACGAGACGCCGTCGATCTCCGTCGCGCGGTCGAGTGGCGCACGCTCGCCCGGCACCGTCCGCTCGTCGACGGTGATCGTACACGTCTCCGGGATCACGTTCCACGCCTCACCGCCCTCGATCTCGGTCACTTCCACACTGCCGCGCAGCTCTCGCCCCAACACCGTCGCCGTCGGGCGGTCGATCTCGCGGACCACGTCCACCGCGTCGCTCGCGCGGTACACCGCGTTCTCGCCCGCTTCCGGCTCGCTGGCGTGGGCTGCCGTCCCGCTCGCGGTGAGGGTGCTCCCCCGGCGACCCTTGTGTGCGACTGCGACATCCGTGACCCCCGGCGCAGAGTAGCCCGTCGATCCCTCGCCGACGACGGCGTACTCCGGGGCGAATCCGTCCTCGATGGCTGCTCGACAGCCCACGCCGCCCTGTTCCTCGCCGACGAAGGAGACGAAGACGAGTTCGACCGGCGCGTCCCGCAGCGTCGCCGTCTGTACGTCACGGAACGCCAGCATCGCCGCCGCGACCGCCCCCTTCATGTCCGCCGTCCCGCGACCGTAGAGTCGTCCGTCGTGCTGGTCGACGACGTACGCGCCCTCGGTGCCGTCGCCGGCTGTCTGTCGCGGAGCCGGCGGCACCACGTCGTGGTGACCGACGAGTGCGAGCGCCGTGTCGGCGTCTGCCGGATCGCGGCGTGCGATCACGTTGCCGTGGTCGTCCCGCTCGACCGCGGCGTCCGTCTCCGCACGGAGCCAGTCGGCGACGGCGTCGCCCGCCGCCGTCTCGTCCTCGTGGCTCGGGATCGACACCAGCCGCTCCGTGAGGCTCGTCACCGCAGCGCGATCCGCCGTCCCCGCCGAGTCGTGGTCGCCGTCGGTGCCGCCGTCCGTCAGGAGCTGTGAGTCCGTCTCGGAGTGAGTCACGACCGACGGCTTCGCGCTCTGCCGCGAAAGTATTTTTTGTTAGAGGCGGCACAACGTCGGGATAGTGAGCTACCTCGTCGAAGTGAAACCGTCCGCGCGGAAGGCCAACGGCGCGGTCGGGCGACTGGTCAACAGGCAGGGTGCGCGCCGGGCCTTCGCGGACCGCAGTGCTGCGGAGGCGTGGGCCGAGGGTCTCTCGGAGGGGAGCCGCCCGGTCTGGATTCGAACTGCCCACCCCCGCGACCAGAGCGACGTCGACGCCTACCTCGTCTCTCGCCGTCGCCAACTCCTCGACCTCGACGGCGCGTACGACAAACGCCGCCGCCGGCTCCGCGACACTGCGACCGCGCCGGGCACACTCGGTGAGTTCAGCGGCTGACGTGACCTGTGTCGTCAGGTCGGATCGCTCTGGTCCGTGACCGACACGACGTGCGTCCGACGCTCGTCAGACGAAATTTGTCGCCTCGTGGCAGTTTCCAGTCGAAACGGAGGGGTTCGGACAACGGAGCGGTACGGAGTGGACCAGAGACACAGAGAGTCGGACAGTGTCGATGGGTTCCGAAGGAGGACCGAGAGACGACCCTCGTCGGTTGGTGTCGGAGAAGCGCCGAGGAGGAGATTTGAACTCCTGTGTCCTGAACGGACAGTTGATCTCGAATCAACCGCCTTGGCCGGGCTAGGCTACCTCGGCGCGGTTACAGGTAGCGGGCGAAGACGATTAGTGCGTTTCGGTTCGGCGACGACTCTTCCGTACTCTTGGAAACACATTTTGTATTGGCAGGATAAATACTGGCGACGAATGGCAGAGAGGTGTCCTCGGATTCGCCAGTCTGTACCCCGCGACCGGAGGGCTCGCACGGAACGGCAGCCCGTTGCGGTACAGCTCCGACGGAGTTGTGGCGCTGTTCGACTCTCTGTACTTCAGTTTCGTCACGTTCACGACTGTCAACTACGGTGACTTCGAGCTGATCTCGCCTGCTGGACGGGTCCTCGCTGGTCTCGAAGCGTTTCTGGGCGCGTTCCTCCTCGCGCTCCTCGTGTTCGTCCTCGGTCGAACGGTCAGACTCAGATAGGGTCGTGCGTAGATAGTTACCGCCGGCTCGACTCACAGGTGCAGTAGCAACGCGGTACCGTCCAGTACTCCGCACCCAATCGAAAATCCCTACGCACGACCCTATGAGTGAATGGACCGCCCGACCGAGCAGCCACGCTGTCTGTCGTCAGGCCGGCCAGACGACGCGCGAGTGGCCGTCTCCTGCCGTCTGTGTCCACTTTTCACTTCCACCCTCGGGCGACTGCTTATGTCTCGCATCGACGTACTCGGAGGTATGGGGCAGACCACGTTCGACGACGACGAGCTCCTCGGAGAGGCGACAGACGAGATGCGCGCGGAGGTGCGCGAGCACCTCGAAGAGGCACGGTCACAGCTCCCGACGGCAGACGCCATCTGGGAGATGGACGCGAAGAACATGCTCGGCGCACTCAACGGTCTCCGGACCGCGTTGAACCCGGAGGACGCTGCGACGGCGCTCCGACAGGCGCGCAAACAGTACCTGTTGGGCGAGCGAGCGGGAGCGTTCGACGAAGACGACGACCTCGCGGACGATCTCGAAGAGGTCGCCGAGCTGCTGGCGACGGTGGAAGAAGCCTACGAGCAGGTCGGTGAACTCACGAGCACCGTGCCACAGCTCCGGAGTGACCTCCAGTCGGTCCACCCGGCTGCCGAGGACGACGCCGACGGGAGCGACAGCGACGGCGGCGAGGAAGCTGAGGCCTGAGCGGAATAGCGGAGACACGACCGGGAGTCGACTCGCGTCGTCGACACACGACGGACGACGATCACGAGCCAATCTACGTCGTCGACACACGACGTGCGCGGCCGAGGGACGACACGGAACGTTTTAACGGCCGCTCGCCGCAACGTTGGCCAAGAATGTCTCCGCAGCCACGGGGTGGTCGGTCGTGACGATGGACGACCGGATCGACGAACTCGAGGAGAAGCGCGCAGAGGCGGAGCTCGGCGGCGGCGAGGATCGCATCGAGTCCCAACACGAGAAGGGGAAGAAGACCGCCCGCGAGCGCATCGACTACTTCCTCGA
>CAKZQY010000255.1 GCA_937142015.1 uncultured Halobacteria archaeon
CCGCCGACCGCCCACGTGACAACACCACCGCCGACCGCCCACGTGACAACACCACCGCCGACCGCCCACGTGACAACACCACTGCCGACCGCCCACGCCACGACGAGGGAGCGAAGCCGGAGATCGTCGTGATCGTCGCCGTCGCGGCCAACGAGGTGATCGGTGACGACGGGGAGATGCCGTGGCACTATCCCGAGGACCTGCGACACTTCCGCGAGACGACGACCGGCCACCCCGTGATCCTCGGCCGTCGGACGTACGAGGCGATCACCGCACGTCTCGACGGACCCCTGCCCGACCGGACGAACGTCGTTCTGTCGCGTCGTGACCCGGCGGACATTCTGCGAGACAGTGCGGCCGAGACCGCTTCAGTATCTTCGGGTGCGGACGAGACCGCTCCGCCGTCTTCGGGTGCGGACGAGACCGCTCTGCCGTCTTTGAACCACGACGAGGCGAGCGCCGAGGTGAGAGTGGCCAGCTCCGTCGACGAGGCGGTATCGGCCGGGGTCGCTGCGACAGAGACGTCCCCCGACCGGTCGGAGCCGATCTTCGTCGCCGGCGGCGCGACGGTGTACGAGCAGTTTCTCCCGCTCGCCGACCGTCTCGTGCGAACTGAACTCCACGAGTCGTACGAGGGTGACACGCGGTTCCCCGAGTGGGACCGGTCTGCGTGGCAGGAGTGCGACCGCGAGGAGCGTGAACAGTTCGACTTCGTGACGTACGCTCGTGTCGAAGGGTCGACTTCGTGACGTACGCTCGTGTCGAGGGGTACTTGTACCCTAGTTCTCGGATCTGAGAAAAGGATAAGTACTCGCAGTTCGTACACGAACCCGATGGATCTCTCCGCCGCTCCAGTCAGCGAGGAGCAGATCACGCCCGGTGCAGCGCTCCGGGGTGCGGACCTCTCACAGCTCGATCTCACCGACGCCTCGCTCGACGGGGCGGATCTCACGGACGCCGACCTCACCGGTGCGGATCTGTCCGGCGCGACGCTGGAAGGCGCGGACCTCTCGGGTGCGACGCTCGAATCGACGGTGTTCAGGGGTGCGAACCTCAGAGACGCGACCCTCGAGCGGGCGACACTCGACGGGACGGAGTTCCACAGTGCGGACGTGACGGGTGTGAAGTTCCCCGGAACGGACCTCGCTGGCGCGGAGTTCTCGGAGACGACCGTCTCGGGCCGACAGGCTCCCGCGGCCGAGACGGAGCTCCCGGCGGGTGAGTCCGAGGAACTCGACCTCGCTGGCGCGGATCTCTCTGGCGCGGATCTCTCGGGCACGGACCTCGCTGGCGCAGATCTCTCCGGTGCGGTGCTCCCCGCGGAGGATCTCTCGGGGAGAGATCTGCGTGGTGTGAATCTGGCGAACGCACAGCTCCCGGGGTCGGACCTCTCGAACGCCGATCTCTCGGGGGCACGGCTCTCGCACGCGAATCTCTTCGGCGCGACGCTGTTGGAGGCCAACCTCGAAGGCGCACGACTCGCCGACGTGCAGCTGTCGGGAGCGGATCTCACCGACGCCACGCTCGACGGCGCGACGCTCACCGAGACGGATCTGTTCGGCGCGACACTCCCCGGGGCACGGCTCGTCGGCGCGGCGCTCCCGGCGACGAACCTCACTAACACTGACTTCACGCGCGCGGCGCTCGACGAGGCGACGCTCCTCGGTGCCCGGCTGTCCGGCGCGGACTTCACGAACGCCACGCTCGACGGGGCCCGGCTCACCAACACGAATCTCACGGGTGCGGACCTCTCCGGGGCGACACTCCTCGGCTCCCGGCTCCACGGCGCGAACCTCACCGAGACGAGGCTCGCCCGGGCGAAGCTCCCCGGCGCTGACCTGTTGTCTGCGACGCTGTCGAACACGGTGCTGTTCGAGACCGACCTCGAGGGCGCACGACTCTACGGGGTCGACCTGTCCGGCGAGACCATCGTCACGGCGAACCTCTCGAAGACGAATCTCGCGCGTGCAAACCTCTCGAATGCCGACCTCGGCCGGTCGGACCTCTCCGGCGCGGACGCCACCGAGGCGGTGTTCACGGGGGCGAACCTCTCGGAGGCGTCACTCGCCGGTGCGACACTCGTCGACGCGAATCTCGACGCCGTGGACCTCTCTGACGCGGATCTGTCGGGTGCCGACCTACAGAACGCGACGCTGGCAGACGCCGACCTCGACGGAGCGAATCTCGCCGGCTGTGAGATGTCTGTGGATAGCCGGGTCCGGTACTGGCTCGGACTACTGTGAGACTCTGGTACTAGCTCGGGCTGTTGTCGGCTACCCACCGGAGCGGAGGGCTTCCGCCTCGCTGCCGCTGTGAGGCTCCGACAGTTCCCCCCGAGTTGTCGGGTCTGTCCGCACGAGTCAAACGTACGTGTTCTGTCCACGCTGTAGGTATCGAACCTGAGAAAGTACTAAATGGAAATAGACGATACAGACGGTCGATGGATCTGTCTGATGCGCCAATGAGCGAGGGTCAGATCGTGCCCGGCGCAGAACTATCCGGAGAGGACCTGTCCGGCCTCGACCTCGGGGCTGCTCCGCTCTCGGGTGCAGATCTCTCCGGTTCGAATCTCTCGGGTGCAGATCTCTCGGAGGCGGACCTCTCCGGTTCGAATCTCTCCGGTGCGGATCTCTCGGAGGCAGATCTCGACAGTGCAGATCTGTCCGGTGCGAATCTCGAACGGACGACTTTTCGGGACGCCGATCTCAGCGGTGCTAATCTCCGAGGTGCGACGTTCGGAGACACGGACCTCCGTGGAGCGGACGTGACTGGTGTGACAGTCCCCGGAACGGACCTCTCTGGTGCGGAGTTCTCCCAGTCGACAGTTCACAGCCAGCGCACTGGCACAGACGAGACAGATCTCTTCGAGAGAATTCCCTCGGACGAAGACCTCTCGGGTGCAGATCTCTCCGGCGTGACACATCCCGGCGCGGACCTCGCGGGGAGAGACCTCACCAACGCCAATCTCGAAGCTGCCACACTCCCCGAGGCAGATCTCTCTGAGGCGACGCTCGAAGGCGCAGACCTCTCTGATGCAGCGCTCGAAAGGGCGGACCTCTCTGGGGCGGACCTCGAAGCTGCCACACTCCCCGGGGCGGACCTCTCTGAGACAGACCTCGAGGAAGCGGGGCTCTCGAAGGCAGATCTCCTCGGCGCGACGCTCGACGACGCCACCTTGGAGCGTGCCGAACTCGACGACGCGCAACTACCCGGCGTGGCGCTCCCCGGAGCCAACCTCACCGACACGACGCTCGACGGAGCGACGCTACACGGTGCAGACCTGTTCGGTGCGACACTCGACGGTGTCGACCTCTCGAACGCTGATCTCCACTTGTCGACGCTCAACGGCGCTGTGTTCGGCGGATTCGAGATGCACGAGTACGAGATATCACAGCGTGAGCAGCGACTACTGACAGGCGTGAGCGAGACAGCGCTGGATGTCGCTGATGTCGCTAGCCGGGGGCGAGACACGGATCAGTTCTCTCGGCCAGACACATCGAGGCGAAATACGCTGATACCGACGTTCGACGGGACGAACTTCGCCGAGTCGGAGCTGAGAGGAGCCGACTTCTCGAACGTGAGATTCGACGATGTCGACTTGTCGGAGACGACACTCGAACGTGCGGACCTCTCGAACGCGAGGTTCGAAGGCGAGACCGATCTCTCGGGTGCGAATCTCAGAGAGGCGACCCTGTCGGGGGCAGACCTCTCGGACACGACCCTCGAAAACGCGGATCTGTCTGGCGCAGATCTCACTGGAGCGGACCTCGCTGGCGCGAGCCTCGCCGACGCGACGCTCGAATACGCCACGCTCGAAGCCGCGAACCTCCGGGACGCGGACTTCCGACGAGCGAGTCTCGTCGATGGAGACATCTCTCACGCGACTGTCGTCGATGCCGACTTCACAGACGCGCGTCTCCTCCGCGCCGCACGTGAGGGTGTCGACCTCTCGGCTGCCGAGGTGACGGGTGCAAATCTCCTCACTGATGGAGTCACGAAACCGACTACGGGCCGACACGAGGCTGCGCTCACTGACGACGACGCCTACTTCGACACGGATCTCTCTGGACGCATCCTCCGTGATGTCGACTTTTCTGGGGAGTTCCTCTGGAACGCGAAGCTCGCGGGGGCCGATCTCTCGGGAGCCGATCTCTCGGGAGCCTCGCTCCGAGAGGCGGATCTCTCGGACGCGAACCTATCGAATGCGGACCTCGAGGGGTGTGATCTCACTGACGCAACGCTCACTGGCGCGACCCTCGACGCGGTGGACCTCTCCGGTGCCGATCTCTCGGGTGCTGATCTTCGGAATGCGACGCTTGAGGACGCCGATCTCGACGGAGTGAATCTCGCCGGCTGTGAGATGTCTCCGGCTCGTCGAGTCCGGTACTGGCTCAGACTGCTCGGGTGAATTTGTGCGACAGACCGCTCGGCAACGACAGAACGACCCTCGAACGCGCCAGGTCGAGTACCCCACAACTGTGCTCCTCTCACCGTGTCAGCGGGGAGTCCCGGGTGTTGACATCCGTCAGCGGTCTTGCCCTCAGTGTCAATACACAGGTGTTACTTTTCCATCCGAGCGAAGAAATAAGTATCTTCCTGCGATACAGTTGGGCGATGGACCTGTCTGGCACCAGCCTCACGAGAGACGACATCAGACCGGGAGCAGACCTCCGCTCTGAGGATCTCTCTGGCGTTGATCTCGCGCATGCAGACATCTCCAATGCGGACCTCACGCGTGCCGACCTCTCTCACGCGAATCTAAAGCACACAAACCTCTCAGACGCTGATCTCGAGTATGCGAACCTCTCTGGAGCTGAACTCCAGCAGGCAGACGCATCAGGTGCAAACCTGTCGAACACAGACATCGAAGGTGCGTCGTTCGCTGGAACGACTATGAACAACACAAAACTGAAGAACGTAAGCATATTTGAAACGAGGAGACCGTGGATGGACATCAGAAATGCAGAATTAGAAATGATCGATATCTCTAACAAAAATATAGGAAAAATTGACTTTTCAAAGCGCTGTCTTTCTGGAGCAAATCTATCGAGAGGGACGTTCAACGAGACAGTGTTCACACGGGCAGATCTCTCGGGAGCAGACCTCTCGCGGGCACGGGTCGAAGCTGTCGATTTCTCTGGGGCCGAGCTCACAGACGCAACCCTCAGAGGAACGGTATCCGAACAGACGGACTTCTCTGACGCTGACCTCTCGAAAGCTGACCTGTCGTCCGCGACTATCTCCGAGACAACGTTCGAGAGTGCTGATCTGTCGGACGCGACACTCCGAGGTGCCACTCTCTCCGATGTCGACCTGTCGGAGGTGAAGCTCGACGGGACAGACCTCTCGGGTGCAGACCTCTCCGGCTTAGACTTGCGAGACACTGACCTGTCGGAGGCGAACTTCGAAGATGCCGACCTCTCTGGGGCAGACCTCACTGATGCCGACCTCACTGGCGCACGCTGCACTAAGGCTGACTTCACAGACGCTGTCCTCCGGGGCGCAACTCTCTCCGAAGCAGTCTTGACGAGAGCGACACTTCGACGAGCGATACTGACGAGAGCGACACTGACAGAGGCGGCCCTGTTGAAGACAGATCTCACTGGGGCAGACTTCTACGAAGCGACACTCGACGAGGCCACACTCACCGACGCAGTGCTCGACCAGACGAATCTCGTCGATGTGGACCTGAGCACCACTAACGCTGACGAATTTGACACTGCCCGCCCGATCAGACGCGACAGCCTCGATCCAGACACGGATCTCTCGAACGTATCGCTACCGGGGGTCGATCTCTCTGGAACAGATCTGTCTGGCTCTGATCTCTCTGGAAGCACGCTCACCGGGGCGACGCTGACCGACTGTGATCTCTCCGACGCAGACCTCTCAGGGGCCACACTGCAGGAAGCGGATCTCACGGACACGACTCTCGTCGGTGCCGACATCGTCGATGCAGACCTCTCGGAGGCGGACATGACGAGCGTGACGCTCTCGAAGGCTGATCTCTCCGACACGGATCTGTCGAACGTGACACTCTCTGAGGCTAATCTCTCGGAAGTGACGCTCTCGAACGCCGACCTCACGGAGGCAACTCTCTCAAACGCCGACCTCTCAGAAGCTAGCCTCCCGAACGCGGATCTCACAGACGCGGATCTCTCGGAGGCAGACCTCTCGGAGGCGGTGCTTCCGAGCACGACCCTCGGCAAGTCGGTTCTCGAAGGTGCCAATCTCACCGAGGCCGACCTCCACGGGAGCGACCTCTCTGGGGCTGACTGCGCTGGAGCGCAATTCACGAACGCGAGCCTCTCTGCTGTGGACTGTTCGGAGGCGTCGCTCACCGAGGCTACTCTCACAGACGCGAATCTGTCTGGCGGGACCCTCGAGTCGGTAATGCTCTCGGATGCGTCACTCTCGACGGCCACGCTCGTCGATGTGGACCTCGCGGGGGCCGACCTCACCGGCGTAGATCTTTCTGGCGCGGACCTAACCGAAGCGACTCTCACCGAGACGACACTCACCGGTGCAGACCTCACAGAAGCTTCCCTCGCAGAGGCCGAGCTATCGAACGCGGACCTCTCGAAAGCGGAGCTTTCGGGGGCGGAGCTCTCGGAGGTGGACGGGAGTCAGGCAACACTCGACGCTGCGAACCTCTCGGAGGCGTCGCTCGCCGATGTCGACTTCTCGGAGGCGTCACTCACCGACACCGACTTTTCAGAGGCGTCGTTTCCGGGCGCGACGCTGAACGACACTGTTCTGTCGGGTGCGACGCTCTCGAACGCCGACGGGCCGAACTGCACACTCACCTCCGCGACACTCGACGGTGCAACGCTGTCGTGTGGTGACTTCTCGGAGGCGGACATTTCGAAAGCAGATCTTTCGGAGGCGGATCTCTCAGAAGCGACGCTCGTCGATGCCGACCTCACTAGTGCGGATCTTTCGGAGGCGGACCTCTCGGAAGCGACGCTCGTCGATGCCGACCTCTCGGAAGCGACTGTCGACGGCACCGACTTCACAGACGCGTGCCTCCTCCGCACCGCGAGAGAGGGTATCGACCTCTCAGTCGCCGAACTGTCCGGCGCAAATCTATTCACCGACGGAGTAACGAGAGTAGCAGACGTTGAACAGGAAGACGTACTGACTGACGCCGACATCCAGCGGCAGGCAGACCTCTCCAACCGAATGCTGCGTGGTGTCGACTTACAGGACGCGAACCTCTGGGACGCAGACCTCTCCGGTGCGAACCTCTCGGAGGCGGACCTGTCCGGGGCCGAGTTGACGATGGCAGTCTTGCGGGACACGACGCTTCGGGACGGGATACTCACCGACGCGACACTCACGAACACGGCCTTCCAGTCTGCGGACCTGACAGGGGTAGACGCCTCAGAGTCGGATCTTTCGGGAGCAGACCTCTCTGGCGCAGACCTCTCTGGCGCAGACCTCTCTGGCACAGACCTCTCTGGTGCAGGTCTCTCGGAGGTGGACCTCTCTGGCGCTGATCTCTCTAGAGCGAACCTCTCGGAGGCAAACCTCTCGGGCGCAACACTCGCCGACGCCAGCCTCGACGGGGCCGACTGCTCGGATGCCACTCTCAGCAGTGCGAACCTCGAAGACGCCTCCCTCTTCGACACAACGCTGAGAGACGCTGGACTCAGGGCCGCAACTCTCACCACGGCGTCGCTGTCGCAAGCCGATGTTGAAACCAGTGACCTCCGTGATGCCGACCTCACAGGGGCGACCCTTCACGCCGCGACACTCCGAAAGGCCAACCTGAAGAATGCCACCCTGCAGGAGGCGGATCTGAGTGAAGCAGTTCTCGAAGACAGCCGTCTCGTCGAAGCAGACCTCACGGACGCAACACTGGACGGTGCCGACTACACTGGCGCGGACTTCACTGACGCGACACTCGAAGGTTGTGATATATCAGTGATACACAAGCTCCGTGATCGGTTCGGACTATTGTGAGTGTCGGACAACCCCCCTACACTCGTGTGCCGAATCCCACCAAAATCGTGACGAATCTAAGTCCCGCACAACAGATCTCACCCCAACGTTTCGACTCCGAGTTGCTCTTCTGGAGCGGACACCACTAGTGTGGGAGTGAGACCGTAAGCCCCAGTGAGTCCTCGAACTCTCGATAGAGTCAGTAACACGCTTTTGACCAGAACCAGCAACACACACCGCCACTCCAAGCGAGCTAAGCGACGCTCTAGAGAGACTTTTTTGCGCCAGACCTTCTACGACGTGTCGATGAGTCAGTTCGTGACGGCAGACGCAGACGGAGATGAGCGATGAGGGGCAACGACCAGCAGGCGTACGACCGCGGGACGTCGTTGTTCTCTCCAGATGGGCGGCGTTAAACGAGTTCGAAGACGCCACAGCAGAGATTGGTATCGAACTCAACGACCGCATGGCTGGCAAGAGCACCGCGACGGTGACCTCGAGCGGTTCGAGGAGGACGAGGTGTACTCAGCGGTGTCGGACATCCAGAAAGCGGCGGTGTACCCGCTCTTCCAGACGGAGACGTACAACCGGACGGGAGACGTGAAACTGTACGGCCAGAGCGATTCGGAGTACTTCGAGGTCTCCCTCGGCTGTGAGACGGTCGACGCGTCACTCGATCAGTTCAACAACCTCAGTAGCGCGATCCCGCGTCTGAAACAGCGCGACGGGAACGGACGGGTACAGAGAGACGACATCGACGACGAACTCGACGAAGACGGTATCAGAGAAATCGACACGGAAAACGCGACGACACCAGCGAAGTTCGAGTACAGCGTCGAGACGGGCGGCGACAGTGTCGACATCAAGCTTCCACTGGAACTGGACGACCACGTCGAGGTGGTCGAAGCGGACGACGAGGTGAGAGTCGTGGTCACCGGAGACGACGTCTCGAAGACGACGACGGGCTGACGAGAGCGCCGGGGCCCAGTCTCCGTGCTCCGTCTCCGTGGTCTGCCTCCGTGGTCCAGTGTCCGTGCTCCGTCCCCGTGGTCCGCCTCCGTGGTCCAGTGTTCGTGCTCCGTCTCTGTGATCCAGACCGATACTGGCAGTCACGACAGTCCATTCCACCAGCGACAGCTCTCAACCAGCGACGCCGAATATCGACCGATAGCGAAAGTATTTGAAGCATAACACGCTCCGTCGTCGTATGGGGCCGACTCGGCCGCCGCCAGTGTCAGACGGCGGGACAGTCGCGTTGCTCGCGCCGTCTGCGCCGGTCGCAGACGAGCGACTCGACCGCGCCGTGGCGCGACTCGAGTCCGGCTTCGGCGTGGAGGTAGTCAGGTTCCCGACCGCACGACGCGAACCGTCGGACGGTCCCGCGCCGCCGGCAGAGCGCGCACGGGAGATCGAGACGGCGTTCACGGACCCCGCAGTCGAGGCCGTCGTCTCCGCGACGGGTGGGGACGATCAGCTCCGCGTGCTCGCGGCGTTGGACCCGGGACCGCTCCGCCGACACCCGACACGGTTCTTCGGCTACTCCGACAACGACAACCTCCGGCTGTTCCTCTGGCGACTCGGGCAGGTGTCGTGGGGGATCACCGCGCACCCGGACCTCACTGTCGATCCGGAGCTGCACCCGTACGTCCGGCGGTACCTCTCGCGGGCGCTGTTCGAGGAGACGATCGGGACTGTCGAGCCGGCGACGGAGTGGACTGACGAGTGGTTCGACTTCGAGACGGAGCAGCCACGGACGTGGCGCGACGCACCGGGGTGGTCGTGGCGGGACCGCGGTCCGGCCACTGGACCCGTGTGGGGTGGGTCGCTGGCCATCGTCCGTTGGCACCTCGGGACGGAACGGTACCTCCCCGACCCGGATCGACTCGACGGCGGCGTGTTGACGCTGGAAACGTCGGAGACGCTGCCCGAGGCGCGGGAGGTGGGGTACCTCCTGCGGACGCTGGGTGAACGGGGCTGGCTGGCGCGGTTCGACGGACTGCTTGTCGGCCGCCCTCGCGCGCACAGCCCCCCGGCCGCTCGTGATCCCGACTTCGACGACTACCGGCGTGCGATCCGCGACCACGCCGAGGCACAACTCGACCGCTACGCGCCGAGCGTCACGGCCGCCTTCGACGTTGACTTCGGCCACACCTCGCCGATCTTCCCGCTCCCGCTCGGGGCGACTGCACGACTCGATCCCGACGCGAACGAGATTAGATTCAAATAACTCAAATCCGAAAACCACCGAACGACAGTCCTTCGACGGAGCGGGTGACAGGTTCGACTCCGAGAGTGTTTTGCCCCGGGAGAGCCGACAGCGCGTGTGGACGCCGACCAGCGCGAGTTACAGAACCCGTTCGGGATGGACGCGGACTGCCAGAACTGTCCCGCGCTCGCGGAGTGCCGCGAGCGGATCGTTCACGGCTACGGCGACGTCGGCGGGGAGTTCCTCGTCGTCGGCGAGACGCCCTCGGCAGCGGCAGAGGAGAACGGCGTGCCGTTCACTGGCGACGCTGGCGGGCGACGGCTCCAACGACTGCTCGGCGAGTTGGGATTCTCCCGGTCGCCGCCGGACGCCGACCTACCGGAGTTACAGAACGTCTTTCTCACCTACCTCACGCGGTGTCGCCACCCCGAGCGTCCCGCGACGGACGAGGAAGTTCGCAGCTGTGAGCCGTTCCTGAACGCCGAAATTCGAATGATCAACCCACAGATCATCCTCCCGGTCGGCCAACGTGCGCTGGAGGCGCTGGCCGTCGACTACACGACGCGTGCGCCGGAGAGCTTCGACATCGAGACCGAACACGCGACGACGATTCGCGGTCGCGGATTCGAGTTGATCCCGATGAAGCGACTGCCCGAGCAGTCGGACGCCGACACAGATTCCCTCCGTGACCACCTGACTGAGAACGTTTTCACCCGAGACTACCGGCAGACGAAGGGCCGACGAGAGCGGTGATACGGGAGAGGCCGACGAGAGCGGTGATACGGGTGGGGCCGACGAGAGCGGTGATACGGGTGGGGCCGACGAGAGCGGCAGTACTCGCAGGTGGATGGATTTTTACCCACCGGGGAGCAACCGTCGGCTATGGCTACGGAAACGGACGAGCACGGGGAGGACCACCACCTCCCGGCAGTGGAAGACTGGCCCCGCGGATTCGGGGAGGCGTCGTGGTGGCCGTTCGTCACGGCGTTGGGAGCGGCGGGTATCTACGTCGGTGCTGCGCTGTTCCTGATGGGGCGTGGCGACACAGACATCGTCCCGTCGATCGCTGGCCCAGCGGTGACCGTCGGCTCGGTCGCAGCGTTCCTCGTCGGACTGTACGGCTGGCTCTACCACGCGTTCGTCGCCAACTTCTGGGAGCGCGGCGCGGACGAACACGGTGCGAACAAGCTCCGCTGGGGGATGATCGCCTTCCTCGGCTCCGAGGTAGCGACGTTCTCCGCCGGGTTCACCTACTTCTTTTTCATCAGGTCGAACCCCGGCGCGTGGCCGCCCGGGAACCTCCCGCACCTGCTGTCGTCTTTAGTGTTGGCGAACACGGGGATTCTGATCGTCTCGTCGCTGACGCTCCACAAGGCACACGGCGAGATCCGGAAGGGGAAGATGGGCCGGTTCAAAGCGTGGCTCGCTGTGACCTTGCTGCTCGGGATCGCCTTCGTCGGCGGACAGGTCCTCGAGTACTACGAGTTCATCGTCGAGAGCGGGTTCACGCTCACTGACGGCGTGTTCGCCTCCGCGTTCTACGGACTGACTGGCCTCCACGGACTCCACGTCTCGATGGGCGCAGTCCTTCTGGGTATCGTGTTCGTCCGGTCGCTTCGCGGCCAGTACTCCGCCGAGCGTCACGTCTCCGTCACGACTGCCTCGATGTACTGGCACTTCGTCGACGCGATCTGGATTCTGCTCGTCGTCGTTCTCTACGTCGGTGCTGTCGTCTGAGCACGGAACTCGCGGGTCTCACTCTCGACCACTCGGCGCGACTCACGATCTAGAACCACTGTTCCGGTGGCAGTACGAGATCGGTCACGATCACCACAGCCAGCACCGCGTAGCCGGCCAGGCCTCCTGCCAGTGCGGCGAGGACCCACAGTGCCGTCTCTGTCGTCGCGGCAGCCCACGCAACGGCGGGACCCACGACGCCGACGACGAGCGTTCCGGCGACGCGGACCGACCGCCGCCGCCACAGCGCGCGTCCAGTTTCGGGGTACCACGCGAATCCGAGTTCGAGGAGGAACGCACCGAGACCACCGAGTGCGAACGGGACTGGACGGGTGAGCGCTGCGATCACCTGACCGGGCGTGTCGACGAGGACTGTCGTCGCGGCGACGACGCCAGCAGCCGCGAGCGCTGCGAGTGCGACATCACGCCGTCTGGAGAGTTCACTCAGTGTCGATCACGACGGGTGTCCGGCCGAGGCTGTAGAAAACCTGTCGGCGACAAGACGAGAACCCACGACGCGAGGACGACAGCGCCGACGAACTCCGGAATCGCCAGTCCCGGCGGAAGCACACCCGCACCCCACGCGACCCAGCCGCCGACGTGAACGAGCGCAGCGAGCGCGGCAGCCTGCCCCGTGCGCTCTCCGCGCCGTACGACGGCGTCGACCGCCAGCGTCGCGGTCACACCGACGAAGTGTGTCACGGCGACGGGGACGTGTAGCGGATCACCCGAGGGAAACAGTCCGACTGCGCTCAGCGCGACGCCGGAGACCGCGAAGAGTCCGGCGCGGAGCAGACCGCCGCTCTCTTCAGCGACGGTCCACAGCAGCCACGCGAACGGGAGTGCCAGCAGTCCACCGAGTACCACGGTCGCGTTGAACGCCAGCGCGGTCCCAGCCGTCACTCCGAGATCCGAGAACGCGTTCCGTGCCCACGAGAACCACGGTGCGACGAGTGTCAACACGACGATACTCGTCGGCGTCCCGACGGCGGAGACTGCCCCAGAGACGGCTGCGAGACGGCGGCTGTCGGCCATCTCAGTCCACGGCGGACCCGCTGTCGTGGTCGTTCGCAGTCGACTCTCCGTCGTCCGCGGTCGACCCTCTGTCGTCTGCGGTCGACTCTCCGTCGTCGAGCGGGTCGTTGTCGAGCGAGTCGTCGTTGAGCGAGTCGTCGCCGAGCGAGTCGTCGTCGACGTGCTGTCCCCAGAAGCCCGGGAACTTCTCGACAGTCACGTCACCGAGCACACGCGTCTGGCAGGCGAGTCGGAGCGGGGAGTCACCGTCGTGTGGCGGCGTGGCGAGACGGAGTCGTTCGCGGCGAGTCGGATCGGACACCGCTCCTTCGACGGCGACGGCACAGGTGCCACAGGAGCCGTGTCCTCGGCAGTTGAGCGCGTCTGCGGTTCCGTTGTGCGGTGAGAGACCAGCCGCCAACAACACGTCGCGGAGCACGTCCCCACGGTCGCAGTCGGTCTCCTCGCCGCGGTAGTCGACGGTCGGCACCCTCACCGCACCTCCGTCTGCCGTTCGAGATCCGTCGCGCGCGCTCTGGCCTGCTCTACGACGGCTGGCCGGGCTTCGAACGCCACCTGCACGCTGTCGCCCTCGTACTCCTCGCGGGTCACGTGTCCGTTGTCGTGAATCCACGAGACGAGACTCATCGCCTCGTCTGAGACGGGCAACAACAGCCGTTCCTCCGACCACTCGGGGAGTTCGTCTTCGATCCGGGCTCGGAGTCGACCGACGTTCTCCCCCGTGCGCCCGGAGACGGAGACGGGTGTCGGCGCGAGTGCCGACAACGCCTCGCGCTTCCGCCGGAGTTCCGACTGCGCCACCCTGTCGATCTTGTTGAACACGGTGACGATTGGAGCCTCGTTGCGCTCGTACAGCGTGTCGTGCGAGGTGACGAGCTTCTCCCGCATCGCTTCGACCGACTCGGAGGCGTCGACGACGAGCAACACCAGATCGGCGTGGTAGACGGACGCCAGCGTGGAGTCGAAGGAGTCGACGAGCCAGTGTGGCAGGTCGGAGATGAACCCGACCGTGTCGGTGACGAGCACCTCCCGCTTCCCGGTGTCGGCGCGGCGCGTCGTCGTGCCGAGCGTGGTGAACAGCCGGTCTTCGGAGGCGGCAGTGTCGTCGAGATCCGGGTGCCGGTCGGCGTTCTCGTCCACGTCGAGATCGTCGGCGAGCCGGCGCAACAGCGTCGACTTCCCGGCGTTCGTGTACCCCGCCAGCGCGACGAGGTCGAACCCCGACTCCCGGCGCTGTTCGCGTCGAGTCTCCTCCTTGTCGGCGATCCGGTCGAGTTCGTCGCGGATGCGGGCGATCTGCGCTTTGATGTCCTCCTCGCGGGACTCGTCGTACTCCCCCAGTCCCATGAACCCCGGCCGCTCGTCTCGCTTGGCGAGGCTGGTCTTCGCCTCCGCTCGCGGGAGCTCGTACCGGAGTTCCGCCAACTCGACTTGAAGCTGTGCCTTCCGGGTCTGGGCGCGCTGCCCGAAGATTTCGAGAATGAGCGTGAACCGGTCGATCACCTCGACACCCTCTGGGACAGTTTGGCCGACGTTGAACTTCTGGTACGGGCCGACCTCGTTGTCGACGATCAGCGCGTCCGCGTCGCGCTGTCGACACAGCTGCGCGAGCTGCTGGACTTTTCCCTCGCCGAAGTGGTAGGCGGCGTCCTCTGTTCGCTTCTGTGTGCGGGTGGCGACGACCTCGTAGCCCGCCGCCTCGGCCAAGCCGACGATCTCGGAGAGATCCGGGTCGTCGTGTTCGTACCGCTTGGCGACGACCGCTCTCACGCCTGCACCCCCAGACGGTGCGAACGGCATCTCGTCACGAACGACACTCCCCGACCGACCGACGATGGTGTCGTCGCCGCGGGTGAGGCCGCTTCGGCCGTCGCTCCCACGGTCGTCGACCCGTCACTCGCCGCCGCCACCGTCGCTCGGCTGCCGATAGTTGTGACTGCTCGCGTGCTCACTGTCGAACCTCCATCCGGGTGCTCAGGGACGGGCGTCCCACACCTCGCGTTGATGATCCCGGGTCACTGGTCCGGCGGCAGTACGACCCGGTGGAACATAACAGTGGCGCGGTCACCGTTCCGAGAGAACTCCGGTCGTCGCTCTCCTCACCACTCGGCTCGGCTACGTCCCCTCGTCGTCGGCCTCCCGGGTGGCGTCGGCCTCCCGGGCAGCGTCGGTCTCGCGGTCGGTGTCAGTCTCACCGGCGGTGTCAGCCTCACGGGTAGCGTCGGTCTCACGGACAGCGTAGACGTACAGGACGACACTGGTGAGCAGCCAGATCACCGCACCGACACGGACGGCGAACTCCGCCCGCGCGAACCACGTGTCGAGTGTGGTGAACAGCGAGAGCACTGTGACGACCGGCGCGCCGAGGAAGATCGTCACGACGAACGTCATCTGCATCACCCACCCGTAGTCGACGCCCTCTGGATCGTAGCTCTCGACGCGCTCCGGCACAGACCCGCTTGGCGACCACTCGGCTAAGCAGTGTCGGTACGCCAGCGAGGACGGGAATCGAGAAGGTGGGAGACAGAAGACGGCGGAAGGACGGTGACAGACAGCGGGATAGAGAAGAGTCAGACGACAACTGCACTGGGAAGACGGCGACCGACACCGGCACCGAGACGAGTGAGACGACGACTGCGTAGCGAACAGGCGACACTGCGACACGTCGCACCGGCCCCCTGCGCTCGGTGCTCGTGTCACTCGCACCCGAACCGTCGTGTCGCACACCCGCGTCCGGTCCGGGGTCGTGTTCAGCGCACGAGACGTGTGGTCCCGTTCTCCTAATTAAACCCGAGGTGGCGAATCGACCCGTCGATCCCGCTCCAATCGTCGAGTTCGTCGGTGTTCGCGGCCTCGGAGAGCACGTGGCGTTCGAGTTTCCCGGACGCGGTTTCTGGAAGCGAAGAGAGTGAGTGGACGTGCCCTGGGCGGGCAGCAGTCCCGGCAGTCTCCGCTACACGATCGGCGACACGCGCGTGGAGCTCCCGGTCGGTCTCTGTACGCTGCTTAGCAGTCACGCCGTCGGCAGTCGGAACGACGAACACGACGAGGCAGTTCTTCGCCGTGGAGCGTCGTTCGACGACCGCAGCCGCCTCGACGCCGTCGAGCGCGGTGACCGCCGACTCGACGCGGGTGGCGACGAGCTGTCGCTCGCCCAGCTCGATCACGTCGTCTGCGCGGCCGAGAATCTCTACGTAGTCGTCCCCGTCGATCCGAACTGCGTCCTCTGGCGCGTACACCCACTCGTCTGCCTCCGGCTCCGAGTACGACGCCCAGTACTCCCGCTCGTACCGTTCACTCCCGTCCAGCAGCGTCAACAACATTCCCGGCCACGGACGCTGGAGCAGCAACGAGCCAATCTCGTCAGTGTTCACTGTCGTCCCGTCGTCGTCAACAGCGACGGCCTCGATTCCCGGCAGTGGCGGCCCAGCACGGCCGGGTTTCGGTGGTTCGACACCCGGGCGGATCGAGATCATCACACCGCCGGTCTCCGACTGCCACCACGTATCGAGTACGTGACAGTCGTCGTCGCCCACGTGCTCGTCGTACCAACGCCACGTCGCCGGATCGACCGGTTCTCCGACCATCCCGGCCACGTCGAGTGTCGACAGGTCGTGTCGGGCCGGGTATCGCTCACCGTGATCGCGGAACGACTCGACACGCTCCGTCGCGGTGTAGAACACAGTCACCTCGTGATCGTCGACAATCTCCCACGGGCGGTCTGGCTCTGGTGTGTCCAGTGCCCCCTCGTACAACACCGTCGTCGCGCCGACAGACAGCGGTCCGTACACAGTGTAGGCGACGATCCACGCGACCGAGGCCGCCGTCCAGACGGTGTCCGTCCGGTCGAGGTCGAACACCTCACGACTCGTCCAGTCGACGTACGCGAGGTAGCCGCCGGTTCGGTGGACGATTCCTTTGGGCCGGCCGGTCGTCCCCGAGGTGAACAACAGCAGTAGCGGGTCGTCTCCAGCCCGCGAAACCGGGTCGACGGTCGCGTCCGCGAACCGTTCACGGAGCGTCTGGTAGTCGTACACCCCACCGTTGTCGTGTTCGAACGCGGCGAGAGCCGCACCCCCCTCGTCGAGTCGGTTCACCACGATCACGTCGACCGCCTGATCGACCTCGTCGAGTGCGGTCGCCACCGGTTGGGTCGTCGACACGGTCTCCCCACCGCTGTAGAACCCGTCACAGGTGAGCAACACAGTGGAGTCTGCACGCTGGAGTCGTGTCGCCAGTTTCTCGCCGTCGAACTCGACCGGAACGACGCTGTGGAGCGCACCGAGACGCGCACACGCCAGCATCGTCGTGACCAACGCCGGGTGGTTCGGCGTGTACGCGGTCACCACGTCGTCTTCCTCGACACCACGGTCTCGGAGCGCGGCCGCGACGGACTCGACAGCCGCAAGCAGCTCCGTGTACATCAGCGTCCGTGTCTCGCCGCGCTCTCCGATCCACTCCAGAGCGACGCTGTCGCCCTCGCCGGCCGCGACGTGTCTGTCCAGACAGTTCGTGCAGGCGTTCAGTCGGCCGCCCTCGAACCAGTGGTACGTCGGTGCGTCACTCTCGTCGAGTACTGTCTCCCACTCGCGGTCCCAGTCGAGTGTCGCAGCGGCACGCTCCCAACAGTCCGGCCAGTCGTCTCGGAACTGTTGTCTGACCGTCTCGTGGTGTCGCTCGCTCACGGGACGACACCTCCCACGGTCACGCCGTCGTCACTCGCACTCACGCCGCTGCACCCCCAGTTGTCTCCTCGCGGACGGCGTCCAAGTCGGCGACGAACGACTCCAGCATCTCTCTGGTGACGTGTGGCATACAGACGACACGGAGTTCGTCCTCGCCCGTCCGGAGAATACGCCACCCCTTCTCCGAGAGTCTCTCGAACACGTCGTTTGGCACGTCGGCAGCGACGATGGTCAGTTCCGGGTCGACAACGTCGTAGCCGCGTTCGCGGAACGCGTCGGCGAGCCACTCGGCGTTCGCACGTTCCCGTTCGTACGCCGCCTCGTAGCCGTCCGGCCACAGCGCTTCCAGTGCGGCGTAGGTACTTGCGGGCCCGGCACCGGAGCGAGTCGTCGTCAGCGTCGCCTCCGAGGTGCGTTCGAGGTACGGCGTGTCGACAGCCAGTGCGTCGAGCATCTCGACGTCCCGCGCGAGGAACCCGCCGGCTGGAATCGCCGCCTGTCCAGCCTTGTGTGGGTCGATGGTCATCGTGTCGACTGGCGCGTGGCCGAACTGCCAGTCGTGGTCCGTCGCTGGCAGGAAGAACCCGCCGTAGGCGGCGTCGACGTGGAACTGTGCGTCGACCGAGGCCGCGATCTCACCCAACTCTGGGATCGGCTCGACGATGCCGTACTCCGTGGTGCCGGCGACACCGACGACGAGCACGGTGTCCTCGTCGGCGAGTCGCCTGACCTCCGTCAGATCGACGCGGTTGTCCTCGTCCGTCGGCGCGAGCCTGAGTTGCACGTCCAGCATGTCGGCCGCCTTCACGAACCCGAAGTGGAGCGCCTCTGACCCGACGGCGTTGGGTGCCTCCGTGTCGCCCAGCGCTCTTGCCGTCCGCATCGCCTGAATGTTCGCCTCCGTCCCGCCGGTCGTGACGTAGCCGTGTGGCTCGTCCAATCCGACAACCTCGCCCAACAGGTCGACTGCTCGCCGTTCCAGTTCGACGACTGTTTCGTACACTTCCGGCAGTGCCGGACTGTCGTCCATGAACCGCCGGGCCATCGCTGCCGCCTCGGGGTGTGTCCGCGTACACATCGAAGAGAGCACCCTGTCGAAGTCCTGCGGGTCGAATCTGTCTGACGCCCGTGAATTGGAATCGTGCATTATTTTGTTGTCTGCGAAGACGTTTCGAATAGCAAGAACTAATAATTTTCTTTGCTGTGTAACAGCCATGGACGACAGTGTCGAGATCACTGTTCCGCGAGACGTTCTGGCGACTGCGCGGGACCGACGCGGCGACGACGAGTCGGTCGGTGACGTGCTGGCGCGGGCCGTCGGCCTCCTCGACCGTATCGAGTCGCGTAGTGAGACGAGCGACAGAGCCACGACCGCCGACAGTCGTGTCGGTGACGCAGACAGCAGGCCGACAACTGCTGGCACTCCCGACGCGGAGCAACTCGCCTGTAGCGACTGTGGCCGTGCCGGCCGTGTCGTGACAGTCGCGGACGACGAGGTGCTCTGTCTGAGCTGTTCAGACATGGAGCTCTCTGGGATGTGGTCCGAGACGGTCGACCGAGAGTCGATGTCGACCGAGTGAGCGTCGGGAGTGAACGTTGGGAGTGAGCGTCGGGAGTAAACGTTGGGAGTGAGCGTCGGGAGTAAACGTTGGGAGTGAGCGTCGGGAGTGAGTGTGTAGGCGTGTGAGTGAGTGAGAATCGAGGGAGACGGTCGTCGGGAGCGAGTGGTTCTCGCTCGGGCGTTTCGAAACACAACACATACGACGGTTCCCCCGAACGGTCACAACGATGAGTCGAGGGTTACGCCACCCGCTCGTGGCAGTTCTCGTAGCAGTCTCGTTGACAGCCCCGTGGGTCGTCTCGTGGGCGACCGGGGCGGCCGGCGGGTACGCGCCGCTGACGACCGTCAGCGTGGCTGGGTTGGCGGTGTTAGGTGCGTCTTTCCTCCTCGCGTGGGGTGCAGAGACGGCGGAGAAGGACGTGCCGCGTGCGTTCGCGCTGGCAGTGTTGGCAGTGTTGGCAGTCGCGCCGGAGTACGCCGTCGACGCGCTGTACGCGTGGCAGGCGGGCGCTGGCGACGCTGCGGCCGGGAACCTCGCAGTCGCCAACATGACTGGCGCGAACCGGATTCTGATCGGGATCGGCTGGTCCGGGATCGCGCTGTTCTCGATTGCGCGCATGCGTCGGAGTTCGACGGCCGACGCCGACGCTGGGAGCGTGACAGCCGACGCCGACACTGGGAGCGTGACACCTGACGCCGACACTGGGGGGGCGACGGGCAACTACGTCCAACTCGACCCGGGTATCGCCACGGAGATTCTGTTCCTGTTCGCGGCGACAGTCTACGCCTTCTTCGTCCCGCTCGGCGGCGGCATCGGCGCGCTGGACACGCTGATTCTAGTCGGTCTGTACGCCACGTACATCGCGGTGATCATCCGTGGCGACGTAGACGAGGAGGAGGAACAGGTCGGCGTGCCCGCGTACCTCCAGCAGTGGAACACCCGGCCGCGCGTCTCTGCCGTGCTCTCGTTGTTCGTCTACTCCGGGTTCCTGATCTTCACCGCCGTGGAGCCGTTCGCCCACGGACTGGAGGAACTGGGGCTCCAGTTGGGTATTCCCGAGTTCTTCATGATCCAGTGGATCGCGCCGCTGGCGAGTGAGTCGCCGGAGCTCATCGTCACGGCGTACCTCGTCAACAAGGCTCGCTCGACGGCCGCGTTCAACGCCCTGATCTCCTCGAAGCTGAACCAGTGGACGCTGCTGATCGGGACGCTCGCGGTCGTCTACAGCATCTCCGCCGGCCAGTACGGCGTCCTCCAGTTCGACGTGAAACAGGCGGCGGAGATCTGGCTCACCGCGGCCCAGAGCTTCTTCGCGCTCGCGGTGCTCGTCAACTTCCGGATCTCCGCCGTCGAGGCTGTCACGATACTCGTGTTGTTCGTCTCACAGGTCGCCGTCGAGTTCGTGATCATCCAGACCATCGGCGAGACGGCAGCGACGACCATCGCCGGGTTCGAGGCGACGTACTCCATCTGGCTGTTGCTCGCCTACTCCGTGGTGTACATCGCCGCAACAGTGTTGTTGTTGGCGCTGCGACGCGACGACTTCGAACGACTCACTCGCCTCACCGTGGCCGCGATTCGCGGTGAGACGGAGCCGGCCGCCGCAGACGGCGGTCGGCGGGAGTGAGAGCCGTGTCGCTGCTCGCCGTCGTCGTCTCGCGTGCCGACAGCGCGTCGGAACACGTCGGGCGACGACTCCGCGAACTCGGGTCGTGGACGGAACGAACGGACGACTCTCGCCCCGACGGCGAGGGCGGTGGGACCGTCTACCGGAGCACGGACACCCCCGTCACCCTCGAACTCCGGACGTTCGACGCGTTCCACCTCCGGCTCGACCACCCGGAGGCGGCGTTCTCCACAGAACCGGACGCGCTGGTGTTCGCCTCCCGCCACTCCGGTGACACCGGTTCGCTGTTGACCTGTCACTTCACGGGGAACTTCGGCGAGGCGGAGTACGGCGGCGACGACCACGCGTTCGCCCCCGCAGCGCCCGGCCTCCAGCGTGCGCTGGTGAGCGCGTTCGACGCGTACGCACCCGAGGGGTACGAGGTCGGCATCGAGTGTACACACCACGGGCCGACGGCTGTCGGCGTCCCGTCGATCTTCGCCGAGCTCGGCAGCGACGAGTCGGAGTGGGACGACCCCGAGGGGGCGCGTGCCGTCGCACGTGCGATTCGGTCGCTGGCAACCGACGTGGTGACCGGAGAGCCAGCAACCGACGTGGTGACCGGAGAGCCAGCAACCGACGCGGTGACCGGAGAGCCAGCAACCGACGTGGTGACTGACGAGTCGACAGCCGACGCAGCGACCGGCGAGTCGACAGCCGACACAGCGACCGGAGAGTCGGGGACAGATGCGATAACCGGGGAGTCAGGTAGCCAGACGGTCGAGAAGGAGCCACCGACACGGCACGTGTTCGGCGTCGGCGGCGGCCACTACGCCCCACGGTTCGAGCGACTCCTCCGCGAGACAGCGTGGGGTGTCGGCCACATCGCCTCCAACTGGCAGTTGTCGGAGTTGGGCGACCCAGCGGCGGGCGTGGAGACGCTGGAGCGTGCGATGGCGGCGAGTGACGCGTCAGTCGTCGTCGCGGGTGAGGGTGGCGACGACGCGGCGGCGGCACTCGACGCCGCCGGCCACCGCGTCGTGAGCGAGACGTGGGTCCGCGAGGTCGACGACCGCCCGCTGGCCGTCGTCGACGCCGTCGAGTCGGACATCTGTTCCGTCGCCGACGGCCTCCGGTTCGGCACGGTCGAGGTGGGTGACCCGTCCGGCTACGCGGTCGTCGACCTGCCGAGTGACCTGCTCGACGCTGCGCGGCGAGTCGACACGGAGGCGACCAGACGAGCCGTGTTCGACAGGGCGGTCGCAGTCGAGACAGACGAGAACGGGAACCGTGTCGGTGAACGCGCCGCGCTGCCGGTCGGGGAAGCTGCAGCGGCCGCCCTCGACGGAGACCAGAGCCTAACAGACAGTGACACGCCAGCCGCGTACGACGACCTGATCGACAGCCTCGTCGACCTGCTCACGAGGGAGTTCGAGACGGTCGAGCGGAGGGACGGCCGGGTTCGGGCAGAGCGGGAGTCGTTCGATCCAGAACGAGCGAGGGCGTTGGGCGTTCCCGAGGGGCCGAAGTTCGGAACGCTGTCGAACGGCGTCGCGGTGGAAGTCGACGGGGAGACGGTCACACCCGACGACGTACAGTCCGTCGAGATTCAGACGTTCGAGCTGTGAGCCTCTACTGTCGGCCACAAGTGTCGATAGATTGTCGCGCTTCACTCGGGGTTCCAACGCGTCTCGGTCCGGTTCTGTCACCCCCGGGTTCGATGGCTCGTGACCGACAGTATCAGAACACCACGGGAGCGCCCTCGGTGACACGGAGGTCAGTTCGATCACCAGTGTCGACGGTCGTCTCGCGGCCCTGCACGACAACCTGAATCTCGTCCACGTCGGCGTCCGGGTCGACGACGTAGTTCGTCTGGTCGCCCTGGAAGAAGCGTTCACTCACCGTGCCCGCGAGTGGACCAGCGTCGGTCAACTGGAAGTCCTCCGGGCGGATCGAGACGGTTACCTCCTCGCCGTCGGCGGCATCGGGCGCGGGAATCGTGAGCCCGTCCGCGCCGCCGATGGCCGCGACTGACTCCCCGTCGCGGTGTTCGACAGTCGCCGACAGCAGGTTCGTGTCGCCGATGAAGTCGGCGACGAACTCCGTCGCTGGCTCGCGGTAGATCTCCTCCGGCGGACCGACCTGTTCGAGGTGCCCCTCGTTCATCACTGCGATCCGGTCGGACAGCGTCATCGCCACCTCCTGATCGTGGGTGACGTAGAAGAACGACCCCTGCGTCTTCTCGTGAATCCGTCGGAGCTCCACCTGCATCAGCTTCCGGAGCTTCCGGTCGAGCGAGGAGAGCGGTTCGTCCAACAACAACACTGACGGCTCGTTGACCAACGCCCGAGCGAGTGCGACACGCTGCTGTTGCCCGCCGGAGAGGTCCGACGGACTGCGGTCGGCGTACCCCGCCAAGTCGACCAAGTCGAGGTACTCTTCGATCATCTCCTCGCGTGTCGCCTCTGCGACCCCGTCCTTCTTCAGTCCGTAGCCGACGTTCTCCCCGGTCGACATGTGCGGGAACAACGAGAGGTGTTGGAAGACGAGGTTGGTGTCTCGTGCCTCCGGCGGAATCCCGGCCATCGACTGTCCGTCGATGTACACGTCTCCCTCCGTCGGGCGCTCGAAGCCACTGATCATCCGGAGTGTCGTCGTCTTCCCACAGCCGGAGGGACCAACCAGCGTGAAGAACTCTCCCCGCCGAACGTCGAAGTCGATCCCCTCGACTGCTGTCACGTCTCCGAACTCCTTGCGGACTCCGTCGAGCTGGACGAGCGTGTCTGCGTTCGTCGCCATCGTCGGCCCTTCCGTGACACGACGTATCAATCTACCGACGCCTACCGCTCTGTATCCCTCCACCGCGGTCAGTGTGTCAGAAGAATTACTATATCTCGAAACAATAATAGGAGTGTTACGGAGACCAAACGTCTCTCGGGAGAGCACCCTCCTCGTCGGGAATCTACGGAGTTTCGGGGGCAGTTTTATTATCCGTCGTTCAGAACGGTCGGTTGGTATGTCACAGCCAAGTGACAACAAGACACAGGAGTCGACGAGCGGTCACAGCGTGAGCCGTCGGGCGTACCTCGCCGGGCTCGGGACCGCCGGGTTAGTCGCCGGAGCCGGCTGTACCGGTGGTGCCGGCGGCGGCTCGACACCGACGATCAACATCCTGACGTGGGAGGAGTACGCCGACCCGGACATCAAGAGTCGGATCGAGGACTCCGTGGGGGTCACACTGGAGATCACCAAGTCGACCTCCTCCTCGAAGATGTTCTCCTCGTGGAACTCCGGGCAGCACGAGCAGTACGACATCGCCATCCCGAACAACAACTACGTCCCGAAGATGATGGACGCGGATCTGGCAGCGCCCGTCAACATGGACGTGATGTCCAACTACGGGGACGTCTACGAGAAGTTCAAAGGGTTCGCGGACACCCAGTTCACCAGCGGCGGCGACATGTACGGCGTGCCGGTTCGGTTCGGCTGGTACGGCTACTCCTACGACTCCCGGGAGATTCCCGAGGACCACGAGCCGACGTACGACATGCTGTTCGACGAGGAGTACAGCGGGAACATCATCATGTACGACAACCACTTCAAGGCGATGTCCGGGGCGGCGCTGTACCTCGGCTACCGGGACGCCTTCGAAGGAGACGCCGTCACCCTCTCACAGGATCAGATCGACGAGGTGAAACAGACGATGATCGAGCAGAAGGAGATGTTGCAGGGGTACATCGCCGCGGACCCGACGTACATCAAACAGTTCAAGCAGGGGAACTTCGTGATCGGGCAGTCCGGTCGCAACGAGATCGTCGAGATGTGGTCGAACGACAACATGTGGCCGAAGATGGCGACACCCAAAGAGGGGTCGCTGGCGTGGTTCGAGTCCGCCGTCGTCTCGACAGCCTCCGAGAACAAAGAGACCGCCTGGGAGGTCGTCAACGAGTACATCGGCGCACAGAACGGCGCGACGCTGGCGGAAGTCGGCTTCTCCCCGTCTGTCAACCCCAAGACACAGGAGAACCTCTCGGAGGAACAAAACGAGATGTTCGGCTCCATCGACCCGTCGCGTCTCGACGGCATGATCCCGTTCAAAGCTGTCGAGAACGAGGACGCGTGGCTCACCGCGTGGGAGGAGATCAAGTCCGCCTGAGCAGAGACCGACGGAGCGGCCTCGACGCGGGCCGGTGCCCGGCGAGCACTCGACGCAGGCCGGTGCCCGGCGAGCACTCGACGCAGGCCGTCGATTACCGGACCCTCGATACGGCTCGACCGCACGTCCCGCAGCGCGCCGAGACGACCAATCGAACGTCCCGCAGCGCGCCGAGACGACCAATCGAACGTCCCACAGCGCGCCGAGACGACCAATCGAACGTCCCACAGCGCGCCGAGACGACCGACCGTGAGGAATAGACACGTACCCCACAGCCGGAACGACGACCCTTGTGAGTTAGCCACGTGGCAGTGGGGTTTAGTATCCCGAGAGGGATTCCGACAGACGACAGGAGTCTCCGACAGATGCAACTGACAGACACAGACGAGCGGACGACCGCCGGACAGAGCGGAGAGTGGTAACAGATGGGAACGAGCACGGAGTCCGACGACACGCTGTCGTTCCTCCGCACGGAGGACGGGAAGCTACTGGTGACGGCCGGCCCCTCCGGGGTGTGGCTCGGGCTGTTGTTGTTGTTGCCGTTGACGTTCATGATCACGGTGAGCTTCATGAACGTGAACGACAGCTACAACATCGTCTGGCAGCCGTCGCTGGAGAACTACGGCCAGCTGTTCGGGGGACAGGGGCCGTTCTGGCAGACGTCGTTCTTCGAGTCGTTGTTGCTGTCGTACTTCGTCGCGGCAGTGACGACGGTGTTGTGTCTCACGCTGGCGTTCCCGCTGGCGTACCTGCTGGCGCGGAAGGGCGGACGGCTGTTCAAGATCGTCATCTTCCTCGTGTTGTTGCCGTTCTTCACGATGTACCTCGTCAGAGCCTACTCGTGGCTGCTGATGTTCGGTCCCAGCGGGGTGTTGAACGCGACCCTCCTGCAGCTGGGGGTGATCGGCGAGCCGCTCGGGGTGTTGAATTTCGGCGTGCCGGCGATCATCGTCGGGCTCACACACGCGTACTTCCCGTACATGCTGCTGTCGCTGTACGCCAGTCTCGACGGGATCGACTTCTCGCTCGTGGAGGCGGCCCGCGACTTGGGAGCCTCCCGCGCGGAGGTGTTGATCGACGTGATTCTCCCGCTGGCGCTGCCGGGGATCATCAGCGGCAGTCTGTTCGTGTTCGTCCCGTCGCTCGGGGCGTTCATCACGCCGCGGTTCCTCGGACAGGGGAAAGTGTTGATGATCGGACAGCTGATCGAAGAACGCATCAACTCGCTGTACGCCATCGGCTACGGCAGCGCGGCGTCGATGTTCATCGTCGTCACCATCGTCGTCGCGTTCGGCGTGGCGTTCCGCTACGTGAGTGTCGACGAACTGGGAGGTGTCTGAGATGGCGACAGAGACGGACACGGCCGAGACCGCAGACGGACGAGCCGGACAGGAGACCGCGACAGCGACGGTCGGCGCGACCGGACTGCTGGATCACGAACAGCGCGAGCGGCTCTACAGCCGGCTGTTGTACCTGATCGCCGGGTTGCTGTTGGTGTTCCTGTGGATTCCGCTGACCGTGATGGTGTTCCTGTCGTTCGCACGCAACTCCAGCACCCTGTTCCCGTTCGAGGGGTTCACCGTCGAGCACTACCTCGCCACCTTCGCCGACGCGGGACTGATGGGCGCGCTGTACAACAGCGTGCAGGTGGCGACTCTCTCGGCGACCATCGCCACCGTGCTGGGTGTGTTGGCCTCCCTCGCCTTGGCGCGACGGGACTTCCGGTTCAAACAGGGGTTCCGCACGTTCGGCATCCTCCCGATGATCGTCCCCGGTGTCGTGCTCGGCATCGCGCTGTTGATCTACTTCCGCACGCTGCTGTCGGGGCTCCCGCTCGTGGGTGACCTGTTCGTCCCCGGGTTCCTGACGCTGGTGTTGACACACAGCGTGTACGGGTTCCCGTTCGTGTTGCTGATCGTCTCTGCGCGGCTGTACACGTTCGACGAGTCGCTGGAGGAGGCGGCGCGTGACCTCGGTGCCGGTCCACTGGAGACGTTCAAGGACGTGACGTTCCCCGTCGTCGCGCCAGCCATCGGTGCCGGCTTCCTGTTCGCGTGGATCAGATCCTTCGAGGACTTCATCCGTGCGTTCTTCGTCAAGGGGACGATGGACGTGTTGACGACCGCGATGTTCTCGATGATCAAGTACGGGGCCGCCCCGAAGATGAACGCGATCTCCTCGTTCATCGTGTTCCTCATCGCTATCGTGCTCGCGGTTGCGATGAACGTCGGCAACGTCACCGAGTACGTCGCCGCGGGCGGCGGTGACCCGGACGAGTAGCCGCCGCGGGCGGCGGTGACCCAGACGAGTGACCGTCGCGGGCGGCGGTGACCCAGACGAGTAGCCGCCGAGATCGCCCAGAACGGATTGGGACACGACAGCGGAGGCCTTTTTTGAACCGGCGGCGTCGGTACGCGTGTGAGCACAGACCATCTCAGAGAGCCGTACGAGCCGGACGCCGACCACGCTTACCCGGACGACCGTCTCAACGAGATCCTCCCGGTGATCCGCGAGGACCCCGAGATCCAGACGTACCTCCGCGCACAGAACGTCAACGCGGTGACGCGGAAGGGGTACAACGACCACGGGGCGAAACACGTCGAGATCGTTCGCAACCGCGCGCTGACGCTGTACGACCTGTTGAAGCGGGGTGGCGTCGCGTTCAACGGCGCGACGGATCAGGGGTTACAGGAGGCAGACGAGCCAGTGATCGTGGCGCTGGCAGCCACGCTCCACGACGTCGGTCACGTCGTCCACCGCGACGACCACGTCTACTACTCGATTCCGTTGGCGGCGGACGTGCTCGACAGGATTCTCCCGGAGTTCTACGACACGGAGGAGGCGGTCCGGGTGAAAGGCGAGGTGTTACACGCCATCCTCTGTCACCACACGGAGGAGGACCCGTTGACGACGGAGGCGGGCGTGATCCGTGTCGCGGACGCGCTCGACATGGAGCGGGGGCGCTCGCGGATGCCGTACAAGAAGGGGTCACGCGGGATCGACACGCTCTCCTCGCAGGCGATCAAGCGCGTTACCCTGCGTGAGGGGAACGGTCGACCGGTGCTCGTCGAGATCGAGATGGAGGGTGCGGTCGGCGTCTACCAGGTGGACAACCTGCTGAAGGCGAAGCTCCGCGACTCGGGACTCGAAGACGACGTGCGAATCGTCGCCGTCAACGCGACCGAGGACGACGCGCTGGTCGAGCGTATCGAACTGTAGACCATCGACGACACGTACCCGAACGCGACTGTGTATGGTCGAGAGCCCCGTCTCCCAGTCGGGTGTCTCGTCTCCCAGTCGGGTGTCTCCTCTCCCAGTTGGTTGTCCCTTCTCCCAGCCTCTGCGCCCAGCCGTGAGAACCGTACCAAGAGTTTTAAGATACAGAAAAACATACAAGGTAGAGCATTTGTGTGACGGTGTGATTCTAACACTCGATGACAGATGTCGCCGACCCTCGCACACGAGTGGGATACTGTCCGACTTGCGACCAACAGCGGTTGCTCAGCCTCCGAGTGGCGTGGCAGAGCGACGTTTGTACAGCGTGTCACAGTTCCGTCGGAGACGACTGAGACGCGTGTCAGACAGAGACCCGGCCACGGAGAGAGCCGTGGGTAACGACGACTACCGTACCAATGCCATCGTTCCACTGCCCGAGTTGTGACGCGTTCTTCAGCGTTCCAGTTGCCGACCGCGATCACGTCACGCGGTGTCCCTGTTGTTCGAGCCACCAGGTCGACGCACACGACCTCACGGAGCCACACGTCGAAAAGTGAACACTTTTCGGCGACTCGGTAGTAGAGTGCAACGAGTATGACCGACCTCGACGAGATCGACCTCGACTTCGTGCAGCTGGGAGACACGGGTATACAGACGAGCGAGCTCCAGTTCGGAACGTGGCGTTTCGGCCGGGAGACCGCGGAGGGCAACCTCGAAATCGGCGAACAGCGGGCCCACGAGCTGTTAGACGCCTACGCGGAGGCCGGCGGGCGGTACATCGACACCGCGGACATCTACGGCGGCGGAGACAGCGAGCGGTGGATCGGCGACTGGCTGTCGAACCGCGACAGAGAGCGGTACACGGTCGCTTCGAAGATCTTCTGGCAGATCCGTGAGGGGGACCCGAACAGCCGCGGGACGAACCGGAAGACGATCCGCAACCGGATCGACGCGCTGTTGGACCGACTCGGCACGTCCTACGTCGACGTGTTGTACATCCACCGCTGGGACGACCAGACGCCGACACGCGAGCTGATGAAGACGCTGAACGGGCTGGTCGAGGACGGGAAGGTCCACTACCTCGGCACGTCGACGCTGCGGCCGAACGCGTGGAAGGTCGCCCGCGCCAACGAGATCGCCCGCGAGCAGGGGTGGGAGCCGTTCACCGTCGCACAGCCGCGGTACAACCTCGTCGACCGCGAGATCGAGGGGGACTACCTCGAAATGTGTCGTGAGTACGGCATCGCCGTCTGTCCGTGGAGTCCGCTCGGACAGGGCTTTCTCACGGGGAAGTACGACCGCGAGGCGGGACTCACCGGCGAGTCGCTGGCCGCGGAGTCGACGCACTTCGAAGACAGCTACCTCACGCCCGAGAACTTCGACACGCACGACGTGCTCGACGAGGTTGCCGACGAAGTCGGCGCGACGCACGCACAGACGGCGCTGGCGTGGGCTTCCCACCGCGAGGGGATCACCGCACCCATCGTCGGCGCACGCACTGTCGAACAGCTGACCGAGAACCTCGCCGCTGCGACTGTCGACCTCTCCGAAGAACAGGTCGACCGACTCACCGAGGCGAGTGACGGCCCGTACGCGAACCTGTAACCGACCCAACCCTACTTCGCTCACCCTGACGGTTCGCTCGTGGAGGGTGGAGGTTTGATGTGGGACTCGCCCTCAGATGTCGCCGGGGAGGAAGGTTGTTCTTCGCCCGTACCGAACGACCTTCGGAGTCGGCGTCCCCACCATTCGAGGCCGGGCTACTGCGGCCCGTGATACCGACGACGGTCGACGGAGAACAGCGGCGAAACGCCCGCTACCGCCGACCCAGATCGCGGACGACGGGGAACGAGCGGGGTACGTCGAATCCGGGGCCGAGCCAGTCGCCGCCGACGAGCGTCTGGAAGGCCGTCTGAGCCGCCGGTGTCTCGTGGCGCAGCGCCGCGCCGTAGGTGATCGGCGCACCCTCGACCACTGTCCCAGAGGGGAGTTCGTACTCGTAGCGACTGTAGCGGTCCGCGAGCCGCGGTGCCGAGAAGTCGACCGTCGGCGGAAGTGTCCGGAACGGCACGCCGTGGTCGACAGCCATGTTGCGGTAGGCGATCACCGCGTCCAGCGCTCCCGTCTCGGCGACAGTGAGCAGCTCCGTCTCGGGGAACAGCTGTCCGGGTTCGAGGAGACGCGGGTACTCGCGGCCCCACTCCTCGCGGGCGGACCGGAACGCGAACAGCGTCCGGTAGCCCAGCGGGTCCGCGTCGGGGTCCGTCCGACCGAACCGTGCGCTGTCGTCGAACAACGGGTTCAACGGCACCGTCGCCGACCCGATCCGTCGCCCGACTGCGGTCGTCTCGGTGTGGGCGACCACGAGCGCGTTGGTTGCGAACGCCGTGTACGTGTCTGTCAGCCCGTCGAACAACACCGGGTCGGCGAGCGCGAGCACGTCCGGGTCGCGCAACCCCTCGGCGACCAGCTGCGCGCAAGCCGCCGACCCGTGTGCCTCCAACTGGACGGCTTCGCCGACCTGCTCGCGGAATCGGGTGGCGAGGGCGTGCTGGAGACTCCCGGCAGCTAACACTGTGACGGCGTCGTCTCCGCGTGCCGTACACCCCGTGATGGCGACACCGCCCGCGAGTCCCACACCACACCCGAGCAGTTCCCGCCGTGACATCCCCGACATTGTAATCTCTAGCAGTTACTACTCTGGCATAGTGTAACTAGAATTATAAACCTTCGGACCAGTCCAGACACGACGGCTGCGGCACGTCCCCCGACGAGAGACCACTCGGTTGGTGGGTCGTCGTCGTGAATCGTCCGCACACGACCAACCCGGGTGACACACGGCAGCCCGCGAAGACGTCTCGCTGGGGGACAGTTAACTGTCAGCCGCGGAAACGGAGCCGCAATGAGAGCCGCTGCCGTCGTCTGTCTCCTCGTAGTGTCGTCCGTCGCAATCGTCGCAGCCGTCAGTCCAGCCGGGGTGGCCCTCCAGTCGCCGTCACCCGGATCGACAGCGGAGCCGGCGACGAGTCACCAGCCCACAGACATAGAGGCAACACAGACGTGGGAGACGGCACAGACGTGGGAGACGACACAGACGTGGGAGACGACACAGACGTGGGAGACGACACAGACGCAGCAGACGACACAGACGTGGGAGACGACACAGACGCAGCAGACGACACAGACGTGGGAGACGACACGGATGCAGCAGACGACACAGACGCAACAGACAGCGAGTGAGATCGTCCAGACGGCGACACTGTCGCTCACACCCACGGAGCCCGGCACGGTGCAGATCGAGTACAGCTACACGCTCCCGTCGTACCTCGCGGCGCTCACCGTGCGGCTGGACCAGCGAACGACCGTCGTCACGACGGACGGGTTCCAGCGCAACGGGACCCGGCGCGTCGAGTGGGACGGCGAGACGGCGTCGCCGACTGTGACTGTCGAACTCCGCGTGAACGAGACTGGCGCGGTCGGCGCGGAACTGCCGCGCGACACGACAGACTCGACCACAGAGCGCGGGTTCCGTTTCGTCGACACCGGGCCGTGGGCAGTCGTCGAGCTCCCGGGGTACGATGTCGGGTGGCAGTACCCACAGGACCGCGAGCCACCGACGTTCCGCGAGGAGTTCGCGGTCGCTGGTGCCGGCGCAGTCGGATCGGACATCGCTTTCCTCGGCCCACACGAGACGTACACGCGGACGGCACACGGCCAGCGGTTCCGACTCGTCGTTCCGCGTGCGGCAGCCCTCGAACCGGAGCCGGCGGCAGTGTTGAACACCACCGCGGCCGCAAGCGACGCGTTACGGGTCGGCGACCGGGACGAGCGGGTGTTGTTCGTCGCCGCGCCGACGAGCGTGGAGTGGGCCGTCCGCGGGCTCCAGGTCGGCGACACGGACGCGTGGGTGGCCGCCGACGAACCGCTACGAACCCCCGGGAACGTCTGGCTCCACGAGTACGTCCACACCCGGCAGTCGTACCGGACGACACCGGAGACGCGGTGGGTGACGGAGGGCTCTGCAGACTACTACGCCGCACTGCTGTCGCTGGAGCTCGGACTGATCGACTTCGAGGCGTTCGCACGGACACTCCAGCGTGGCCGTGTGTCGCAGTACGACGACGCGGTGTTGGCCGATCCCTCGACGTGGACGGCACAGACTGACTACCGGAAGGGCGCACTCGCCGTCGGCGCGCTCGACCGACAGATCCGACTCGCGGCCGGAGGGGAGGGGAGCGACAGCGGGACGAACGACGGAGGCGGGAGCGGAGTCCAGAGAGCCGGTGGAGACGGGACGTTCGGCGGCGTCCTCGCTCGGATGAACGCGGACGCGAACGAGAGTGAAACCACCGGCGAGACAGACGTCGACCGCGTGACTGCGACGGAGTTTGACGCCGCCGTCGAGGCAGTCGGCGGGACGACAGTGGCAGACGAAGCCAGACGACTCACACAGACGACTGCGACCGCGGCCGTCTGGAACCGGTCGGCCCACGAGACGGCGTTCGGTCCAGTCCCCGAGATCGAGTCGGCGATCCAGCGTGTCGCCGTCGACGGACCGACACGAAACCGGACACTCGCGCAGTTCGTCGTCACGACTGCCGAGACTGTCGTCGTCGAGACGCGACTCCACAACCGCGGGAGCCGTGCCGGCGACTACCGGCTGGTCGTGACTGCCGACGACCGCGAGGCGGCCGTCTACACCGGTCGACTCGCCCCCGACGAGAGCGAGAACCTGACGATTAGACGACAGTTCCGGGAGTCGGGGGACCACAACCTGACAGTCGGAAACCAAATCGTCGCGTTGACAGTCGAGTCGGCGGAGGGTGAGACGGTGACTCCGACGGCGGCTCCGAGTGTGACCGCGACAACAACACCTACTCCGACCCCCGCAACTCCGAGTGTGACCGCGACAACAACACCTGCTCCGACCCCCGCGACGACCCCCGTCTCGACCCCGACAACAACACCTACTCCGACCCCCGTGACGACTCCTGCCTCGACCCCGACGGCGACGCCCACCACGACATCAACAGCGACTCCCTCCGCGACTTCGACGGCGACTCCTGCCACAACTTCGACAACGGCGACTCCCGCCACAGCTTCGACGACGGCGACCGCGACGCCGCCACGAACTCAGACAGTCACGCCGACACCAGCAGCGCCGCCGTCGGCAGCGACGGAGACCGGTAGCGAGGCCACAGCCCCCGTGACGGCGACAGAGACACCCGGGCTCGGTGTGGCGGCGAGCGTGGCCGCGCTCGTCGGTCTCCTCGTGGTAGTGACGGTGACCGCTCGACTGCGACGCGCGTAGCGCTCCGGGAGTCGCGCTCGTTGCAGACCGTATCAGAACGGTGCGTCTGGTTCCGGGCCCTCGTCGGCGGCTGTCTCCGGCGCGTCGTTGTCGAGCGGTCCCTCCCACGCTTCGAGACCTCCGGCCAGACTCTCGACGGTGGCGTCAGCCGTTCCTTCGAAGGAGCCGATCAGCCGCGCAGCCTGTACACTCGCCTTCCCGTGTGGACACACCGTGACGACGTGGTCCGCGTCGGCGAGCGTGGCGACCCGGTCTGGCAGTTCCTCGAACGGGACGTTCTCGGACCCGGGGATGTGCCCACGTCTGAACGCGGCTCGGCTCCGAATGTCGACGATTCGTCGGTCCGTCTCGTCGTCGAGTCGCTCTGCGAGCTCCGCCGGCTCGATCTCACCGTCCATGCTCGATGTGTGGTGTGCGGGCCGCAAAAACGCGTCGTAGTAGTGGGGTAGCGAGCCAGACGAATTCGTAGCTCACCCGTTGCTGGCGGACGATAATAGAGCCAAGCGTGTCGGCGCACACCAGGAACTGATCGACGAACTCGAATCTGAGCTCGAGCGGTACAAAGACGCTCGTACGCCCTCTAGCAAGGAGGATGGTGCAGGTGGGTCAGGAGGAGGCAGCTCTTCGAATGGTACTGACGTACAGGACAGACCGAACGCTGCGGTGGACGAAGATCTTCCTCTCGGGAGTCGTCACCGGTATCGCTATCGCGTACGTCTCCAGCTAGAAGAGACGGTATCAACCGAGGTGATGCTGCGGTTCGCTTGGAGTACCTGCCGGCGCAGTGCTCGGGGCGTTCATCGGCAGCGCACTCGGTGACGCTCTCGAACAGACCTCGGTGGAGAACGAAGCACCGAATCAGTTAGCTGCGAGACATATATTAAATTTATTATGATTAAATAATTTTACGGTTATTTGCTTCGCAGTCGATCAAGCAGTCCCGCGAGACGGTCGACAGAGGAGTCAGTCAGCAGTCGGACAATCCGTTCACTCCGGTCGTACATCTGTCGGAGCTCCCGAACCCGTCGGAAGTCACG
>CAKZQY010000256.1 GCA_937142015.1 uncultured Halobacteria archaeon
GGCGTGCCACCGACACCGCCCGTCCTCCCACACCTCGCGGCAACAACTGGCCGACCCCCAGCCTGTCCGCCACTCTTCCAGTTCGTCGTATCCCTCCTCCAGATTCACATCCGCGGGCAACAGTTCGAATCCACAGCGGTGTTCGGGCGGGTTGGAGTCCGCGGCCGACCACGGTGCTCGCTCGCCGTCGTCACTCGACATACCTTGCGACTGACAACGCATTAGCTAAAGCGTTCGGGTGCCGACTTCACCGCAACGCTGGCCGTCGATCACTCGGTGCCGATCCGGTGGCGAGTGAGTTCACTCCGTGGCGGCGATCCGTTCACCGAGGTACCCACGGAGTCGGTCGACAGTCTCGCTCGACACAGCCGAGGCTCCGAAGTCACTCCGGAACCCGTGGCGGAGTTCGTCACTGTCGAGCGCGTCGAGAGCGCGGTCGAGACTGTCGCGGAGCGCATCCGGATTCCCTCGCGTGAGGTGTGGTGTCACATGCTCGCTAGACAACATCCAGTTCCAGATCGTCGTACAGTTCCGCGAGCATCGACAGCGCACTCTGGCACTGCGCGCTGTGCTCTCGGGCGTACGCGACAGCCTCCGCACGAGGCACCACCGGGTACCCCTCGACGTGCTCGACCGACAGCTCTGGTCGCGGGTCGAGCACGACCTGCAGCGATCCGTCGACAGCCGCCGGCGGTCGACGTTGCAGTCCGGCCCGAATCTCGAACCGGGCGAAGAAGTCGAGCCAGTCGCCGAACTGCGGGAGCACGTACGCCGCCGACGGTGACGGCGGACTGACCGCCGCACTCGCCGCGACGAGTTCCAGCGCCGCCGACCGGGCGCGCTCTGCTACCACCGAGAGCCCGTCGTCGTACACCAGAAATCCGCCGTCTTCGAGTCGGTTCACCGCCTGTCGAACTGTCTCGTACGGTCGCTGGAGGCGCTGTGAAACCCGCCGGATCGAGTCCCCCGACTCGACGGCGAGGAGAACTCGTGCCGCGGTCTCGTCGAGCAGTTCGTCCACGGTGACCAATAATCCGGTACCTATCATAGCTCTTACGACAGCACCGAACGTGAGACTGGGGTCGACGTGAGCAATCGAGACCGGCGGTCAGTGCGCCTCGAACTCGGCTCACTTGATGCGGGCATCGGGCGACTCGGCTCTCCAGAAGTCGCACCCAGCAGCCTTCGAACCGTGTGCAGCGACACTGTCGAACGTCGCTCTCCGCAGCCGACTCTACGACGCTCTCTGCCGACATGCGTCGCAACATGTATGATCTGAGAGCGTGTACCGGCGGGTATGGCGACAGAGAACACGCCGGAGGAGACGAGAGTCAGTGACGGGGGGATGGTCACCATTCCAGCGTCGTTCAGGCGACGACTCGACATCGAACCGGGTGACAAGCTCCGGTGGGACACCGACGGAGAGGACAACTTGACTGTCGAGGTCGTTCGCCAGCGGTACGGGGCGTTCGAGGACGACGAGCTGAAAGCCCCGCTGGGTGGCGACAGCGACGATACGCACGATCTCGCTGGAAACGAGGCCGATTCCGCATTCGCGGAGGACGCCTGAATGGCGGTTGTGGTCCTCGACTCCAGCGTGCTGATCGACTACAAGGACACGAGTTCCGACGACCGTCACAAACGAGCGGAGGAGATCGTCCACGCCATCGACCGGGGGACGCTCCCGACTGCTCGAATCACGAATTACGTTCTGTTAGAGTCACTGAATTGGATTCACGAACGCCAGCGTCACAATATTGCAGTCGACCTCCGCGCCCGTCTGTCTGTATCCGCTGGGTTCGAACTGGTCCACGCCGCCCAGAAGGATTTCCACCGAGCCGTCGAACTGTTCGAAACCTACGAGACTCTCGCGTTCGGTGACGCGACTATCGTGGCCTACATGGAGCGAAAGGGGATCGAGTATCTCTACAGGCGGAACAGGGCGAGTGCCCCGGGGTCGTCCGAAAATCAGAGATTTTC
>CAKZQY010000257.1 GCA_937142015.1 uncultured Halobacteria archaeon
TCGATCTCGAACCGGATCACGATGTGGAGGTGGTAGGTGAGTTCGTCCGCCTCGACCCGGATCAGGTTGTCGTCGTACACCTGGTTGGCGGACTCGTAGGCCTCCCGTGGCGTGGCGTCCACGTCGAAGTACTCTCGGACCGTCGGCATCACGTGCTCCCAGAACGCCTCCGTCCGGCCGACGTGGTTCTCCCACAGCCGCGACTGGCTCTCGTGGACAGACAGGTCGCGCGACTGACCCAGCGGGGTGCCCCACGCGTCCTGCGGGAGTCCGAGGTTGTAGAAGGCGTGGCCGAACTCGTGGACGGTCGCCGTCAGCGCACCCAGCGGGTCGGACTCGTCGAACCGCGTGGTGACGCGACAGTCGAACTGGTTGCCGGACGTGAACGGGTGTGCGGAGGTGTCCAGCCGTCCGCGGTCCCAGTCGTACCCCAGCGTGGTCAGGATCTCACGGGAGAGCTCCTCCTGTGCGTCCGTGTCGAACGTGCCGTCGAAGGCGTCCGTCGTCACGTCGGCGTCGGTGTCTGCAATCGCGTCGATCAGCGGCACCAGCGTCTCCTTCAGCCGTTCGAGAATCGACTCCGCGCGGTCGATGGAGAGACACGGCTCGTACTCCTCGAACAGGACTGCGTACGGGTCGCGGTCGGAGTCGATCTCGGCGGCCTGCTGCTGTCGCAGGTCGACGAGGTGTTCCAAGTGCGGCTCGAACGTCTCGAAGTCGTCCGCGCCCTTCGCCTCCTCCCACGCCGACAGCGCCTCCGAAGACGCCTCGGTGATCTCCTCGACCAACGACTGCGGGACGGCGGCCGCACGCTCGTGCTCGCGGCGGATCTCCCGCACGACGGCCGACTGCTCGTCGTCGAGGTCCAACTCCGCGGCCGCCTCCAGCAGCTCAGCCGTCTCGTCTGCCGTCAGCATGTCGTGTCTCACCGACGATAGCGCCGACAGCTGTTTCGACCGGACCGGCGTGCCACCCTCCGGCATCGTCACCTGCTGGTCCCACGAGAGAACCCCTCCTGCCGACTGTACGGCACTGATCCGCTCGACACGCTCTGTCAGTCGGTCGTAGGCGTCACCCGACTCGCCGTCTGCCTCTGTCGTGTTCGTCGCCATCGTCACTCTGTACCGCCGCACGTGTCTTGAAACGTACGTTCTCGGAACCACGTGAACCGCTCTCTGGCCGCGCGGTCTCGACTGCGAGGCGGTCGTGCCGGTCTCGACTGCGAGCCGGTCGTGTCAGTCTCGACTGCGAGCCGGTCGTGTCAGTCTCGACTGATTTGTCGTCGGGGATTTCCGACGCGTCGCCGCCGGTCGTCGTCCACACGTCGTCGCCAGCCACCACACACCGTCGCTGGACCGAAACGCACTCGGCTCCCCCGAGTGTCACGTCGGGTATGAATCTGCGTCGGCTGCTCGCCGAGCACCCGTTGCCGTCGCTGTTGACGGTCGCTGCAGTCGGGGCGACGCTGTGGACTGCGACGAGTCTCGTCACGGCCGGGTCGACGACCACGACGATCCGACTCGCGGCGCTGACCACGGTTCTCACCGTGTTCGCGGGCGGATTCTGGCTCGGCCCCGCGGCGGAGTGGTACGACGCGCGGGAGTGATCGGTTCGTGGTGCCTGCGTCGACGACCACGACAACGTGGCGATATGAGTACTCTACTGGAGGCGAGGCAACGACCAATGTGTACGCCGGGATTCGATCCAGTTCGTCGACATGAGCCAGTGGTTCCAAGTGGTCGACGGATCAAGGGAGACCAGAGATGCTCCGTTACGTACTCCCACGAGAGACCGAATTCGACGAATCGGAGGCAGAGTTCGACTACGATGTCGAAGAAATAGAAATCGAAATAAACACCTGATTCGCAGCTACTCTCTCACACTCGACAGTCCGGACACCAAGCAGCCCAGACACCAAGTTGTCGAACGCTGTTCGTCCCTAGTGATTACTACGAGTCTGTACGACCGTGGCGATTCGTATCGGTGACCAGAGCGCCTGAGCCGTCGGGTTTCGAGGCCGTCGAGAGAACTATTCGCAGTAATCACTACCGAACGTGGACTGCCCTCCCCGTCGGCCGACTGGAAACCGTTTTCTTCGCGGCAGTCGACCGGAGAGACGTGACAGTCAGACACGACGGTCTCACCGTAGAGTGGATCGGCTACGCGACAGTGCGGATCGAGACGCCGGACGGGTTCGTCGCCTACCTCGATCCGGGGCGCTACGGCGTGTTAGACGGCGAGTACCCGAAGGACGGCGACCTCGTCTGTGTCACCCACGACCACCACTACGACTCGGACGGGATCGAGCGTGTCGCCAGTCGGGACGCGACGGTGGTCGTCTACGAGGGTGTCGACCCGAGCGGCATCGACCGCGACGTGTGCGCGGTCGAAGCGATCGACCGCGAGACGGTTCGGATCGGCGAGGAGGAGCACCTGACCGTCGGTCCGGCCGACGTGTGGTCCGTGCCGACGTACAACGAGCCGGACGGGCCGCACACGGACGCCGACGGAGAGCCACACCACCCGGAAGGGTTCGGGGTCGGCTACCGACTCTCACTCGCGGGCGTCTCCGTCTTCTGGCCGGGTGACGGCGACGCACTCGACGGGTTCGCGCAGCTTGACGTGTCGCTGTTCCTCGCCAACATCGGTGGGAACGTGGTGAGTGACCGCCACGAGGCTGCCGATCTGGCCGAGGCGATGGACCCCGACCTGGTCGTCCCTGTCCACTACGACACGTTCGACCTGCTGGCTGCCGACGGCGAGGCGTTCGCGGCGGATGTCGCCTCCCGCAGTGTCCCGGTTGCGCTCGACGAACGTGGCGTGAA
>CAKZQY010000258.1 GCA_937142015.1 uncultured Halobacteria archaeon
GCGAGTCGTCGGAGGGCGACGACGAAGACCTCGACACGGCGTTCGCGGCGTGGTACGACGTCGTCGCTCCCGACGACACCCCGGAGGCGATCAGAGACGGCGAGATCGACTACGTCGTCTCCGCCGACCGCGACACGCTGCGTGCGGCCGTCGAGGAAGACGTGCCGTACGTGTCGACGCCGGAGGCCGCCCGCGCAGTGCTCGACGGACTCGCCCGCCGCGAGGACGATCTCGACACTGTCGCGGTCGCGGACAGACCGCGTCGGACGGCGCAGTGGGGCGCGGATTAATACTGCTCGGCTGCGGTTCCCGTTCTCTCTCGTGACAGACAGTGTAGCCACAGAATACTCCAACACATATTTTTGTGAGAAGGGAAGAAATGTTGTGACGTGCCTGGAAGCCCTGACGGACGCGTTCGAGAGGAAGACAGCGGTATGTTGCCAATTCTCCTCGTAGGTGTGATACTGCTGTCTGTCGGCCTCGGTGTCGGGTTCGTCGCTCTCGAATCACTACTATCGAGAGTGAATGCCGTGTCAGACGGCGACTCTGTTCCCGTCGCTGTCGAACTCGTCGCTCTGTCTGGAAACGTGGCTGTCTCACTCGGTATCGCGTACTTGTACCTCCAGTTACGAGATATACAACTGCGACAGGCTCAGACGGAAAACACGCAGGCGAACCTACAAGAACGGCAGACGAAGTTGATGGAACTCGAACGGTCTCCACGGCTCTTTCTGGAAGAGTTCACTGTCGGGGAATCACCACCGTCGGCTGACGACGCGTCTGGATTCGAGGTCGTGTTGGTCAACGCCGGAGGAGGACCTGCGGCCAACTTGACTGCTCGAACTGTTCTCGAGGTCGACAGCCAGACTGTCACAGGGGGCGAAGTTTCTTCCGAAGCGCTTCTTGCCAGTGACAACACGCTCGGTGTCGGACAGAACTACCTGCGTTCGAACAGTGGCCCAGAGCGATTCTGTATCCGGCCCCTGGCGGAGGTCGAAACGAGTGAGGGGGAATACGAAGGGGCACTGGAAGATGTACTGTCAAAACACGTAGAGTGCGGCACCGACGTTCGTATCCGGCTATTCATTGAGACTAATAATATTGCTAATAATACTGAATCATATAGAATTCTTGATCACGTTGTTAACTCGATCAACGATGTAACTCTCGGATACATCGTCGACGAGGGAACTCCGACAGAATTGGCGACGTGGCCGCCTTCTGAGCAGGGTCAGCGTGTCGAAGGTGAGTGTCGGCCAACGTGACTCCATGGGGAGAGGCCGTTCTGCCAGTAGCCCTCGTAGCTTTCACTCGTCCCCCGTGGCCAGCAAGATGGCTGTTCTCTCGTCGTGAACTAGGATCTTTTATAGATAAGTTCCATCTACAGAGAGTATTTTCGACAGTCGAAAAACAAAAGTGTCCGTGATGGCTACAATGCAGCACCAGTCGATTCGTTCGACTGTGGGAGTGAGCAATGCCGAACCAGGGTTTACCGCCGAACACGCAAAGAATCTACCATCACCGGACTCAGCCGAGCGGACACAACAGCAAGATCGAAGAACAGGTCTGGTACGACTCGATCACCGGGAAGTACTTCTACCACTACCAATTCGTTCGCAACGGGAGTACACAGGTTGAGTATAAAAATATGAGTGGAACACGTGATATGCGCGAAGTAGACAAGAAGCAGAAAGAGTTTCGAAACCGGACCCCGTAGCACTGAGAGTCTCTCAACCGCGATGTCCTGATCCCACCAGTCAGACAGGTGGAAGGCGGATTGACGACAGTCCAGTCTCTGTCGCGCGTCAGAGTAATCTGAGGACTCGACGCCTCCTCGTACATCTCGTGTCAACTACCGAGCAGCTCTGGACTCGGTGGCCTGTGAGCGACAGTACGCGAAGCTACCCCGAGCAGAGAGTGGGTGTTCTCAGAGACAACGGGTTGTCTGAGAGACCAAAGTTTTACCTTCCGTCACCACATACGGGCAAACACGGTGGTGACAGTGATACTGCGCCGTTTGTCTCGAACCCGATCGATAGTAGCCTTCCCGTCGACGCTGTGGTACGTCCACGCGGACGTGACACCGTCCGGGAGGCCGCACGGGACGGCACCCAATCGCAGACGGAGACAACGCGGCGCAAGCACTGGACCCACGACACTACAGACGGGCGACACAACACGAGAGTATGCTATCAAAACGCACTACGGGCGGCGTCCCAGTCGACGAGTCGAGTGGACAGACCGAGACGGAGCGTGTGCTCCAGATCGAGGTCGCGTCACTCGAGCAGTCGGCAGCGGACGCGCGCACTGACCTGAAACGAGCAGTAGACGACGGGGAGCCGCAGCCGGCGACACTGTCGTTCGAGTCACCGGCACAGGCGCTCGGTGTACTGAGCACCGAGCGGGTCCGCCTCCTCAGAGCAATCGAGAAGTACGACCCAGAGAGCATAACCGACCTCGCGTCGGCAGTCGAGCGCGACAAGGGCTCGGTTTCGAACGATCTCGACCGACTCGAAGAGTACGGTATCGTCCAGCGGACGCGGCACGGACAACGAAAGAAGCCAACAGTCAGCTACGAGCGTATCGAGATCGACATCGATCTCACGTTCGACGACTGAACCAGTCGCCTCACTCTGTTCTCTCTTTGTCGGCCTGTGAAGCGGCACCCGGAAGTGTCGTCTGTGTGGCACCGGTGTCACTCTCTCCGCCGTCGCCGCCGGCCTCCTCTCCGTCACTCGTTCCGCCGGTCGGACCACCTGCGACACCCCGGCTCTGTTCTTTGAGATTCTGACGCGTGAACTGCGGCTGTGCCTGCAACCCGCGTTTCTTCTTCGTGAACGACCGGTAGAGGAAGAACATCATCGGGAGCGTCAAGACGACGATGCCAGCAGCGATGTACGTGTCGACTGTCGCGGTCTGTGCCGTTCGGAAGGAGTAGACGATTGCCGCCGCCAACACGCCGACTGCGGTGAGGATGGAGTAGGAGAGTCGCTTTGCGAGCTGGTCGAGCACGTCCTCGCCGTCTTCGAGGTTGACGTTGACCGTGAGGCTCTCGCGTTGGACCCTGTCGAGGACGGTCTCTAGCTTCGGTGGGACGCGGAACAGCGACTCGGTGGTGTCTCGGAGCTGGCCGGCGGCGTCGCGGACGTACCGCTCTGCCGTCTCTTCGAGGTAGCCCTGCTCGCCGAGGTAGTCCGTCGCCACCTCGATGAAGTCGAAGTCGGGATCGAGCGTGACACAGACCCCTTCGACGACGGTGGCGACGCGCAACACCAGCGCCATGTTCTGTGGCAGTCGCAGCGGGAAGTCGTAGATGGTGGACTCGACCTGCTCGATCACCTGCTGGACACGGTACTGTTCGATGTCCTCACCCCGCACGTCGGCGATAGCCAACTCCATCACGTCGGCCATCACGTCGCGGTCTGCCTCGGGTGAGAGGGTGCCCATCTCGACGAGTGCGTCCAAGATCGCGTCGATGTTCTGATCGGCGACGGCGATGTAGAAGTCGATGATCTTCTCTTGGATGAACGGGTCGACACGACCGGACATCCCGAAGTCGTAGAAGACGATCGAGCCGTCGTCTGTCACCGACAGGTTGCCCGGGTGTGGATCCGCGTGGAAGACGCCGTCCTCGGCGATCATCTGGAGGTACACCCGCTGGAGCTGTGTCGCCAGCTCCGTACGGTCGATTCCCTTCTGATCGAGTGTCTCCACGTCCGAAATCTTCGTCCCGGGCACGTACTCCATCGTGAGCACGCGCCGTGTCGACGCCGGGACGACCGGCTCCGGCACGATCACGCGCTCGTGGTCCGCGAAGTTGGCGCGGATCTCCGACAGCATCCGCCGCTCGCGCTCGTAGTCCATCTCCTGGTTGATCGTCTTGTCGAACTCCTCGGCCAGATTCTCCAGTGAGAACGCCTGTCCCTGCCCGACGAACCGGACGAGCAGCGGCAGTGACCACTTGATGACTCGCAAGTCGGCGTTGACGAGCTCTTCGATGCCCGGCCGGCGGACTTTCACCGCCACTGTCTCCCCCTCGTACTCTGCGACGTACACCTGTCCCAGACTCGCCCCCGAGATCGGCTCGCGGTCGAACTCGTCGAACGTCTCCTCGACCGGACCGAGCTCCGCTTCGAGCACCGCTTTCGACTCCGCCCACGGCGCTGGCGGCACGTCGTCTTGGAGCTGTGAGAGCACCTCGATGTACTCCGGCGGCAACACGTCCGGTCGCGTGGAGAGGATCTGACCGAGCTTGATGAACGTCGGCCCGAGCGTGAGCAGCGTGTCGAGCAGGATCTCTGCCCGTTCTCGTTGCTGTGCGGAGGAGACGCTCCGCGAGCCGCCGAACAGGAGGAACCGACGACGGTCACGGAGGTACGCGACGATCAGCGGGAGGAACCGGTAGACGACGAGCGGGAACCGACGGTAGGCGCGGAGAGAGACCAGCGTGACCACCCCGCCTTACGCGCTCGCGTCCGGTTCTGTGACGGGTATGCTGCGTTCCGGCGTCGCCTCGCGCTTCGGGAGGTGAACTTCGAGCACGCCGCGATCCATCGACGCGGTCGCCTCCTCGCCGGTCGCGTCCGGCGGCAGCGGAATCTCCGCGTCCAAGAACAGCGCACGATCCTCCTCTGCGTACTGGAACTCGTGTGGCGTGTCCTTCTCGCGTCTGGCCTCCACCCGGAGGCGACCGCCGCGGAACGACACGTCCGTCGTGTCGGCACTCGCGCCGGGCAGGTCGACGACGAGGAGGTACGCCGTCTCGCTCTCCAACACGTCGGCGAACACCGTCTCCGGCAGGTCTCGCAGCGCCTCGCGGAGCTTCGACATACGAACGACTACGTGGGGCAACTCGAAAAAGGCCGCGATCCAGTTCGAGGCGCTCGCTCCGCTCGCGCCTCGAAGAGACGATTCCCGTGTTGCCACTCGTCGGGACGCTGCTGTCTGCGGACCCGTCTGGTCGTTCACGGCTGTCTGTCGAGACGCGCTGTCCCGTTCGTGTTCGGTCGCTGTGAGCGTCGTCCCCTCGTGTCACGGTCGTCGCCGGTCGCGTCGAGCCGACGACTGCCCACCAACTCGTGTCCGCCTCGACGACGTGAGTCGGCACACCAGTCCGCCACCCGTGTCGGTCAGCCGGTGGACTCGTCAGCCTTCGATCACGAGCACCTCCGTGTTGGCACGGCGATCCGCGAACCCGCCCTCTGCGGGTGGTTTGATCTCGATCTGGAGTGTCCCCTCCGCTTGGTTCGGTCCGAGCTCGGGTGCCACGTCGAGTGTCGCGTTCCCGTCCGTCCCGCTCTCGGCCGTCACAGGTCCGTCGAGTGAGGCGGTGCCACCGGTGACGACGACCGTCGCGTCGGCGACTGGCTCCTCGTCCGCACCGACGACACGCACCGTGAGCGACTGCTGTCCGGGCGTCGTCACCTCCGGTGTCGGACGTGCGTCGAGTTCCGTCGTCTGGAGTCCGCCGATTCCGTTCACCATCCCGAGCATCACACTCAGGCTGGCGACGCCGACGACGAGCGCGATCACGAGTCGCACTGGTAGTCCCTCGATACCGCGTCGGTCGTCGTGGAACTGTGCCAACTGCCCCGGTTCGTCGTCGCGTTCTGTCACGGGGTGTCTGGCCTCGCTCTGGTACTTGAATCCTCACACGAGGGTTCTTCGGGGGGAACAGGGCCACACATCGCGTGGCGACACCGAACACACGAGACGGCGAGTTGGACCCGCTCTCGAACGCGAAACAGACGGACGATCACGTCTCGATAGTCGTTAGAGCCGAGGCAGATGCCGAGTCGGCAGCGTCGACAGTCGTGGGCCGTGACACCGGCATCGAGTCGGACGGTGCGACGTTCAGCGTCGGTCGTCACCGCGCCCGTGACGGGACGGCAGGCGGTCCAGTTCGCCTCGATGCCGACCGACCACACGCAGTCGTGGTCGTCGGGAAGCGGGGAACTGGGAAGTCGCACACTCTCGGCGTACTCGCGGAGGGGCTGGCAGCCGCTCCCGGCGTGACGCCAGTCGTCCTCGACACGATGGGGGAGTTCGGCGGACTCGCCCGGACGGAGTCGGCACCTGTGCCGGCCGGTGTCGTCGTCTCGCCCCCCCACGTACCAGCCGCGGCAGTCCCCTCCAGAGCGTGGCCGGCGCTCGTCGGACTCGACCCGACGGGTACCGCCGGCGGTCTCGTCTGGGAGGCCGTCGCAGAAGCCGGGACACTCTCGGGAGCGCTGGAACACGTCACCGGTGAGGCCGACGACCGTGACGAGACAGACACAGTCGCGTCGTCGGTCCGGCGGGTAGCTCACAACCACCTCCGTCGCGCAGCGCGGTGGGACGTGTTCGACCCGGACGGTCTCCGGCCCACGGCGCTGCTCGGAGACGGGGCACCGACGGTGCTCGACTGTTCGGCGCTGTCCGAGCGGGCGACGAACGCGGTCTGCCGCGTCGTCGCGCGAGGCTGTTACGAGCAGTGCCTCGTCGACGGAGTGGACCGACTGCCGTGGCTGTTGGTCGACGAAGCCCACGTCCGGTTCGACGGTGTCGCCGGTCCGGCGCTCGACAGGCTGTTCACACGCGGACGTGCTCCGGGGGTCTCCGTCGTCTGTGCGACTCAACGACCGGCGGCGCTGCCCGAAACCGCCGTCTCACAGGCCGACCTCCTCTTCGCACACGCGCTGACGAGCGCAGCAGACGTCGAGGCCCTCGCCGCGGCACGGCCGACGTACCTCGACGGCGAGTTCGAGAGGCGGCTCCCACGAGAACGGGGCGTCGCGCTGGTCGTCGACGACACCGACGAGACGGTACACACTGTCCGCGTCCGCGACCGGCAGACACCAGACGGCGGGTCGTCCCCACGCGCTCGGGAGTTCGCCGCCGGCAGCACGGTCGCCGACGCTCACGCCGATGTCGAAACCGACGAGTAGCCGTCGGTCACACCCGCTCGTATGCAGGAACGAGCCGTCACAGTCGGCGTCGTCGCAGTCGGCGGTGCGTTCGGCGCACTCACACGCCACAGTCTCTCTGTCGCCGGAGGCACTCCAGAGGGGACACTAGCAGCCAACGTCGTCGGGAGTCTGCTGTTGGGACTCCTCGCAGCACGGGCGCTCCCCGACAGCGTGCAGCTGTTCGCGGCGACGGGATTCTGCTCGTCGTTCACCACCTACAGCACGTTCGCAGTCGAGACAGTCTCTCTTGGGCCACGTCTCGGGGCGCTCTACGTCGCGGTGACGTACACTGTCGGCCTGCTGGCCGCCACAGTCGGTGTCGCGGGCGGGAGGCGAGTGTGACTGTCGCGCCGACAGCCGGCACCGCTCCGGCTGTCGAGGCCGTTCTGGTGGCTGTCGGCGGAGCGACAGGAGCGGCAGCACGGTACGTGGTCGGGCTGCGACTCGACGGGCGGCGAGCGACGACAGTCGTGAACGTGCTCGGGAGTCTGCTGTTGGGAGCCGTCGGCGGCGCGGCCACAGTCGGCAGTGTCCCGTCCAGCGCGGCACTCGTCGTCGGCACCGGGTTCTGTGGTGCCTTCACCACCTACTCCTCGCTCGCGGTCGAGACACAGTCACTCCTCGCCGACGGTCGCCTGTGGACGGCCGCGCAGTTCGCACTCGGAACGCTCGTCGTCGCGCTGGCCGGTGCCGTTCTCGGGGGGTGGCTGGTTCGCCTCGTGGTCGGATTTTAACGGTGGCTGGTTCGCGTCGCGGTCGGATGTTAACGAGTCTGTGCGTGAGCGGACCTCACCGACGACGGATTCGGACACAGCAGCCTCGGAGTGATACGGTCGTGCGTAGTGATTTTCCGTGGCTTCTGCGGTATCGGGCGGTATCA
>CAKZQY010000259.1 GCA_937142015.1 uncultured Halobacteria archaeon
CACGTCGCTGCGGTGCTCTCTGTCAGTCGCCGGTGGTAACGATCTACGCACGACCCTATGACCAGTTGTCGACGCGCGTCGGGACGCTTTTTACTTCGGGGGCGAGTCACACCACGTATGGATACACCGGGAGAGAGTCAGACGCCGCTGTTGGGTCACGCGGTCGTCCCAGTGTCCGACGCCGAGGACGCGTCGGCCACCGCGATGGCGTTAGAGCCGTACGACCCGGCCCACGTGACGGCGGTTCACGTGGTCGAGAAGGGCGGCGGAGTCCCAGACAAGACGCCGGTCGAACAGTCGGAACAGATCGCCGAGGAGGCGTTCGTCGCCGTCCGGCGGGTGTTCCCCGACGCCGACGAGTTCACCGCCTACGGGACGGACGTGGTGGAGACCGTCGTCGAGACGGCCGTCGAACTCGACGCGACCGCTATCGTCTACCGACCGCACCGTGGCAGCCGACTGGTTCAGTTTCTCTCCGGTGACCGCTCGCTCGGACTCGTCACCGAGTCGCCGCTCCCCGTCGTCGCGCTCCCACACGAGGACGCCGACGAGTCGGGGACAGAGGGGTCGGCCGACACCGACGAACCAGCGGGGAGTGAAAAATGAGCGCAGGCGACGAAGAGCTGGCAAAGGACCTCGGCCCGCTCGCGGCGCTGACGATCGGCGTCGGGACGATGATCGGCGCGGGGATCTTCGTGTTGCCCGGCACCGCAATCGAGCAGGCGGGCGTGTTCGCAATCGTCTCGTTCGTACTCGGCGGCGCAATCGCGCTGTTGACGGCGTTCTCCGCGAGCGAACTCGGGACGGCGATGCCGCGCTCCGGCGGCGCGTACTTCTACGTCAACCGGGCGCTCGGCCCGTTGTTCGGCTCGATTGCGGGGTGGGCCAACTGGCTCGGACTCGCCTTCGCGAGCGCGTTCTACATGGTCGGATTCGGACAGTACATCGTCGCTATCGTCGGCGAGACGGTTCGCATCGCCGCGTTCGGAGTGACGCTCACGTTCCCGTTGAGTGTCACTGCCGTCGCGCTCGTTGGCGGCGCGTTCTTCGTGTTCGTCAACTACGTCGGCGCGAAGGAGACCGGCAAGCTCCAGAACGTGATCGTGATCATCCTCGTGGCGATTCTCACCGTGTTCACGGTGGTCGGCGCGCTCCGTGCGGACCCCGCCAACCTCCCGCCGCGGGCCGGCTTCGGCCCGACGCTGACCACGACGGGGATCATCTTCGTCTCCTACCTCGGATTCGTCCAGATAACGAGTGTCGCCGAGGAGATCAAAGATCCGGGTCGGAACCTCCCGCGAGCGATCATCGGTAGTGTCGTGCTCGTCACCGGTATCTACGCGCTGGTGTTGATCACGATGGCCGCCGCCGTCGAGCAGGGGTTCATCGCCGAGCAGCAGACGCTCGGCAACATCGCGGTCGTGGAAGTCGCTCGACTGATCCTCGGGCCGGCAGGCGCGGTGGCGATGCTCGCTGGCGGGCTGTTGGCGACCGCCTCCTCCGCGAACGCCTCGATTCTCGCCTCTTCGCGGATCAACTTCGCTATGGGCCGCGACGAGATTCTCTCGCCGGAGATCAACCGCGTCCATCCGCGCTACGGGACGCCGTACCGCGCAATCGCTATCACCGGGGCGCTGATTCTGGCGTTCATCCTGTTCGGCGAGGTGAACCAGCTCGCCTCACTCGGGAGCTTCCTCCACCTCGTAATCTACGGGCTGTTGAACATCGCGCTGCTGGTGATGCGGGAGGCAGACGTCGAGGAGTACGAGCCGGACTACACCGTCCCGCTGTACCCCGTCGTCCCGATTCTCGGAACGATCCTCTCGTTCGCGCTGATCGCGTACATCAATCCGACAGTGCGGCTGTTGGGCGCGGGACTCATCGTCGCCGCGGTGGTCTGGTACTTCGGGTACGCCCGGAGTCGGACGACTGCCGAGGGTGTGCTCTCGGAGTACGTCATGGCCCGCGAAGACACGCTGCCGGACCCCGTCGTCTCGGCGGCGACCAGCGTCCAGCCGGACGGCGGCGACTACCGTGTGATGGTGCCGCTTGCGAACCCGGAGACGGAGACGGATCTGATCACCCTCGCCAGCATGATCGCCAAGCGTCGCGGCGGCACGGTCGACGCGATGCACGTGATCACCGTTCCGGACCAGACCTCCCTCCAGTACGCGAAAGACCACCTCGACGAGTTCGAGGAGGACTACCACGCGGTGTTAGACGACGCGCGGCGTGACGCCGAGACGTACGGCGTCGACGTGGAGACACACACGGTGATCTCACACCGCGGCTACGCGGAGATCTTCGACGCCGCTCGTACGCACGAGGCGGATCTCGTCGTGATGGGGTGGGACCCCGCGGAGCACGGCGGCAGCGGTCGCTTGGAGAGTCGCGGCGCGGAGCTGGGCGCAGACTTACCGTGTGATTTCCTCGCCTTGCGCAACCGCGGGTTCGATCCGGAGCACGTGTTGCTGCCCACGGCTGGCGGTCCGGAGTCGGATCTCTCTGCGGAGCTCGCGAGCATCCTCCGCGAGGAGTACGACGCGGAGGTAACGCTGTTGCACGTCTCCGACGACGAGGACACCGGTGTCGCCTTCCTCGACGACTGGGCGACGGACCACGGGCTGTCGGACGTGAACCTCCGCGTCGAGACCGGCGACACGAAGACTGCGATCCAGCGTGCGGCCGACGACTGCTCGATGGTGATCCTCGGAGCGACGGAACGTGGACTGATCTCCCGTATCGTCGACAGCTCCGACGTGATGGAGGTCGTCGACGAGGTCGGCTGCTCTGTCGTCCTCGCCGAGCGTCCGACCGAACGGTCGCTCCGTCAACGACTGTTCGGCTGAGGCTGTCGAGACAGAGCGACCGAATTCGCGTGAGTGAATCGTGTCCCAGACCACAATCGCGTGAGTGAATCGTGTCCCAGACACCAATCGAACTCGTCGCGTACACCCCCGCGTGGACCACAGCGTACGAGCGCGAAGCGGCTCGCATCCGCGAGGCGGCCGGCGAGCACGTCGTCGCGCTCGAACACGTCGGGAGCACCGCCGTGCCGGGACTCGCTGCCAAGCCCATCGTCGACCTGCTCGGCGGTGTCGAGCGGCTGGCGGACGCCGACGCCGCTGTCGACGCGCTCGAAGCGATCGGCTACGACTACTGCCCGGCGTTCGAGGAGTCGCTGCCACAGCGACGCTACTTCCGGCGCACGGTGAACGGACACCACACTCACCACCTCCACGTCGTCCGACGCGACAGCGACTTCTGGGACCGACACGTCCGGTTCCGCGACTGCCTCCGCGAGGACCCCGATCTCGCTCGGGCGTACGAACAACTGAAACGACGACTCGCCAGAGACCACACTGACGACATCGACGGCTACACCGAGGGGAAGACCGAGTTCATCGAGCGCGTCCTCGACGGTGACAGAGACGGGTGGGTGCTCGACGAGACTCGACACGACGCACACTGTGGCGATCACTCCGGGAACGAGACTCGACACGACGCACACTGCGGCGATCACTCCGAGAACGAGACTCGGTGAGTCGTCGCTTCACCACCGCGTCAGTCAGTCTCTTTCACCCGGACAGCGATCTTCAGCCGAACAGTGATTTTCAGCTAGGTAGCGATCTTCAGTCAGGCAGCGATCTTCAGCCGGGCAGCGATCTTCAGCCGGGCCAGCAGTCTTCGGGTCACTCGCCCGCTCTCGCCGTGGAGGCTCACGCGTCGCCGGCGGCCGCAGGCGCAGCGGCGAGAGACGCACTCGACTGTTGTTCCCGGATCAGTTCCTCGGCGATGTCGACCACGGTGTCGCGGTCGAGATCGGCGATCACGCCGTGTCGCAGTTCACCGTCGGACCACCAGACCGCGACGCCGCGATCAGTCTCGGTGACGTTGACAGTCGTTCCAGCGAGTGTCGTCTCGGTGGCGTTCTCCGCCACACCGCCGAGTGTGCGCTCGGACGGCGAGGAGACGACCGTCAGGTTCGCGGGGCCGTCGTACCGCTGGATTGCGACGACCTCACCGCCGTAGTCGACGGTGGAGCCGGCGGCGAAGCTGAACCGCTCGTCGGTGACCGCCGGCACTGTGAAGCTCGTGTTCGCCTGGAGCGCGGCGAAGCTGTCGACCGTCTCACCGAGCGAGGGAGCCTCCGAGGACGGCGGCTGGAACGTGCTGTCCGCGACGCTGACGTTGAACTCCGTCGACTCGAAGCGGGCGGTCACTGTGCCGTTCGGACCGGTCGTCTCCTGTTTGAGGACGACGGAACTCTCCGTCGCCACCCAGACCGTCACCTGCCCCTCCGTGTCGTCCGCGGGGGTCACTTCGACCACGTACGCCTCGGTGCCGTCGACCGTCTCCGTGCCGACGCGCTCTGCGGTGCGGTTCTCCTCAGTCCAGTCGTACAGCTGCTGGCGGTCTGTCGCGTTCCACGAGGCGTTCTCCATCCACGACTCGTTGCCGTGCCACGCACCACCGGAGCCGTCTTCGGTGCCGTTCGCCGTGCCGTTGGCGTGCCGCTCCATCGCCTCGCGGTCGTACACCCGCGTCAGTCCGGTCGTCTCGTCGTGAACCCAGACCACGGAGCCGTTCGAGCCGACGACGTAGGTGCCGTTGTCACCGGTCACCGACACCCGCGACTCGTTGTCGTCTGTCACGGCGTACGACAGCTCGTACGTCTCCGTCCGTGTCTCGTTCTCGACGGTGATCGTGGCGTCACCGACGACTGCGGTAGCGCCCTCGTAGCGCGCCTCGGCGTCGTCGAGAATCTCCTCGCCGGTCGGCGGGTTCGGAGCCGCGAGCGTCACGCCCGCGACTGCTGCACCCCCGACGACCGCCACGACGAGTGCCACGACTGCCGTGTTCCGCGCCAACGCCCTGTCGTCGGTGTCTCCTGAACGCATTGTCAGCTCTTGGGGGCCCGACAGCAAAGAAGCTTCGCTCCTGCAAGTGTGGTGGACGACCGTTCCGATTTCGCGCTCTCAAGACACTGGTCGGGAGTACGTCGGCGTCAAGACACTGGTCGGGAGTACGTCGGCGTCTTCGGTGCGGCGATGTGGTCGACCTGGTCGTCAGTCAGCGTCACGTCGAGCGCGCCGAGCACCTCGCGGAGCTGTTCGCTCGTCTTCGGGCCGACGATAGGTGCGGTGACAACGTCTTGTTCCAGCAGCCACGCGAGTGCCACCTGCGTCGGGGTGGCGTCGACGGCGTCGGCGACACTGCGGACGGCGTCGAGCACGGCCCAGTTGTCGGTCGTGAAGTACGACCGGACGGAGTCGGACTTAGCCGCGCGACTGTCCGGGTCGGGGTCCTCGTTGCGGTCGTACTTCCCGGTGAGGAACCCGCCCGCCAGCGGCGACCACGGGATCACGGCCACGTCCTCGCCGGCACACACCTCCAGCAGGTTCTCCTCTTCGTGGCGTGCGACCGCGGAGTACTCCGGCTGCATGCACGCGAAGCGGGTGTAGTCCTCGATGTCGCTGGTGTACAGCGCCTTCGTGAACTGGTAGGCGGTCATCGTCGAGGCACCGACGTACCGCACCCGACCGGTCTCGATCAGGTGATCCAGCGCCGCGAGCGTCTCTTCGATGGGGGTCTCCTCGTCCCACCGGTGGATCTGGTACAGGTCGACGTAGTCCGTCCCGAGCCGGTCGAGACTCGCCTCACACTGGTCGATCACGTGTTTCCGCGAGAGCCCGCTGCCGTTCGGACCGTCGTGCATCTCGCCGTACACCTTCGTCGCCACGACCAGCTTCGAGCGGTCGTGGCTGGCGAGCGCCTCTCCGACGATCTCCTCACTCTCCCCCCGAGAGTAGACGTTCGCCGTGTCGAGGAAGTTGATCCCCGCGTCGACTGCTTCGTGGATCAACGACACGCTCGCGTCCGTGTCGTTCAACATCCAGTCGCGCTCCGACCCGAAGTTCATGCAGCCGAGACAGAGCCGGGAGACGTCCAACCCTGTCGACCCGAGCTTGGTGTACTCCATCCGTCTGGTGGTCGCTTCGGCGTGTCGTGTGTTAACGCTACGGGCCGGACCGCTGGCTAGCCGGGTCTAGGCCGGGCCGCTGACCAGACCGCTCCGGGCTGGACTGACAGCCAGCCGGGTCTAGGCCGGGCCGCTGACCAGACTGCGCCGGGCTGGACTGGCAGCCAGACCGCTCCGGGCCGGACTACTGACCAGCCGGCTACGGATCGAACAGCGAGCGAGCCCGCTCCGTTTCCACCCGACTTTTGTAGGTCACGCCACAGTCGGCGAGTATGAGTCTCCTCACCACAGTCGCGTACGTGTTCCACGCGGTCTTCGCCGGAGCGTGGGTCGGCGCGCTGGTGTTCACGACGTGGAAACTGCTGCCACTGGCACGGAACAGCGACCTCGGGACCGCGGTCTTGACCAGTGCCGCCTCGGGACTGACGACGTTCTCTCGAACGAGCGCGCTGGTTCTCCCGGCGACTGGACTGTGGATGGCGTGGACACAGTACAACGAACTCGCCGGGTTGCTGGTCCCGCCGCGGGGCCACACGGTTCTGGCGATGGTCGTCCTCTGGCTGGTCGTGACCGGGCTGACGGAAGTGGGCGCGGCGCGCATCCACGACGCTGTCGATCAAGGGAAGGTTCGAACTGCCGGCAGAGACGCCGACAGGTTCCTCAAAGCTGCGAGTGTCGTCGGCGTCCTCCTACTCGCGCTCGGTGGGTACCTCTCCGGTCCGCCGCTGTGAACACGAGTGGACGGTGTCAGTCGTCAGACTGCCCGCACCGGAGGACTGCTGGCTGTCAGACAGCCTGCACGAGTGAACTGCTGACTGTCAGTTGTCTTTTTGTTCCATCCGAACAATTGGCTTCGTATGCCACTGGGTAGGCTCCTCCGTCGCGTTCGTTCCGCAGTTGCCTCGTTCTTCGGCCCAGAGACGTACGAGTACGAGTGCATGAACTGCGGCGAGGCGTTCGCCGAAACGACTCGAAACATGAACGATGTCGAGTGTCCAGACTGCGGTAAGGGTCGCAAGCACGTACGAGACAAGGTGTGACCTCCTGTCAGTGCGTCGGTGAACGTCCAAAGCGAGTGGGATCGGGCAGCACCCACCGCCCGAGACAGTGGCCGAACGTTGAAGAGGACACCGAGCAACCGAGGCGTATGATCGACGGTGATCAGACGCTGGGAGACGACCTCGCGCGGTTCGTCCGCGCAGTCGGCCCGGAACACACGCCAGTGCAGGCGGAGATGGCCGCGTTCGCCGCCGAGCAGGAGTTCCCGAACATCGGGCCAGACGCGGGAGCAGTGTTGCGGCTCCTCGCCAGACTCGTCGACGCCGAGACAGTGTTCGAGTTCGGCTCCGGCTTCGGCTACTCCGCCTCGTGGTTTCTCCGGGGCGGTGCCGGACGCGTGATCCTCACGGAGTTCGACGGCGACGAGCTGGAGAGGGGCAGAGAGTTCCTGTCCGACGCCGGGCTCACGACGCGGTGTGTGTTCGAGGAGGGCGACGCGATGGAGATTGTCGACCGCTACGGCGGTCCGTTCGACGTCGTGTTGATCGACCACCAGAAGTCGCGGTACGCCGACGCGTTCGAGGCAGTCCGGGCGAAACTCTCTCCGGGCGGCGTGATCGTCGCGGACAACGTGACGCGTGGCCCGGCGGACTTCGACGCAACGCTCGCACACCTCGAAGACGACGCAGCTCTCCCCGCGGACGACCCGCAGACGACCGGCATCAGCACCTACCTCGACACCGTCCGCGCGGACGAGAGCTTCGAGTCGCTGTTGCTCCCCGTCGGCTCCGGGCTCTGTGTGTCGACGAAAGTCGAGTGACACTGCCGGTCAGCGACGATCA
>CAKZQY010000260.1 GCA_937142015.1 uncultured Halobacteria archaeon
GAAAATCAGAGATTTTCGGACGACCCCGAGGCAGTCGCCTTGGACCGCTTGTACAAACAGGTTTCGCAGTTGTGCCTAGTTTGATGTCTCCTTCTGCACGTTCGAATATGCGAACTTGTATAAATTCGCAAATAGAGGTATTCGTGTAACTCTCTCAGATTAATCCTGTACGTCCGGGTTTGGGAGTTCACAACCGACAGCGTATGTCGGTCTCCGGCGGAGAGACAGACAATCGCTGTGACGAGACACAGTCTCGAAGACGTGCGCCGTCCCCGAGGAGACCTACGGTGATTGCTACCACCTCACAAACCAGAACCAACGACAGATGAGTAGTCGCACGGAAGCGGCGTCGGATCAGCGGGTCGGCCGGTGTGTCACTGGATGTGGCCTTCCTCGCGGAGCTGGTCGGCTTCGTTCTTCTCGTAGCGGAACGTCACGTCGGCTTTCTCGTCTTGCCAGTCCCACGGTTCGACGAGCACCACGTCACCCTCCCGAATCCAGACGCGTTTCTGCATCCGGCCGGGGATACGCGCCGTGCGTTCCTTCCCGTCGACACACCGGACGTTCACGCGGTTCGCGCCCAGCATGTTCGTCACTTCGGCGAACAGTTCGTCCTCGTCCGGCATCCGGAGGTTCCTCCGTCCCTCGGACTCGCCGTCGCTCATACCGCCACCTAGCGGGGGTTACGGCTTAAACACCGTGGAGCGTGGTCGTGTCGACCCGCTCGCTACCGACCACACGGCCGGCGACTGACGCTCTCTCGACAGCCGACACTCTCTCGACAACCGACACTCTCACAGCCGTCGCCCCACTCGACGCGCCGCGAGCGCAGAACCACCGGTGTTTTGAGCGGGGACACGAACCTCGGAGTGTGCTCGACAAACTCGGAACACTCGGTCTCGTCGGCGTACTGGTCACGCTCGGTGGACTCGCGCTGATCGCGTGGCAGTCCCCCATCGTCGCCGGAGGGCTCGCGCTCGTCGTCGGCGGTGTCGGTCTCGTCGTGAAGGGACTGCTCGACAGCCTGATGGCGCAGTTCGGGTTCGCGTGAACGAGTGTACTTCCGCTCGCTTCCTGTCACTCCAACCGCGCTTCGATATCCTTGTAGCTGGACACGTCGACACCGTCCTCGGTGACGACAGCGACGTTGATTCCGTTGCCGGAGGCGAGGTCACGCTCGACGGCAGACTGGATCGCCTGCGTGGCGACTCGCTCGGCGGCCTCGACGGAGAGTTCCTCGTCGTACTCCTGTTCGAGCACACCGAGCGCGTACTGTGACCCGGAGCCGGTGACGGTGTACTCCTCTTCGGTCATCCCGCCAGCCGGGTCGATGGAGTAGACGTGTGTCCCCTCGTCGTCGACACCGCCGAGAATGGGCTGGACGATGAAGAACGAACCAGACCGGAGGAGGTTCCCGGTGAGCGTCGACAGCGCCTGCATGCTCATGTCCTCACCGCGGCGCGACTCGTACAGCCGCACCTCCGCCCTCAGCGTCTCGATGAGGTTCTGTGCGGCAGAGACGGAGCCGGCGATGGTCAACGCGCCGGTCGGGTGGATCTCTTCGACCTTCTGCACGTTCTTCGAAGAGACCATCTGCCCGAGTGAGGCTCGCATATCTGTCGCCAGCACGACCGCGTCGTCCGTCTTCAGCCCGACCGTGGTCGTCCCGGTCTTCATCTCGCCGTCCGACTCCGTCGCTGCACGCTGGTCTGCGTTGGGGAACTCACCGATCTCCGGCCCGAACACTGGCCGGTCGCCGCCCGTCGGATCGAGCTCACCGAGGTCGCTGGTTGGTCGCATCGACGCGAGATAGGGTGTCGTCGCTGATAAAACCGTCCTTCGCTGCCGCCGACACGAGTCAGACGACGGGCGCTGGCTATCACTGTCGGTCGGTCGTCTGTCATGGTCGGTCGTCACTGGCGGTCGGTCGTCTGTACTGGTCGGTCGTCACCGTCGGTCGGCCGTCGGTGCCAGTCGCTCGGCCGTCGCGCTCAATCCGCTGTCACTGTCCTCCGGCTACCGTCGTTGGCGTCGTGTGCCATCCAGAACCCGGTCGCAGCGCCGAAGACGCAGAGTCCGACTCCGACGACGGCAGGGCCGATTCCGACCGTCTCGGGCAGACCGCTCGCCAGTGCAGTCGCGCCGAAGGTCAGCCCTCCCGCGAACACGCCAGCCGGGAGTCCACCGGCATCGTCACCCCACAGCAGCGCCGGGAACCGGAGTGTGATCTCTGTTGCGGCTGCGTACAGACAGAACGTCGCCAGCGAGAGTTGTGGCGCGGTCAGGAGCGCGCCGACTGGCTCGCCACGAGAGACGGCGACGACGCCCGTGGCGACTGTGCCGACGAGGAGGGCGACCGTGTAGCGCTGGAAACGGTTCACGTGCGCTGTCACGAGCCCACTCGACAAGTACCCGACGGTCGCTTACCGCTAGCTGGCTGTCGTCGGTCGTCGGAGAACGGTGCTCAGTTGCTCACTCGGAGGCGTGGCGGTCGTAGGTTTCGTTTGCCCACTCGACGAGCCGGCGGATCGGGAGCACCACTCCGGCCCGGCGCGCCGCGAGCGCCAGCGGGAGCGTGAGAATCCCGAACAGCAGGGTCAGTTGGTGAACGGCGAACGTTGTCGTGCGGGTCGCGCGCTGTGTCGCGTCTGTCGTCATCGGCTGTGAGTCGAACCGGAGCGCCGACCGTATATAAACGTTGTGTCGGGGTGGGGAGAGAGAAATCGGCCGCTGTCTTGCGGTTTTGCGGTTGTGGACAGAACCAGGCACTGTCGACGTACAGACGGCCACAGACGGCGAATGCCTCCCCATGCCAGCCGACGCCACCTCGTAAGTTACGAGAATTGACCGGTCGGCGTACGCCCGGGGGTGCCGAGGGATTGGGGAATTTTGCCGCCGCTGGCAGCCCGTTCACGTCACAGAGCGTCGCTCGTTTAATACCGGTCGAGACGAATGCCCCGGGGCCGAGCCCCGAGGCGATTCACAGGTAGCCGAGGTCTTCCAGCCGGCCCTCGACGGGGTCGGCGACGGCAACCGCGTCGTCGTCGTGGGTCTCCGCTGTGGGGAGCGCGCGGAGGAGTGTCCGACTCGGGTCGGTCTCGGCCGTAGAGTCACGGACCTCGGCAGTCACGGTCACCTGCTCGGGAGTCTCCGTGCGGACGAGGTACTCCTCGCGGTCGACCGCGAACCGGAACCGGCGGTAGTGCTCGCTGTCGCGTCCGCCCGGGAGCTGACGGACGGCGAGGTCGGGGAAGCCGTACCCACCCTTCGCAATCTCGACACCGGGCGTGTACTCCGGACCGACGCCAGCGACGCTCGGGAGGTAGTCGAACAGTTCGCGGAGTTCGACGAGGCGGTCGATCCGCTCGGCGTTGGCTTCCGGCGTCCGGACGAGCATCGGAACGTGAGTGAGCACCGGGCCGACGCCGTACTGGTGGCCGTACAGCCCGTCTTCGCCGAGTGCCTGCCCGTGGTCGGAGACGACGACGAGAACAGTGTTCTGGAGGAGTTGCTGCTCGCGGAGAAACGCGACGAACGAGCCGACGAGGTCGTCGGCGTTGTCGACGGCAGCGTCGTACAGTCCGGCGACGTTGTCGAAGTTCGCCTCCGTCTCGCCTTTCAGGTGTCGGGAGGGGATCTGACACTCCTCGTGTGGGTCGACTCCGGGCGCGTGGCGCTCGCGGTACGACTCCGGCGGGTAGTACGGCTCGTGTGCGTCGAGGATGTTCAGGTAGAGGAAGAACGGCCGGTCGGCGTCAGTCTCGCGGACGAACGACTCCGCGCGGTCGAACACGCGCTCGGAGTGGGTCACCTCCGTCCCCTTCCGCCGGCTCCACGTCTCGAACAGCGAGTCGGCGGCGTCCGTCAGTCGCTTCTTCACGCGTTCGAACTGGTTGCGGCTCCACCACTCTAGCAGCCGCGAGGACCGGACGAACTCCGGAATCGGCAGTCGACGCGGCGTGAGAAAGTTGTCCCACGTGTCGAAGCCGGCGGCCAGCCCCGAGAACGGCGACACCCACGGGTTCGGTGTGAACCCGCCGGTGCGGTAGCCCGCGGCGGCGAAGCGCTCGACCAGCGTCGGCTCCCCCGCGTCGAACGTCGGCGACTCCTGTGTCGCTCCGTGGCTCCACGGATACGTGCCGGTGAACATCGAGGCGTGTGACGGCAGCGTCCACGGGGCCTGTGCGACGGCGTTGTCGAACACCAGACTCTCCGCGCCGAGTGCGGCGATGCTGTCGGTGAAGTCGACGCCGTCGTCGTACAACGACACCCGATCCCGCCGGAGCGAGTCGAGGACGAGGAGCACGACGTTCCTCCCTCGTGTGTCCCTCTCCATCACCCGGAGGGTCGGTGCGCCCGAACAAAATGGTTCGGTCGGGGAACGGAAACTGTGGTTCGGTGACGCTCGCTCACCGTGGCGGTGGTGTCTCTGCTCAGTCGAGGCGTTCTCGTAACGTATCGATCAACGACGCGAATCTGAGTGTCGCTCGGAACCGCTCGGTCTCGTCTGTGTCGAGCCAGCACTCGTCGACCTCGTTCACGAACTGACGCGCGAGGTAGTCCTTCGGAAAGCGCTCACCCGACTCGTCTTCGACAACGTCGACGATAGGCCTCGTCACCTGCTTGTCGGCGGCATCTTTGAGATCCGCTTGTGAGGCATCGAGATGCTCTGCCGCGTACGAACAGACCATGTGTCGTGGAAGGAGATCTTCGATTTCGGGGCAGGAGGTGTCGAGGTACGACGTTCCTCGCTCGAGGCTTACAGACTTTGATTCCGGAATTCCTCTGTCCGACATCTGATCACGAATCGACTGTCCCTCGTTGTCGGAGTCGGTCAGAACGACGAAATTCGGCTGTTCAGTTTCGAGGAACTGGGGATGTGCGATTGTGAACCCCCCACCGCCTGTTATGAACCCAGTCTGGCTATCGAACGTCAGGCTATCGTGTTCCCGAGAGAACAGAGACGAGAACGTGTCTAACTACCGTTCGTCTGTCGAACCTTCGACGACGACGTTCCGCTCTCCGCCGAACAGAAACTCGTTGACTCGTGCCCGAGTGAGGAGCGGATCGGCTCCAATCGGTCGTGTGGCGATTCACTCCCGGGAGCCTCGTGCAGAGGCACGACCTTCGTACCACACTGATCGGTCTCTCCGTGCTCGGGAGAGCCGTGATTGCGGACAATTCGGACTTGTTCTGGCCGGTCGTTCTCGATGAGGAACGGAGAGTGAGTAGAGTATATCGACTGAGACAGATAGACACGCGGAGCAGACCTAGATCGATGCCGACGATTCGTCAGGGACAGACCCCCACAGTCAGCAGCGTTCCCCAGTCGCGGTACCGGTCGACCATCGCCTCGCGGTGGTCCCACTCGTCGGTCGGGAACGCGTCGGCGGCGGGGATCTCCGTCTCCTCGTCGGGGATACAGTCCTGAGCGGCGACGTGGAGGCCGGCCTCGCGGAACGCCGTACGGTACTGTTCGCGGTCCCACAGTTGCATCTCCACCTCGATGCGGTCTTGCCACTCGTGGGTGTGTTCAGATTCGGCGAAGAAGTTCACCGCACAAAAGAACGTGCCGCCGCTCCGGAGGACACGCCGGAGTTCACGCAGCACCGCAACCGGACGCTGGGCGTAGTAGAACGCCTCCATCGACCAGACGTGGTCCACGCTGTCGTCCGCCAACGGGAGGTCGTGGAAGTCGCCGTGGAGGAAGGCGACGGCGTCGTCGTCGGTGTAGCCGCGAGCGCTCCGCACCATCTCGGGACTCCCGTCGAGTCCGACGCCGCGGCCGATCTCGCGCGTCTCGCGGAGCGCACGCAGCGCGTACCCGCTCCCAGTCCCCAAGTCAAGCACCGTGTCACCCGGCTCGACCGGCATCCGGGCCAGCGCGTGTTTCGCCGTGTGCCAGTGTCGCTGTTCCATCCCCTTGTCGCGGCCGTCCGCCGCCCACGTGTCGAACTCCTCGCTGACGCTCATGGCCGGCATTCGTCGTCGAGGCTGAAAGACCCGTAGATTTAGGTTCGAGACGCCCGTCTGTGTGGTATGGAAGTCCGTGACGCGGTCGAGACGGACGCCGGAGCCATCGCCGGCATCGCCGACGCGCCGGCGGAGGCGATGCGCCGGACGATCCACGACCGGACGGTCCGGGTGGCTGTCGCGGACACCACCGCGACGGACCCGAACGTCGACGCCGACCACGAACGAGACCCCGATCTCTTGGGGTTCGTCAGCTTCGACGTGCGCGAGAACACGGTCCACGTCACACAGGTCGGTGGCACGCCCGACGCCTGTGAACGCCTCCTCGCCGAGCCGATGCGCTTCGCTGCGGGTGAGGACATGGCCGTGGAACTGCTGATCGTGGAGGGTGACGACGCCGCACGAGCTGCTGTCGAGAACGCCGACTTCGACCGTGTCGGCCCCGGCCCCCGCTTCGACGGGAACGCGACGACTCGCTACCGGATGGAGAACCCCTGAAGGCGACTCGCCTTCCGACGCTCCGAGACCGACCCGTCTCGCAATCCCCCGAGAGTGGCTCGTCCCACAATTCCTCGAGTGTGACTCGTCTCACAATCCCCCGAGTGTGACTGGTCACACCATCACTCCGAGAACGGGTCGTGTCACAGCAGCGTGATCGCGTACGCGAACGACGACCCGATCATCAGGAGCACCAACAGGATCGAGATGAGCTTCTGACGGTCCATACGCTCGGATTCTGGACGCAGTTGTATGATCCTGTCGGTGGACCCGTGGGTCACACGCGTGTCTGTACAGCCGGGCACCACGAGCGTGTGAACGGTCGGTCATCGGTCTGTGCTCCAATGGGATCTCGTTGGGTCTGCTGATCCTATGTTCGACCGCTTGTCATACTCGATCATCGAGCGGTTTATACAATATCACTAACTTAGATATTCGTGCAGTGGTAAATAGTCGAATTCTGTAAGATACAGCCACAGTTCGGAGCGAGAGACGAGTGCGCTCGACGAGAATTTGTTGCGTTCCCCGCTATGTTTTTACCCGAACAGTCGCACGTGCTGAGCATGAACCGGCGACGGGCCTTGGCAGTATTGGGGAGCGCCATCTCGCTCAGCGGGTGTTTGCGGCTGAGCGGTGATAGTTCGAGTCCAACACGGAGTCCAACACGAACTGCGACGGCGAGACGAACGACCAGCAGCCCGACACGGACCCGATCACCGACTGACTCGCCGACCGAACTGCCTACAGACTCCCCGACCGAGTCGCCCACAGACTCCCCGACCGAGTCGCCCACCGAATCACCAACGCCGACGGCGGCCGAGGAGTATCCCATCGGGATGTCAGCCTCCGGAGTGTCTGCGCTCTTCGCTGACGCGTACGAAAATGCGATGGCCTCGAAATCGTCGTTTACTCTCGAATTTCTCGAGGGCCGAGTGCAGGGTGCCGACGACACTGTCACTCACGAGGTTGTTGGCGACAGCAAAGTTCACGCCTCCGGGTTCAAACGCCGTGATTTCGACGAATACCGACTCGACAATCTCGTTGTTAGTCGGGCTACCCACCGAGGCAGCAATCTGTTCGGTGCATTCAGACGCGATCATTTCCCATTTAATTGGCTCATCCAATCTGATCTCGTTCACGGAATTGTCGACGGAGGAGACTTTTCAGAACCGACGGAAACAGAGGTCGACGGAGACACTGTGTTTAAACTGACATCTCAAGGTGTGAAGAGCGAAAATTCGTCTCTTCACGATTTCTACGATGCGGATCGAATTCCCGAATTCGAAGCAACGCTGCTGGTTCGTCCCGACGCGACGATCAAAGACCTGGACAGCCGCACGACGGTTATTCAGGGTTCAGATCTCACCGAATTCACATTCGGCGTGAAAACGAGAGCATTTGGAGAAACAACAGTTTCTGCACCGGACTGGAAGTCGCAAGCGCAGTCGAAGGCTCCGGACATCTCCCCACGAATCCAAGATAATCACATCGTACTCTCACATACCGGTGGCCAAACACTCCCTCGCCAAACGAGGATTAGGATGTTTACAAGCGGTGAGTACGGTGGCAGCGTGGAATTCAAATCATCAGTCACAGAAGGAGACAATCTGTGGGTCTGGCACGAAGGAAGTGAGCTCAAACTCTCTCATGAGGAACCAACAACGAGTAATCCAGGAGAATTGAACCCGGCAGACAGGATCGGAGTTGAATTGTCCCCAATAAGCGTATTAACCATCGAAGTAAAAAATTTCTGATAAAATAGCATGAAATAAAGTTTATAACGACCGTAGATATTTTTGGAAACGTTGTCACGTCGGTCACTCGTCGGGGTACTTCGGGTCGCGTCGTTCCGCTCGGGAGAGTGCGCGTTCGATCACGTCTCGCAGCGAGTCGTCCTCGTCGGCCGTCGCGTCGAACGGGTCGCCGTGGCCGGCGTACAGCTCGGTCGCGGAGTCGGGAAGTCGCTCCAGGAGCGTTCGGAGACTGTCGATCAGCGTCTCGCGCGACTGTCCGGCCATGTCTGTTCGGCCGAAGGAGCCGTCGTCGAACGCGCCGTCGTTGTGCACGACCACGTCCCCGGAGAACACCGCCTCGGCACCGACGAGCGAGACGTGATCGTCGGCGTGACCCGGCGTGTACACCACCTCGACGGAGTCGTCGCCGACGGTGATCTCGTCGCCGTCGGCCAGCGCAACGTCGCGTCGGGGGTGATCGCCGTACGCGTACAGCGCGGCGTCCTCGGCGTCCAGCACCGCGTCCAGCTCGGCGACGTGATCTCCGTGCTGGTGGGTGAGAACGACGCGGTCGACCCCGTCGACGTGGCGGGCGATCTCGTTCTCGACGCCCGGCATCGCACCCGCGTCGATCAACGTCGTCGCTTCCCCGTCGACGAGGTAGGCGTTACACGTGAACTCCGTCGCACCCGCCGTGACGTTGCGTACGTCCATGGCTGGGGAGTGGACCCCCGCGAACTAAAGTCGCTCCCCGTAGCGAAGTGTCGACGATCTAGCGTGTCGACAGATGCACGTACGCTGGTGTGTGAACTCTTGCACGTACGCTGGTGTGTGAACTCTTGGACTACGAGCGCGACGCCGCAACTATACTGTCGGTCACAGCAGTAGACTGTCGGGCTAGCGGCGTCACAGGCTGTCCAGTGTCAACACGTATTACTATGGATTCAATATCTGACCGAACGTACAGGTACTCGTGATGAACCGTCGATCATTCCTCGGTATCGGTGCAGTGACGTGTGCAGGTGCGCTCACAGGGTGTACCAGTCGAACACTCCGTAGCGGCAACGAGGCGACAGCGCTCGTCGGGTGGACGTTCCCGGCGGCAGACGTCGACCGGCTCGCCGTTCGCAGCGGCGTCGGCTCGGTGCTCGTCGTCGCCGAGGAGAGCGCGACGGAGGTGGATGTCCGCGTCCGCAAGCGCTCCCCCGACGGTCGCGGGGGGCTCGCGGACATTCTCGTCGACACGGACCTCACCGACAGTCGGCTGTTGGTGACCGCCACGCTGCGCGACAGCGCCAGTTGGCGACCGCGCGGGACACCCAACACGGAAGTGACGGTCACCGTTCCGGCGGGGAGTGCGGGTCCGGCGGTCGAGCGGGTCGACGCGGCAGTCGGCGAGGTGACACTGCTGAACACCCGCGGAGACACGGTCGTCGAGGCGGAGGTCGGAGAGATTGTCGCAAACGGCGTCGACGGCTACCTCACGCTGGAGTCGGAGCTGGGCGAGATACTCGTCTCCGACACTCGTGGTCTCGACCGCGTCCACACGGAACTCGGCGAAGTGAAAGCCGACCTGCTGTCGGTCCGGGGCGACGTGGACATCAGCACGGAGCTCGGCGCTGTCCGACTCGGTGTCGCCGAGACACTCGACGTGGACCTCGACACGTCGGCCTCTGGCGGTGTCGACTCCGACCTGCCGTTGACGCTGGTCGAGTCCGACCGCAGCCGTCTCGCTGGCCGCCTGAACGACGGTGGACACCAGCTCCGTGTCTCCAGCGAACTCGGCGACGTGACGCTCCGCTCGATTCCGGGTGCCGCGTGAGCAGGTGATGACGGTGTGGAAGGTGTTCGGTGATCGTCTGCGACTCCCCGCCAGACAATCGATCCTCGTGCTCGCCGTCGTGCTCGCAGTCGTGACCGCCGGTTGTGCGCTCGGGCCGTCGACGAAGCTACAGACGAGCAGTGTCGTCGTCGCGGTCACGAACGAAGGGAAGACCGCGGAGTCGGTGACGTTCCGGGGTCACGGGACCTGACGGTGAGACGGTCGTCGCCGAAGACGACACACTCCCTCCCAGCGTCGGCCGCTCCTTCGAGGCGGCTGTGCCGTCGCGGCACACGGCAGAGGCGGGCAGTGACGCAACGGCAGACTACCGCGTCTCCGTGACCGGCACGACGTGGGCGACGGAGTTCGCGTGGCAGACGGCGTCGTGTGGCGAGTTCGAGTTCACCGTGACCGTCGACGACGAGCGCGTCGTGTCTGCCGGAGAGTGTGTGCGCCCCCGACGGTGAGAGCTATCTCCACGGAGCGCGTACAGACGCGTGGTGAACTGAAGTGAAACTGAAAACACTCGGGTACGCGTTCGGAGCCGGCGTCGTGGCGTTCCTCCTCGTCGGTGTGGCGGTCACGGAGTTGTACGCCCAACAGACCGAGTTCTCAGTCTTTCTCGGGATTCCGGCTGGGCTGATCGCAGCGGTGGTGGCAGTCCTCGCTGTCCTGCTGGGACTGGCGGATGGCTCCACTCGTGGGCGACGGCGGGCTGTTGCCGGCGTCGCGGTGTTCGGAGTGACGTTCGTCGGCGGGATGGCGCTGGCTGCGACCGTCCTCGCCGTGCCGGTGCTGGTGTCGATGTTGGTGTCTGCCGGCGTGAGTCTCACCGCGGCGGTGGTCGCTGCGCTCCTCGCTGGCCTGTCGTTCGACGGCGGCGCGTCCGTAGACGACCGAGTCGGGTGAACGCGAGTCGGAGACTGGGAGGACGAACGCGAGTCGGAGACTGGACGGACGAACGCGAGTCGGAGACTGGGCGAGGTGAGACGGGAGGGGGAGACGAGAGCAGGGCAGAGTGAGGCGTAGCGTGAGCCACCTACGGGTCGTGATACGTCTCGTGGACGGCGGCACCCGCCTCGGGGAGAACCGGGCCGAGCGAGTCGACAGCCGCGCCTGTCCGGTCGTACACCTCACGCGACGGGAGCACGTCGTCGTGGCCGGCCAGTCGGGCGGCGTGTTCCGCCGAGACGGAGTGGACGACGGCCGCCAGCCCGGCGATTCGAATCCCGCCGGCACACATCGGGCACGGCTCGGTGCTGGTGTACATGATCGTTCGCGCGCGGACAGTTGGGTCGAGTTCGCGGCCGGCACGCTCCGCGAGCGTCAACTCCGGGTGCGCACGGAGATCAGACTCCGTGACGGTCGCGTTGCGCGCCTCGGCGAGAACGGTCGGTCCGCCTTCCGCCTCGGGATCGACCAACAGCGACCCGTACGGTCCGTCGCCGCGGTCACCAGCCTCGCGGGCCAGCGTCAACGCGCGCTCGACGTACTGTTCGTGGTCGAGATCCGGGTACTTTTGTGCCGGGTCGTCCGTCGGCGGCTGCGGGCGATCTGCTGTCACTGACTGCGACTGCGGGTCACACGCACTTCAGTTCGACTACACGGACAGGCTGTCGACCACGAGTCCCGTCGTGCGACCGACAGTCACATCGACGCTGGTGCGTCCACGCCGAGCACGTCAAGTGCGTTCGCAACCGTGTTGCGTGCGGCGACGACCAGCGTGAGGCGCGCGCTCGCACGCTCCGGCTCCGCGGACAGCACCGGACACTCTCTGTAGAACGCGTTGAACGTCTCGGCGAACTGCCGGACGTAGGCGGCGACACGGTGTGGTTCCAGATCCTCCGCGGCAGTCTCGATCACCGCGGGGAACCGGGCAATCTCGCGGACCAACGCTCGCTCTTCCGGCGTGTCCAGCCGCTCCGGATCGAGATCCGACGCGGGGTCGACAGCCGCCTCTGCTGCCTCGCTCTCGATTCCGCAACACCGCGCGTGGACGTACTGGACGTACGGCGCAGACTGTGCCTCGAAGTCGAGCGCGCGGTCCCACTCGAACGTGATCGCCTTCGCCGGCTGTTTGGCGACGATGTCGAACCTGACCGCGCCGGTCCCGACCTGTCTGGCGATGCGGTCGACGTCCGCGGGCGTCAGCTCGTCGTCACGCAGGCGGTCGTCGAGACGCGCCTCGACCTCCGCGCGAGCCCGTTCGACAGCCTCGTCGAGCAGTTCGTCGAGGTCGACCCCCGTCCCCTCGCGGGTGCTCATCCCCTCGCCGCTCGCGAGGTTCACCCACGAGTAGAAGACCTGCGTCAGCTGATCCGTGTCGTTGCCCAACAGCTGTAGCGTCAGGTCGAGTTGGTCGAAGGTGAGCTTGTGATCCTCGCCGATCACCGTCACCGCCCGATCGTAGTTGTCGAACTTCCACTCGTGGTGGGCGGCGTCACGCGTCGTGTACAGGGTGGTGCCGTTCGACCGACGGAACACGAAGTTCTTGTCGATACCGAACTCACTCAGGTCCAACTGCCACGCCTCCTCCTCGTAGACGGCCTCGTCTAACGACTCCAGACGGTCGACGAGCTCGTCCGTCGAGCCGTCACGGATGAACCGCGTCTCTCTGACGAACTCGTCGAACGACACGCCGAGTCTGTCGAGACTCTGTCGCATCCCGTCGAGCACCGTGTCGACGACCTCGGTCACACGCTCGTAGGCGTCCTCGTCGCCCCCCGCGACTCCCTCGAAGCCTTTCATCAGCGCCTCGATCTCCGCCTCGGCGGCTTCGATCTCCGCTTCGGTCGCGGGCCACGTGTCGTCGTCCGGGTCGAGGAAGGCGTTGCCGGCGCGGTAGTAGCGGACGAGGTCGTAGTCCGGCTTGTCTCGCTCCGGCGCTGGCAGCTCGGACTCGTCGAACCTCTCGTAGGCCCACGCGAACACGGCCATCTGACGACCGGCGTCGTTGACGTAGTAGTGGCGATCCACGTCGTAGCCGGCGTACGACAGCGCGTTCGAGATCGCGTCACCGACGATCGGGTTGCGGGCGCGACCGACGTGGACCGGCCCCGTCGGGTTCGCGGAGGTGTGCTCCACGACGACCGACTCGCCGCGGCTCGGCAGCTGTCCCCAGTCGTCCGCTCCCGCTGCGGTGACCGTGTCCGTGACGTACGACTCGTCCGTGTGGAAGTTGACGTACGGACCGCGGGTCTGAACGGACGCGAGGTAGTCGACCGACGCCGGGTCGATCTCCGCGGCGATCTCCGCGGCGACCTGTGGCGGTGGAGCACCGGCAGCCGACGCCAGCGGGAAGGCGACGCTCGAGGCGAGCGTGGCGTCTACGTCTGCCGGGGGTTCCTCGATGCCGAGGTCGTCGACCTCGTAGCCGGCCGCCGACACGGCCGCGTCGAGCGCGTCGGCGACGGCTGTCCGGAACTGTCTGAACATGTCACCGGATTCAGTGTGCCGCGTAATGTCGGTTCCGGAGCCAACTGCCGGCGCTGCTCGGAGTTCCGGAGCCGACCGCTGGCGCTGCTCGGAGTTCCGGAGCCGACTGCCGGCGCTTGTCGGAGCCTCCGTCGACTCCGAGCCGTCTCGCGACCGGCTGGCTCACGACTCGAATCCGCACGCTTTTCAGACAGCCAGTCCGGTACGCGTGTATGTACTGGCAGGGGGATGGACGGTGACACTCCCGTATCTCCTGTTTCACGTGTTGTTTGTCCTCCCGCCGCTCGCGTTGGTGCTCGCCCGGCGACCGGCGCTGTCCGCACGGCGATGGCTGCTCTCGACTGTCGGCATCGGACTCATGACCACAGTCGCGGTGTTGTACACGACGCCGTGGGACAACGTCCTCATCGAGCGTGGAGTGTGGTGGTACGGCGACGGTGCGGTGGTCGCGCGGCTGTGGGCCGCCCCCGTCGGCGAGTACCTGTTCTTCGTGTTCCAGACCGTGCTCACCGGGACGTGGCTCTACCACGTCGACTTCGATCCGACGCCCGAACCGGGAGACCTCGACGCGGTTCCACGTGTCGTCGGTGCGCTCGCGTGGCTGGCGCTGGCGGGTGTCGGCGCGGCGTGTCTGCTCGTGTTCGGCCAGCGGTGGACCTACCTCGGCGCGATTCTCGTGTGGGCTGCACCCATCGTCGCGCTCCAGTGGGCTGTCGGTGGCACCTACCTCCTCCGTGCGTGGCGACCGTGGGTCGCCGGGGTGGGAGTGCCGACGCTGTACCTCTGGGCTGTCGACCGTGTAGCTATCGGTATCGGGATCTGGACGATCTCCGACGAGTTCTCCTCCGGGTTCGAACTGCTCGGGCTGCCGGTCGAGGAGGCGCTGTTCTTCCTCGTCACGAATCTCCTCGTCGTGTACGGACTCGTCCTGTTCGAGTGGGTGATGGCACGATGGGCGTAGCGGTGGGACGATGAGCGTCGGAGCGACGCGGCCGCCGACGCTGGGCGCAGCGCTGCGACGCTGGGGGCTGCGTGCCTCGTGGGTCGCCGTGCTGCTGCTGTTACCGTTGGCTCCCGTCGCCGCCGGGCTCCCACCGACGGTTCGGTACGCGCCGTTTCTGGCGAGTGTCGTCCTGTTCGGCTTCCCGCACGGTGCTGTCGACCACCTCGTGCCCGGCCGACTCGGCGACGTGAGTCTCGTCCGCTCGCTCGCCGTCGTCGGGGCCGTCTACGCCGTGTTGGGTGGACTGTACACGGCGTGGTGGTTCCTCGCACCCGTCTCTGCGTTCGTGTTCTTCATCCTGCTCACGTGGGCTCACTGGGGGCAGGGTGATCTCTACGCGCTGCTGGCGTTCGCCGAGGTCGAACACCTCCCGTCTCGGGGCGAACGGGCGCTGTCGGCGGTCGTCCGCGGCGGGCTGCCGATGCTGGTGCCGCTGGTGTCTCACCCGGGGGAGTACCGCCGCGTTGCGACGGCGCTCGTCGGACTGTTCGGTCCCGCCGAGAGCGTGCTCACACTCGTGTTCACCGAGACCGCTCGGCTGGCCGTCGGAGTCGGATTCGGGACGGTGACGGTCCTCGCACTCGGACTCGGGCTGTGGCGGGTGCGCGGCGGGGCCGCTCGTCACGGCTGGGCTGTCGACGCGGGTGAGGTGACGCTGTTGTGGGTGTACTTTCTCGCGGTGCCGCCCGTGCTCGGCATCGGGCTGTACTTCTGTCTCTGGCACGCCACGCGTCACCTCGCGCGGCTCGCGCTGATCGACGACGACGGCGCACGACCGGCGCTGGCTGCGGGTGACCTCCGCACCGCCCTGTGGCGACTGGCGCGTGACGCGACGCCGATGACTGTCGGCGGCCTCGCCGTCGTCGGCGCGCTGTTCGTTCTCGTCCCCCGCGCCGCAACCGGATTCGAGGGACTACTCGCGCTGTACCTCGTCGGCATTGCGGTGTTGACGCTCCCGCACGTCGCCGTCGTGACGTGGATGGACCTCCGACAGGAGGTCTGGTAGATCACCCAGCGAACGACCCGCCGCACCGTTCATACGGTCGTGCGTAGATCGTTACCGCCGGCGACTGACAGAGAGCACCGCAGCGACGTGATACCGCCCGATACCGCGACAGTCACCGAAAATCACTACGCACGACCGTATCAGTCTTCTCCGAACACCGCCCCGGAAACTGTCCACAGACTTTTATCGAGTGTATGTGTCACTGTGACACAGTACGATGAGCGACCGAGAGCCACAGACAGGGGGACAGGGTCTCTACCTCGTCGCAGTCGCGGTCGTCGCAGCGCTCGTCTTCGTCGGACCGGGAGTGCCGGGTCTCGACGCCGGGGGAACGGGAGCCGTCGCAGCCGAGCAGACGCCGGACGACACACCCGACGGAACACCGACACTGCCGGAAGAGACGCCCACACCACCCGAGGAGACGCCGACACTGCCAGAGGAG
>CAKZQY010000261.1 GCA_937142015.1 uncultured Halobacteria archaeon
CGGCGAGCGGACCGCCGAACAGCTCTCCGGCGGTCGTCGAGAACGCCGCGAAGTTGGTGCCGAACTCGAACTCGAGCACGATTCCGGTGACGGTGCCGACGACGAAACTCACCGCGAACACCTTCGTCCAGAACCGCCTGAGCTGCTCGTAGACGGGGTCTCCGCCGCGGATCTCCTCGTACGTGAAGTAGACGAGAAACGGAGCGAGTCCCATACTCACCACTGGGAAGACGATGTGAACGATGGTCGTGAGTGCGAACTGGAGTCGACTTGCGATGACTGGATCGATCATGCTGTGTGTCGGGTGGTGTCGGTCGATTGGTTCAGAGTGTCTCGGCTGTCGCAGTCTACGGTCTCCGGGCTGTTAGGCGTCTGTTTGGCGCACGCCAACTGTCGGACTAGACAGCTCGTTCGTCTCGTCACGGAGTCAGACGACCCGTTCGTCTCGTCACCGCGGTGTCCGACAGCGATTTGGGACGGGAGTTACTCGGTGCGGGTGATGAGAGGCACCGCGAGCGAGACGGGCCCGTTAGTGTCGCCTTCGTGGGTGGAGGAGCGACTCGACCAGTTTCGGGCGGACGACCCGGCGCTCAGACTCGTCGAGGTGGACGTGAACCCGGCGTTCTACGAGCAGGCGCACGTGCCGGGCGCGGTCGGGTTCGACTGGCGCGAGGACCTGCAGGCGGAGACGATCCGCGACCTCCCGAGTCCCGCCGCGTTCGCGTCGCTCCTCGGAGACCACGGGATCACCCCGGAGACGACAGTCGTCGTCTACGGCGACAACGCGAACTGGTTTGCCGCCCACCTCTACTGGCAGTTCACCTACTACGGACACGACGACGTGCGGATCGTCGACGGCGGACGGGAGTTCTGGCTCGAACACGACATGCCGACCACGACCACCGTTCCGGAGTTTTCCGCCGTCGACTACCCGGAGCCGACGCCGACGGAGTCGCTGCGTGCGTACCGAACGGACGTGGCTGCCGCGCTCGACACGGACACCACGCTCGTCGACGTGCGAATGCCCGAGGAGTTCCGCGGAGAACTGATCGCGCCGCCGGGGATGGACGAGACCGCCCGCCGCGGTGGCCACATCCCCGGCGCGATCAACGTCCCGTGGGCGGACAACGTCGGCCCGAATCGACGGTTCCGGCCGCCGGACGAACTCGCGGACCTGTACGAGTCCCACGGCGTCACGCCAGACGAGACGGTGATAACGTACTGCCGGATCGGTGAACGCTCCTCGATCACGTGGTTCGTGCTCCACGAACTCCTCGGGTACGAGACGGTACGGAACTACGACGGCTCATGGACGGAGTGGGGGAATCTCGTCGGTGCGCCGATTGCCGTCGGTGAGTGATAGTGTCGATCACGGGAAAGCAACCTGAAGTTGGCGAACCGAGCGTGTGACGTGTCGGTGTCTCTCGAGCGAGTTCGGCGTCCTGCTCGTATACTGTCGGTCACAAGCCATCGAACCCGGGGTCGACAGAACCGGAACGAGACGCGTTGGAACCCCGAGTGAAGCGCAACAATCTATCAACACTTGTGACCGACAGTATAGATCTCGCTTCCCGGCCCACGTCGACTCCCGTGAGGATTCAGGTACTCGCCGTCGATGTCGATATCTGCGTCGCCACACAGTCGTTGCAGGAGACTCCGAGCACCGTTCGTGGTCAGCGCCGGCGGGACGACCTCCCGACCCGTGCGCTCGTCGAGCGTCGCCTCGATCTCGTCGGTGTCCCAACCACGGGCCGCCAGTCGATCGCGGGCAGCCTGACGGAGCGAGGGGGCGCTCCACCGGTTCGTGGTGGTCACCAGCGGCACGGACGGTCCCGCGGCGGTGCGGACAGTCGCCGCCGTTCCGCCGCTGGTCGGCGGCGTCTGGCTGATCGTCACGCAGTTGCCGTTCGCAGTAATCACTAACGACCACCGCCGTGCTACTGGGCGTCGCTATCGCGGTGACAGGCTTCGGTGTCGGCACGCACGCGCTGTCGGCCGCTGCACACCTCGGTCCGTTCTCGGACTCGTCCTCCTCGGAACGGTCGTGACGACGGCAGCGAACCGGTCGTGACGCGACGGGACACTCCCGCGGGGTACTTAATCCCAGACAGCGAGTAGAGAAGTGTGGTGTCTGGTTACCGTCGTCCGATCCGCGAGCGAGCGTCGAACCTCCGGGACGCCGCCGCGGACATGCTCTCACAGGAGTTCGACTGGTCTGCGGGCAACCTCGCCGTCGTGCTCAACAGCTGTGCGTTCGCGCCGTCGTTGTTGACGTTCTGGCTCGTGAACGGGGTGTTAGACTTCTCGACGGCGCTGGTGATCGGCGCGGTCCAGAGTCCGGGCGGGCTGATCGTCAGGCTGATCGCGTACCTCCTGTTGGTGCCGGTGTTTCTCGGGGTACGGATGGGCTACTACCTGCTGCACCCGGAGCACAGACGCGCGGTGTTGTCCGGCGCGTGTCCCAGCAGCGACGTGTTGAGTCTCGACTGGTTCAGTGTCGGCATCCTCGCCACCGGACTCCCGCTGGCACTCGAGACGCTCGGACCGTGGATCGGGATGAACGCGGTGTTCGTCGTCGGCCTGTTCGTGCTGCCGCGGTTCCTCGCGGCGCGACGAGTGAAGCTGACGGTGAAGACGACCGCCATCGTCGGCGGCAGTCTCCTGTTCCTGTACGCGAGCTACGGCGAGCGAGTAGCGACGGCGACCTCGCTGCTCCCGGCTCCCAGCCGCACGCTGGGGTGGGTGGCGACGCTCACGCTCTCGGAGGCCACGCTGCAGACGCTGTTGGACCTGATCAACAGCGTCGTGCTCGGCCCGCCGCTCGTCGCGGCCATCGCGCTCGGCATGAACCGACTGCTGACGCGCCCGGAGCTGACCTCGATGCCCCTGCTCCGCCTGTCGCTGCCGCGGCGTGACCCGGCGCGTATCGTCCTCACGAGCGCCGCGCTCGGGACGCTGTTCTACCTCGGCGTGGTCGCGCTGTTCACCGGCCGACTCGTCGTCCTGCCGTGAACTGCCTCGTCCCCCGCCGCTGTGTCGCCGTCGAGTGGCTGCTCTCGCGCGGCCGAGTTCAAGCTCGTTTGTTTTAGACAAGGTTTTATTGTCCACGGTCAGTCTACGGGACGTGCGCAGACACAGAGCACTGGCAGTGGTGTTGTTCGCTGTCACGTTGGCACTCACGCCAGTCGGCGTGACGACAGCCGGCGGCGCGGGCGCGACCGGGCAGGTCACAGCCGCGCCGGCGGTCGGGAGTACAGCGGTCGACGGAGTCGACACGACACGGGCCGCGAGCGGCGTCACCGCGGCGGACTGTGAGTTCCCGGTGACCGCGACAGACGCGACCGGGACGACAGTCACCGTCGAGGAGCGTCCAGCGCGGGTGACGACGCTCAACCCGAGCGCGGCACAGACGATGTGGGAGATCGGCGGACGCGATCAGGTCGTCGGTGTCTCGAAGTTCGCAACGTACCTCGAAGGGGCGGACGAGCGGACGAACATCTCCACCGGCGGGTTCGGCGGCCCGAGCGTCGAGAAGGTGGTCGGGACGAACCCCGATCTGGTGCTCGCCCCGAACATCGTCCAGAACGAGACTGTCGAGAAGCTCAGAGACGCCGGGTTGACGGTGTTCAAGTTCTCGTTGGCGACGAGTATCGACGACGTGCGAGCGAAGACGAGTCTCACCGGCGAGTTGACCGGGAACTGCGCGGGGGCGGCAGACGCCAACGCGTGGATGACGGCCAACGTCGAGACCGTCCGTGAGGCGGTCGCAGACGCCGAGCGGCCAGACGTGGTGTACCCGCTGGGCGGCGGGTTCGTCGCCGGCGATCAGACGTTCATCACGCAGATGATCACCGCCGCGGGCGGCCAGAACGTCCTCGCCGACGACGTAACAGGGTACAAGGAAGTCAGCAGCGAGGTGATCGTCAGCGCGGACCCCGACGTGGTGGTGTTCACCGAGAACAGCGCGTACCTCGCGGGACAGTCGCCGTACACGGAACTGACGGCGGTTCGGGAGAACCAGACCGTGACAGTGAACGCGAACTGGCTGAACCAGCCGGCTCCACGGTCGGTCGTTCTCGCGGTGCGGAGCCTCGCACGCGGGTTCCACCCCGACGCTGTCGCGGACACGACGTTCCCCTCGCGGAGCGCGGCGACTGCGACGCCGACGGTGACACCCACGCCGACGGAGACCGCGAGTCCCACTCCGACCGCGGACGGAGAAGCTACGGCGGATGAGGGGACCGCGACACCGACGACCGGCGGTGAGGAGACGGCAACGTCGACTCCCGGGTTCGGGCTCGTCGTCGCTGTCGTCGGTCTCGTTGCCGCTACGCTAGTCGCCCGGAGACGGAACTGAACGCCGCAATCGGTGTCGCGTTTTGACACACCGGAGTTGTATCGTGTTTCGGCACACCGGAGTTGTGTCGCATTTCGACGCACCGGAGTTGTATCGCGTTTCGACGCATCGGAGCTCTCCGGCGGGCGTCTCGGATTCCGAGTCCGGTAGTCCACGACGTCTCAGTTCACTGATCCACGAGCCGTTCGTAGACACGCACCACGCGCTCTCGAACGGGCGCGAGCGCGTCACGGTCGGCCGCGACGGCGAGTGCGCCGCCGGCACAGACGCCTTCTTTCGCTTCGCCGTCGCGGTAGCCAGCCACCGCGGGGTGGTCGCCGACCACAGCGAAGTCGGGGTCCGTGACGGTGAGCTCCAGCGACAGCGCCGCAGCGAGACGGTCGACAGCGGCCGTCTCGTCGGCGGCGACGAAGGAGGTCGTCGCCAGTTCGAGCGGGACGCCGACACCGTCGTGTCGGAGGAGTGCAGCCGCGGCCGCGAGCTGTGTCCCCCCGCCCAACACCACCCTCGCGTCCGCCTCCGCCGCGCCGCGGGCGACACCCGCGACCGCCGGCAGCACGGGATCACCGACCAGCCGTACGGCCTCCAGCGGTGTGTCGGCCGAGTCCCCGCGTGCCGTGTCGCTGGCTGTGAGCGCCGACGCCACGACCGCTCGCTTCCGTGCGGTCGGATTCTGAGGGAGCGAGGAGGAGACGGCCGTCGGCTCCCCGAGCGCGGTCAACACCGCCATCGCGGTCGTCGTGCCGCCGGGAATCGTCTCGCCGACCACGACACGCGCCGCGTCGAGTGAGCGGCCGAGGTCTCTGGCGGACTCGTAGATTCGTCGAGCGGCTGGCACCGCAACCGGCTCGCGTACGTCACGACCCGGCGCAGCGCCAACCTCGTGAGTCTCGACCGCCGCGGGCTCGCGGAGGCCGGCGTCGACGACGAGTGTGTCCAGCCCGAGCGTCTCGACCACCGCTCTGGTGAGCACCGCGGGCGTCGGTGTCCCGGTCGGACTCACGGGGACCGCCGGCGCGGCGACTGGCTCACCACAGACGAGAATCTCCGCGTCCGCGCTCGGGGTGTACCGTCGCAGTGTCGGGTCACTCCCGGCGGCGCTGATCCCCGGCACGCGCGCCGTCCCCGTCGTCCCGGCGACGAGGACGAGCAACGTCTCTGTCTCACCTGTGCTCCGGGCGTCCGTGGGATCGGCCGCGTCCCGCGCGTCCACGGTGTCGGTCACGTCTCAGTACTCCGTTCCCTTCCGTGCAGGCACACCGTCGTCGAAGTGGTGCCGTTGCTTGCGAACTTCGGAGACGAGGTCGGCCTCGTCGGTGACGTACGTCGGCTCCTCGTGGCCGCCGGTCACGACGAGTTCGAGGGCTGCGGGTTTCTCCGTGACGAACTCGACGACAGTGTCGGGGTCGATCAGCTCGCGGTTGGCAGCGTACAGAATCTCGTCGAGGATCAGCACGTGGACGCCCTCTTCGGCGGGAGCGTCGAGGTCGAACGGTGTCGTCGCGTCCGCCGCCGCCGTCGCGTCGAGGAGTTCGCGGGCGCGCTCCACGCCAGCCGCCGCGCGAGCCTCGTGGTCCGTCTCCGCCGTCGCGTCCAGCGAACCGTGCCAGCCGTAGTGCCCGGAGTTCTCGTAGGTGAACCCCGGCACCGCCGCGATGGCGTTGTACTCGCCGCGTACGTCCTCGACGCTGCTCGCTCCGCCCTTCATGAACTGGAGTAGGTGGACGCGGTAGCCGTGGCCTGCGGCGCGGAGTCCCATGCCGATTGCCGCTGTCGTCTTCCCTTTCCCGTCGCCCCACCAGACCTGCACTTGTCCGAACGACTCCGGTGTGCCGGGCGTGATTGGCTGTGGCTCGACTGCTCCACCGCCGGTGTCGTCGTCTGTGGCGGCGGTCTGCTCGGTCGACTCGACTGCTCCACCGCCAGTGTCGTCGTCTGTGGCAGCGGTCTGCTCGGTCGACTCGACTGCTCGATCCGTCTCGGTCGACTCGTCTGCTCGGTCCGTCTCGGTCGTCTCGCTCGCGCTGTCGGTGTCGGGTGTCTCGGGCATCTGTGGCCGGTGTGCTGTGTTGTGTGTCGCTCGCTCGTCAGTCTGTGGTGTGCTCGTCGGCCTCGCTGGTCAGTCCGTGGTGTGCTCGTCGACCTCGCTGGTCAGTCTGGGTGTGCTCGCCGAACGCGGTCAGTCACTCCTCGCGGTCAGAGTTCGAACACGGTCGCTCGCTCGTCAGTCACGACGCCGTGGTCCGCGTCGGCGACGGTGGCCGGTACGTCCGTCGACGCGTACCGCGACTGGAAGCTCGCCCGCACAGCGTCGCGGACGCAGGCGCGTGCCGCCGAGCCGACATCGGTGGCGCTCCCAGAGAAGACCGTCGCTGCGTCGTCTGTCGTGTCGGTAGACTCACTGTCTGTCGTGCGAGTGGTCGCCTCGTCTGTCGTGTGAGTGGTCTCACTGGCCGCCGCGTGACCGGATGCACTCCCGACGATCACGGCGTCGCTCGTCGTCCCGGGGAAGCCAGCGAGCGACAGGAGTGTCGTCGTCTTCGCCTCCACCGCGACGGCCAACAGGTTCGCCGCAGCCGCGTCTGTCAGCTGTCGTGTGGTACAGACGATCACGTTGACCGTGCCGACGTGGCCGTCCGACGGCGGCGAGTCTCCCGATCTCCCCTCGTCTGTCGGTGACTGATCTCTCGATTCTCCGTCGTCTGTCGACCATCGGTCTCTCGACTCGCCGTCACCGCAGTCGCTCTCGACGGGGAGCACAGCGGGGTTCGACAGTCCAACCGTCGCGTACGCGACGACGGCGTCGCGGCGAGCGCCGCGCGCGTGGCGCATCTCCACACCTGTCAGGAGTCCGGGACCCGCACGCTCGAAGCCCGCTCGCGTCCGTCGCTCCCGGAGGTAGTCACTCACGTCCGTTCGTGTCCATCCATCGGGAACGGTGACGTTGTACGCCGCCGGTGCCTCGCGGAACCCGCCGTTCCACCCTGTCGAGAGCCACCGGGTCTGCTGTCGCGCGACCTGTAACACGCCGTCGGCGACTGTCGAGTCGAAACTCACGGGTCGCCTCCGACGGGCGAGCGTTCAGACGGCACGCAACACCTCCAGCAGTCGGTCGTTCTCCGCGGGGAGTCGGACGGCGACGCGGACGTGGCTGTCGAGTCCGCGGAACGTCGTCGCGTCGCGGATCGCAATCCCGCGTTCGCGTGCCCCGTCGACGACCGCGTCGACTGACCGGTCACCAACGTCGAGCAGGAGGAACGGTCCCCCCGAGGCAGTGACCTCGAACGAGTCGGCCAGTCTCCTCTGGAGTCGGTCCCGCTCGTCTCGCACGCGCTCGCGGGTCCGGTCGACAAACGCCTGTTGTCGGAGACAGTACTCGCCGGTCGCCAGCGCGGCGCTCCCGAGGTTCCAGACGCGACGCGCTCGACGCAGCGCCTCGCGGTGCGCACCCGTGCCGACGGCGAATCCCGCCCGAAGTCCGGGGAGGCCGAACAGCTTCGTCAGCGAGCGTGCGACCACCACGCCCCCGCTCCCGGCGAGTGACGCGCGGTCGGTGAATCCGAGGAACGCCTCGTCTGCGAGCACCAGCGTGTCCGTCGCCCGACAGCGCCGCAGAAACGCGTCGAGACTCGCTGGCTCGTACACTGTCCCGGTCGGGTTGTTCGGTCGACACACCACCGCGAGCGCGTGGCCCTCGGGATCGACCGCGTCGAGGTCGTCCTCCGGGTAGAACGCGCAGTCCCCGCCTTGGAGGCGAACCTCGCGGGCGTACTCCGCGAACCCGGGTGCGGGCACCAGCACCGAGTCACCCGGCTCGACGGCGAGATCGATCACGAGTCTGATCGCCGCTAGCCCGCCCGGTGTCGGGATCACCTGCTCCGGAGCGCAGTCGACGAACGCCGCCGCAGCCTCGCAGTACGCCGTCGGCGGCTCCGGCGGGTAGCGTCTCGCGTCCTCGAACGCCTCGCGGTACACCGTCTCGACGCCGGCTGGCGTCTCCGGGTTCGTGTTGGCGCTGAAGTCCACCAGCGTCTCGTCGTCGCTGCTCCCGTGTGGCTCTCTGTCTACGTCGAGTGCGGTCTCGTGTCTCACTCGTCTCCCTCCGTGGCCGCTGTCGACTCCTGCTCGTCCCCCAACTCCTGCTCGTCTCCCAACTCCTGCTCGTCTCCCAACTCCTGCTCGTCTCCCAGCAGTGCCGCCGCGACCTGTACGTCCGTCTGTCTGTTCACGTTCACTGCCGCTCTGGCGTCGTACGTCAGGTTCGTGTTCGTCTCTCTATCACTCCCGTCGTCGGCGTCTCCGCTCCCAGTGTCTGTGTCGCTGTCTCTCCCGCCGCTCTCGTCGTCGTCTCCATCGGTGTCACTCACCCCGTCGTCGTCTCCATCGGTGTCACTCGCCCCGACGATGTTGAGACCTGTCGGGACGAGTTCGCGCCCGTCCACGGAGAAACTCGTGTCGACAGTCGCGCCCAGCTGTCGGACGAGCGCCGCGGGGACACACAGCGTCAGCGACTCGCCGTCGGCAGCGCCGAGCAGTCTGTCGATCACCTCACCAGCGAGCAGCGGCAGGTCGGCAGCGACTGTCACCACCGGCGGGTCGACCCGGTCGAGCGCGTACTTGAGGTCGGCCACGTACCCCTCGCCGGGTGCTTCGAGGTAGTCGGCGCTGTGGACCGCGACAGGGGCGTCTGGTGGCGGTTCCTCGACGTAGGCCCGTGTCGCGGGCGTGTGCGGCGACCCGACGGCGACCGTGCGCTCGGTACGGCTCTCGTGGACCGCGTCGAGCACTCGCGCGACCATCGGTCGGCCGCCGACACGAACCATCGGCTTCTCGCGTGCCGTGTCGAGCCGCGTGCCGCGACCACCGCACATCACGAGGGCGTCCAGATGGTCCACGTCACCACCCCCGTGTGGAGCGCGACAACCCGCGCGAACTCGTTGGTCGCTCCCAGCACGTCGCCGCTCACGCCGCCGAGTCGTCGCCGTGCCCACCACAACATCCCGCCCGTCACCCCGACCGCCGCTGTGAGCGCGGCTGTGCTCGCCGTGAGCGCCGCCCACTGGAACGCTACGACTCCCGCGGTATCGAGAACACCACCGAGTGCTGCCGCCGGCACAGTCGCGGCGAGGACGCCGCGCACGTCTCCCGGCCTCCCAGTCCGCGTGAACGACGAGGCGAGTCCCTCGTGTGTGGCGGTGCCGAGACAGACGAGCGCGCCCATCCCGAACTTCGCGCCGACCTCGGCGACGACGACGAGGAGCAGCCCGACAGCCACCGGCAGCCTGCCGACCGCTGCAGCCGCGGTGAACAGGCCGCCGACAGTGACGACGAGCGCGAGTGCGCCGCCAGCTCCGAGGTCGCTGTCTCGCATCACCGCCCGGCGACGCTCGGCGTCCCCGTGGACGACCGCCGCGTCGCCGAGATCCGCGACGCCGTCCGCGTGCGTGACGCCGGTGAGCAGGTAGACGGCGACGACGACACCGAACGCGCCGACAGCAGGCGGACCCGGGAGGAGAAGCGGAGCGGCGAGCAGTGGTCCGAGGAGCCACCCAGCCAGCGGGAACGCGACGGGCGTCGTTGTGAACGACTCCCACGCGGCGGCGTCCTGTCCGACCGGGAGCCGCGAGAGGAACCCGACCGCGCCGCGGACTGCGGTCACGACCACACGACCACCCCGCTCGTGGGTGTCCTCGTCGGCAGCCACACCGCAGAGAACGTCATCGCCGGCGACGCCACCACAGAGAACGTCATCGCCGGCGACGCCACCACAGAGAACGTCACCGTCGGTACGACCGCCGTAGCGACAGCCTCGATCACCCAATCGATCTCGGCGGAGACGGCGACACAGACGGCGAGAGCCCCGAGCAGTGCCGCGGTCGTGACGACACGCACGCCGCGACGGGCGTCCGCGACAGTCGGGAGATCACCCTCGCCGAGCTGGTAGTGGTCCGGCTTCGCTACGCTGACACCCAGCACGACGGCCAGCGTCGCCATCGGCCACCCGGAGTTCGGTGACGCGGGAACGTCGGCCCACCGGCGCGCGCGGGCGAGCGCCGACGGAGACAGTCCTGCGACGGCGATCACGAGAGCAGTCAACCGGGCCGGAAGCCAGACGACGAGGTCGTCGAGGCGCGCGCTCGCCCAGCCGACCGGCTTCGACCGGTAGCCGAGCATCGAGTCGAGTGTGTTCACCGCCTTCACCCACCCGGCTGCGCCAGCCCCGACGGCGACAGCGACCGGCGGCGCGGTCCCGATCACCGCGGCCGTCTGCACGCCGACGGCGAACGCGACGAGCGGCGCGAGAAACCCGTCGGCGAGGTTCTCGGCCGCGCTCTCGACGGCGGCGCTGCGGAACTGTGCGGCCGAGAAGCCCGTCGTGTCGCGCCCGACGAGCGCGCGAGCGGCCGCTCTCGCGTCCGCGGACTCGTCTCGCTGGTCGTGGGTCGTGCTCCTCACACTGTCGGTCGAATCGTCGGCGGCGGGTGAGCCTTCAGCCGTCTCGGCCACGTCCGCAGAGGCGTCGATCACGTCCGTTGCGGCTCCGACCAGCATCCGGAGACTCGTCGTCGAGAACAGCACCACGCCAGCCGTCAGCGCGACACCGACGCGATTCGAGAGACCAGACCCGACCGGGGGCAGGCCGGCGAAGGAACCTCCGAGCACGACCGAGAGGAGGCTGGCGAGTCCCCCACCAGCCACGACGACCGTCCAGCAGACGACACCAGCGACCGCCGGGAGGAGGAGCGCCACGGCGGTGCCGACGATCCGTGGCCGCTGCCAGTCGCGGTCGACGTGTCCGACGACGCGACCGAACAGCGCGACGGGGTGGACGCGACGCGGGAACTCCCCGACGACGGCGTCGAGCAACACCGCGATCACGACTGCTGCCGCCGCAGTCGCACTCACGACGCCCCTCCGTGAGTCGCCGCCGTCTCTCGACGAGTGACGCTGGTACGCATCTGTTCCAACGTGGTGTGGTTCGAACAAGTGAACTTGAATCGCTCGGTGTGGCGACCACGAGACTTTTGCCGAGTCGTCACGGAGCCGCAGACGTGGGACTGTACGACACCTATCTCGCCGTCCGACACAGGCTGGACGACGAGACACCGCCGGAGCACGTCGCCATCGTCCTGACAGAGCGGGACCTCCTCGAACAAGGGGCCTACGAGACGCTCGCAGACGTGTTCCAGTGGGCCTTCGACTACGGCGCACGACGAGTCACCGTCTCCGTCTCGGTGCTCGACGAGGCGGTCGTCGACACGCTGGCGCGGGAGCTCGCGGACGTGTCGGCTCCTCGTCCGGTCGCGGTGCGTGGGCCGGACGACACGCGGCCCGCCGACGCGCCGATTCAGGTCAACATCGGACTCGGCGGGAAACGGGAGTTCGCCGCCGCAGTCCGCGAGGTGGCGACGGACGTGGAGGCTGGCGAGGTAGCGCCGGCGGAGATCACCGCCGAAGACGTGGAGGGTCACCTCGTCTTCCCGGAGGAGCCGGACCTGCTGATCAAGACCGGCGCGGAACGACTCTCCGACTTTATGATCTGGCAGTCCGTCTACTCCGAACTGTACTTTACTGACGTGAACTGGCGTGACTTCCGGAAACGCGACTACCTCCGCGCGCTCTTGGAGTTCCAACAACGGAAGCGACGGTTCGGGCGATAGGTGACGACGAGTGGCCGTGACACGGGTGGATCGTCAAAAAAGCGAGTCGATGTGAGGCGAGTCGGTCGTTGGGAGACGACCGGCGATCAGTACGCTGTGAAGTGTGGTCGTGCCGTTTCCAACAGTTGTGCGTCTCGTTCACCGACAGTACGTCTCACCACGACGCGTCGAACACGATCTCGTAGTCGCTGTCGGCGCTCACGTCCTCGACGGTGACCATCCCGGCGGTCGTCTTGAACCGTTCGACAGTTCCCTCGATTGCCCCGCGGGCGACCTCCGTCGGGTACGGGAACCCGTCGGAGACGACGCGAGCCGAGCGGTCCTCGCGCGAGACGACCTCGTAGCCGCCGATGTCGTGGCTGCCGATCCGGCGGTGTGCGTCGCTGTGGGCGTCGTCCATCGCCGACAGTGCGGCGTCTAACGTGTCGACATCCGCCGGCCAGTCGTACAACGACGCTATCTCCTTACCCGCGTTCACCAACAGCTGCTCGCCGACGCCGTCCGCCGTCTCCGCGAACGCCGTCTGGACTGGTCTCGCCGGATACCACTCACCCTGCTGGGGGTCCTCGATCCCCCGACGTGACAACTGTTCCTCCATCCGCTGTCCGAACACTGGACTCGCCGCCTCGGCGCTGTTGACGTAGCCCAGCACCACGAACCCGGCAACCTCTGCCCCGTCTGGGAGGCGTCTCGCTTCTGTGATACTCACTGTCACACCTCGGATGGTAGCTACCGCGAGGAACATAATAAATCTGCAGGCTAGGTAACACAGAGTGCGTCATCGGTACCTGAGGACACACAGTGCCTCATCGGTACCCGAGGGCAGACAGTGCCTCATCGGTACCCGAGGGCAGACAGGGCGGTGAGGTACCTCACACGCCCCTGCCCGACAGGATTACGGGCTGTGGTGTCGCCCACGGAGACGTGCAGTCGACACCACAGTTTCGCGTCGACGGAGAGCCCGTAGCCAGCGTCACTGCCGAGGAGATGGCCGAGGTCGACCGGGTTGCGACGGACGACGTGGGACTCCACTTGCTCTCGATGATGGAGAACGCTGGACGAGCACTGGCCGCGACAGTCCGCGAACAGACGCCGGGAGACGAGCGGGTCACGGTGCTCGCCGGCGGGGGTGGCAACGGCGGCGGTGGGCTGGTCGCGGCGCGACATCTCGCCAACGCCGGCCGCGCTGTCCACGTCGTTCTCGACCGGGACCGCGAGGCGTACGACGGTGTGCCGGCGCGACAGCTCGGCGTGCTCGACGCCACCTCGGCGACTGTCGGGACCGCCCTTCCCGCTGACGACGGCGAGACAGACCCGTCCGTAGCCACCGACGCGATCAGTCGGTCGGGCACCGTCGTCGACGCGCTGGTCGGGTACGGACTCCAGTCGGCGGCCCGCGGACGCGTCGCCGAGTTGATCGAGGCGGCTCCCGCGTTCGACCGGGTGGTCTCACTCGACGTTCCCTCTGGGACGAACGCGACGACCGGCGAGAGACCGGGTGTCGCGGTCGACCCCGACGCCGTGGTGACACTCGCGCTCCCGAAGCCCGGCCTCGCTGCGGTCGCGGGAAACGACGACGGCTACGGACGGGCCGACGACGACGGCTACGGACGGGACGACGACGACGGCCACGGACGGGACGACGACGACGGCCGCGGCGGGAATCCAGACAGCCGCGACGGGAATCCAGACAGCCGCGAGTCCGCCGATTTCCTGCTCGCGGACATCGGAATTCCGGCCGGCGTGTACGAGCGAGCTGGTATCGACTACACCGACCCGTTCGGGTCTGACGACCGGGTGCCGCTGACTGTTGCGGAGTGACGACCTGCTGTCGCGGAGTGACGACCTGCTGTCGCGGAGTGACGACCTGCTGTCGCAGAGTAGCGATCCGTTGTTGTGGAGGGCCCATCCAGTCCGACGACCGTATATAAAACGCGGTGTGAGACGCGTTCACAGTCGCCTGTAGGCACCGCCGGGAGGCGATTCTCCGGCGCGGAGCGTAAGGTATTTATAGAACTGTGGACAATCGTAGACCACACATGGCACAACGAATGGGCAACCAGCCGATGATCGTGCTCTCGGAGGACAGCCAGCGGACGTCCGGCAAGGACGCGCAGTCGATGAACATCACAGCGGGCAAGGCAGTCGCGGAGTCCGTACGGACGACGCTGGGGCCGAAAGGGATGGACAAGATGCTCGTCTCCGACGCGGGTGACGTCGTCGTCACGAACGACGGCGTGACGATTCTGAAGGAGATGGACATCGACCACCCCGCGGCGAACATGATCGTCGAGGTCTCCGAGACCC
>CAKZQY010000262.1 GCA_937142015.1 uncultured Halobacteria archaeon
AAGCTAGGACTGGGACAGTCCGAAGGAACGCCTGTGGAGACTGCGCTCCCTGTGGGTACCTCTCCGGTTCCTGCAAAGCGCGTCTTGGAAGCAGGAAGCCCCACCCTCAACGAGCGCGTCAGCGCGAGCAGGGTGGGGTAGTTCACTCAGACCGGGTGGTGCTTGACGCGACGGCATGTCAAGCAATGATTACGTTATATTCTCTACCTAATAAACCACACGGAGAACGACAATGCAGATCAAGATATCGACACTTTCCACCGCACGCTGTACGCTTGGCCCTGCCACCACTCCCGGACGACATTCGGTTTCCCCGCGCCCTCTCGGTTCTCGGAGTGACCGACTCATAGTGATTCGCAGAGTGGCCACACGCTCGCTCCCCCGACAGTAACGGCTTTCCCTCGGCCACGACTCGGTTCGGTCGTGAAACAGACCATCGTCGTCCGTGCGGACCTCGGGATGGGCACCGGGAAACTAGCCGCGCAGGTGGCCCACGCCTCTCTGTCGGCTTACGAGGACACGGACCGCAAGACCGCCTCCGAGTGGAAGGGCTCGGGCCAGCAGAAAGTCGTCTTGAAAGTGAACGGGAAGAAGCGACTGTTCGAACTCGCAGACGAGGCGGAGCGGCACGGTCTCCCGCACGCCGTGATCCGCGACGCGGGCCGCACGCAACTCGACTCCGGCACTGTCACCGCGCTCGCGGTCGGGCCGGGCCCCGAGGAGACTGTCGACCGCGTGACCGGTGACCTGTCGCTGTACTGAGACCGCTCGTCACGAGTCGCCCGACAGGTGTCGAATCGGCGGTCAGTGTCGATCAAACGCGATCAACGTCCGTTCCGACGGAGCAGACGTACTCGCCAGTCGCCACCTGCGGGAGGCGACGCGTCCGCCAGAAGATGCCGTCCTCGTCGGCGGTCACCCGGCGGCGGACGCGGCCGAACGGGTCGGTGACGGCAAACAGCTCCGCACCCGCGGAGACACGGTCGCCCAGCTCGTGACGGAGCTCGATCAGTCCGCCGACTGGGGAGCCGTACTGGTCGAATCCAGACACGCGGACCTGTGTGTCGACGTCGACAGTGCCGGGGAGGAAGTCGTACCCGCGGAGGACGCGTTTCATCCCGGCGACACCGTGTTCGATACTCGACTCGTCCCAGCCGACAGCGCCGCCGAGCTCCGGATCGATGGTCGGAATCCCCTCGTCCGGGCCAGCACGGGCGAGTTGCCCGTCCGGGCCTTTCTGGTCGAGCACGTAGCCCATGCCGAACGTCTTCGCCAGATCCAGACACTCGCGGTGGAGTCGGTGACGAGGGCCACACCGGACCCGCACCTCGTCGATCATCCGGCTGGTGGAGCCCTGGTGGAGGTCGACGATCAGATCCGCGCGACTCGCCGCGTCGAACGTCGCCGCCGCGATCCGTTCCGAGGAGGTACCCGTCTCGTCGCCGGGGTACGCGCGGTTCATCTTCGTGTCGTCGATGGGATTGCGGTGTTCGGCCACCTGAAACGCGTGGTAGTTGACGACCGCGACAGCCAACACCGTCCCGGAGAGCTGCGCGGGGTCCAGCTGTGGGAGAAGTCGACTCAACACACCGAGTCCGTTGAGCTCGTCGCCGTCACTCACCGCCTGCACGTACAGCGTATCGCCGTCGGCAGCACCGTTCACGACCGCGACCGGCAGACCGACGGTGGTGCCGTCGCGCGTCTCGCCGACCTCCAGCCGGCCGGTGTCGAACTCGCCGGGGTCGGCGCTCGCGCTCCCGAGCGTCGTGGTCATTGTCGGACTGTCGGTTCCACCCACCTTTAGGGGTTCGATACGAGACCGGGCCACGGACGCACGGGCGGCGACACCGAGGAAAACGCACAAGCCCACTGACCCCGTCTGACCGCGTATGAGTGACTGGACAGACGCCATCGTCGGCGACCGGATGCAGGTGGACCAGGAGTTCAACCGCCGTGTCCGCGAGTCGCAGTTCTCGAATCAGGAGTGGGGGCTGATCATGACCGCTACGGAGTTCGAGATCGAGAACGCCGAGAACCCGGAGACCGCACGGATCGTCGCACAGACGGAGAAACTCCCACAGATCATGCCGGAACTCGACGAGATGTCCGAGCAGATGGGCGGGATGCCCGGCGGTCCGGGCGGCGGTGGCGGCGGCAGTGGTGGTGGCCTCTCCGGCGCAATTTCGGGGATCAAGGACGCGATCCTCGGCGGCGGTGGGAGCGGTGTCGACGAACAACGCCTCACAGCGGCCGAAGATCTCACCCAAGAGTACGCCGACACCCTCCAGACACACCTCGAACAGCGCGGCAAGTGGGAACAAGTTCGTCTGGCCTATCAAGAGTGAGCACCGGTACGGTGTGGCTAGAGTGAGCGCTGGGTCGTGTCGCAAAGCCGTTGGTCGCGTCGCAAAGCCGTTTGAAGTTCCCCTACCCTGTGACGGTTCGAATCTACCTGCTGCCTCAAATCAGTCTTCTGAGACGCTTTCGGCACGCGAACACCGAGACGTGCTGTCGACAACCGATAGACGGCTTGCAAAGTCTAAACGGCTTTGCGACGCGATCAAACTGTACGCTCGGTCCCCCCAGTTGCTCCTGACTCACCTAGTTCGTAGTAACATGTCACATGTTACTATGTCAAATGTTACTATGTCACGTGTTATTGTGTCACACTTTCAGGCAAGGTTCAGGTGAGCAGCGCCACCCGTGTCAGTCGTGACAGACCCATTCGGTCGTGCGTTGTTGGATCACGCACGCGGCGAGCAGGCGGAGCCGTTGTACCAGTCAGACGGGCCAGAGCGTCGAGAGCATCCCGTCGAGGAGTTCTACTTCGGGGAGCGAGACCCCGACGACGAGACGACAGCGTTCCTCGAACGGTGGCTCGACGGGCCACTCGTCGACCTCGGGGCCGGTGTCGGTCGTGACGCGCTGTACTTCCAGCGGCAGTTCGAGACTGTCGCAGTCGAGGTGTCGCCGTCGCTCGTGACTGCTATGGAGGAGCGTGGCGTCGAACAGGCCGTTCGGGGGGACATGTTCGCGCTCACAGAGCGGTTCGAGCGAGACCGATTCGCGTCGGCACACGCACTCGGAACCCAGCTCGGACTGGCGACGTCACTCGACGGGCTCCGGTCGTTCTTGACCGACCTCGCGTTCGTCACCGAACCGGGCGCGACCGCCGTGTTGGACAGCTACGACCCGACACGGGAGGCTGCGAGTGACCTGCTGGGCTACCGTCGTGATCCGACTCCGGGGTTGGCTGCCCGCGTGATGCAGTTCACCTACGAGGGAGAACGCGCGCCGACGCTGCTGTTCCGGCTGTTCTCACCTGATCGACTGCGGGAGGCGTGTGTCCCGACACCGTGGACTGTCGAGACTGTCAGAGCGGCGAGGTCCTCGGACAGTTGCCACTACCGCGCCGCGCTGTCGAAGACGTGAGCGAACTGTCGTTCTCAGCGAGTGGCAACCACCCACAAAGTCTATGTGTGTTCGTGGTAACTGTTCACACGCATGGCGACCGCACCGAGCACGGACGACGACCTGTTCGACGAGTTCCTCTCGACGCGTGGCCACGAGACCGGTCCGACAGACTGGGAGGAATCGTATAACAAGAAACAGTGTCCGGAGTGTGGCGGGGTCCACGACGACTCCGCTGCGGAGTGCTCGGTATGCGGGTGGCGACCGACAGGGAGCTGACGACGGTCGGTCGACAGCCGACTCACCGACGATAGTCGGCCAGCGTCCGACTCACCCCGACGGCGTCGGTCGGCATCCGACTCGGACCAGTGAGCCGCGACATCATCGACGACACCGCGAGTGATAACTACCACCCGAATTTTAAACGCGGTGAGGAACCACGCGGCGTGTGACACTGTCCGAGATCGCAGCAGGAGTCGAGACAGTGACCGAGCAGCGACAGCGGAGCGTCGGGTCCGTCGACGCGACGGGGCGGTCACTCGACGAGCGGTTCGGCGAGTCGGCAGCGAGCCTCCCGTGTGCGCCGTCGACGGCAGCGACTGTCGTTGAGGCGTACGCTCGCGGGGCAGATCTAGAGACGGCCGCAGCGGACGCGGCGGTGACACCGGTGACGGCGGCGCGCGTGTTGTACCGGTGTGGTGTCACGAGCGTCGTCCAGCTGTCGGCGAGTGACCGTCGCACCGTCCGCGAGTGGCTCGCCGGCGAGCGCTCGCGGACGGCGGTACTGGAGTCTGTCGACTGTGATCCGGCGGAGTTCACGCTGGCGGGGTACGTCGAGACCCACGATCCAGACCCGGATCTCGTCGCTGCCACCGCGGAGCTGTTCGCGGGCGGCGGCGACGCGACTGTCCAGAAACGAGACCGACTCGCGGAGACGATGAGTTCACCCGCCGAACTGCGGTGAGACCGTCGTCGGCGCGACGCCGCGACCGTTCGGCCACCCGGCAACCGCTCGGTCACGGCACCACCCGACCCTACACTCGCTCACCGAACGCGAACGGGAGCCGGGCGTACGCCAGCGCGTTCTGCCGGAGCTTCTCCACCGTCGTGTACTCGTCGACGCCGTGAACCGTTCCAGTGCCGGTAGCGAACTCGATGGTCGGGACGCCACACTCGCGGAACGCCTGTGCGTCGCCGCTCCCGGTTGCGAACCGGCGGTACACCGGGGTCGGGAAGGTGTCCTCTGCGACGGCGGTCGCGGCCCGGACCAGTGGCGTCTCCGGGTCGGTGTAGGTGCCGCTCGTCCACGAGAGGTCCGTGATCGTCGCGTCCGCCGGCATCGCCGCTCGGAGTCGGTCGACGACCGTCTCGGGAGCGACTGACGGGAGTGTCCGCACGTCGAGCTCCGCCTCCGCGCTCGCCGGGACACTGTTCGGCGCTTCGCCGCCCGCGATAGTACCGAGGTTCACCGTCGGCGAGGTGAACAGCGCTCTGGCGTCCGCCTCGTCGATCTGCGTCGCGTAGTAGGCGACGCTCCCCTCGATTACGCTGTCGTCGAACGGCTCTGTCGGGACCGACACGCGCTCGATCTCGCGGCGACAGTCGCCGAGAATCTCGTACAGTCTGTCGACCGCGTTGCTGCCGAAGACGGGTCGTGAGCCGTGTGCCGCCTCGCCTTCGACGCGGATCGTCGGCCAGACGTACCCGCGGTCGCCGACCGCCAGCGAGTTCACCGCCGAGCGACCTGTCGCCTCGCCGATCACGCACGCGTCTGGGTCGAGTCGGTCCGTCTTGAGCCGCGTGCCGAGCCCGGCGTCGCCGCCCACCTCCTCGTCGCTCACGAGTACGAACTGTACTGTGACGGGTGGTGTCGTCTCCGTCCGCGCGTACGCCCGGGCGACCTGCAACATCGCAGCCACCGCACCCTTCATATCCGTCGCTCCGCGGCCGTACAGCCTGTCACCGTCGCGCTCGCCGAGGGGGTCGTGTGTCCACTCGCTGCGACCGAACGGGACGGTGTCGAGGTGACCGTTGAACGCGAGCGTCGTCTCCCGCTCGCCCGACACGGTGGCGACGACGTTCGGCTTCGACGGATCGACGCAGAACGTCTCGGTCGCGTACCCCAGCGCTTCGAACTCCCCGCGTAGCCAGTCGGCGAGTTCCCGTGTCTCTCCCGGCGGATTCTGGGTGTCTTCCCCGAGTAGTCGGTGCGTGGTCTCGACCAACTCCGCCGTGCTGTCGTCGATTTCGGTCGTGACTGCCTCCGGAGCCGCCATACCCGCCGTCCGCCTGCTATCCGCTAAACGTCGGGTCTGTCTCGTGGAACGGACGCACGAACGCTCCCCGTCCGCTCGACCCCCTCGACTTCTCAGTCCGTGTCGGACGCAGAGCAGATCACCGACACCCTCGATAGCCTCGGTAGCGACATCAGCCAGTTCGGCGTCCGAACCGCGGCCGTATCGCACGAGTCTCTCAGGTGGTCCGCTGTCTCGGCTCCGACGACCGAGCGTCAGTACGATCACTTCGTGACGGTGTCGGTCAGTAGGTGGTGATCTCCACGCCGTCGATCCGCTCGAAGTCTTCGACGTTCCGAGTCAGCACTGGTTCGTCCAGTTGGTTCGCCGTCGCACCGTAGCCGACGAACAACTCGACAATGGTCATCGTCGGTACCTTCAGTGGTGTCGGCCCGGCGACGAGTTCTTGCCCCGTTTCGAACGCCTCGCGGTCGCCGTCGAGAAGATCGAGGATGTAAGACGTGTCGACGATCATCCGTCACTCTGGGCGCGGTCGCGGAGCTCCTCGACGCGTTCTCGGTTGCTTGCTTCCGTACCGCCGATGGCCTCACGGAGGTCTTCGGTTCCCTGCTCGGCGCGCTTGCCGTACAGATCGAGTACGTTGTCGTCACCGAGAAGCCGCTCGACGGCATCGGAAAACGACTCGTCGGTACGCTTCTCGGCCGCCAGCCGCTCGTACACGTCGTCGTCGAGCCGGATCGTCCGCGAGTCTGTCGCCACGTATACGGTGAACACATCGGCCCAGAAGAACGTTCGGGTGGGTGGTTCCCTCGGCAGTAGGTCGGTTGTGAAGGATTCTGACCGCACGAGTTGTGAACGTCGGGTCTGTCTCGTGGAACGGACGCACGAACGCCGTCGGTCACGTCGGACGGACGCCGAGCGCTCCCCGTCCGCTCGACCCCCTCGACTACTCAGTCCGTGTCGGACGCAGAGCAGATCACCGCTGCGATCCGCCCGCGTGGCTACTCGTCGTCCACCCCCGCCCGGGTCGCGGCACGCACTTCTTCGACCTTCGAGAGAATCTCGAACAGCTCCGTGGCTGCCTCGGCGACTGCCTCGTCGTCACTCATCTCGGCGAGGTCGCCGATCCCCTCGATAGCCTCGGTCGCCACGTCTGCGAGTTCGTCGTCCGGCACGTCCTCGTGACAGAGGTGGATCGACGCGCGAGCGGTGGTCTGGACGAGCCCCATCGCACGCTCCTGCGGGAACTCGCGTGAGCGCTTCAGCGTCCGCGCGGCGCGCACCACGACCTGCCCCGCGTGGTACAGTTCGAGGTGGCCGGTGCCGTCGGTGTGTTCTGGTGCCGCTGCAGCGTCGAGGTCCGTCGTGTCGATGCCGGCGAACTCGTCGGCGGCACCGCTCGACTCGTCTGGCACCTCGCGGCCGTCGAGTCGGGCG
>CAKZQY010000263.1 GCA_937142015.1 uncultured Halobacteria archaeon
GCTGTCCGCTGTCACAGGCGTACTGCAAGCGCACCATCGAGAGTGACGGGTTGGTGGCAGTGTACGACGCGTTGGAAGCCGGGTGGACGGAGACGGAGCCGTACGAGGTGTTCGAACTCGGCTCCTACCTCGGCGGGAAGGTGCTCGTCGAGGGGGAACTGTTCGGCACGCTGTGTTTCGCAGACGACGAGCCGCGCGGGGAGTCGTTCTCGGACGCAGAGCGGACGTTCGTCAAGCTGCTCACACAGTGGGTGAGCTACGAGCTCTCCCGGCGGCAGAGCCGCGAGCGGATCGAGCGACAGAACGAGCGGCTCGACGACTTCGCCAGCGTGGTGAGTCACGACCTGCGGAACCCGCTGAACGTTGCGGCCGCCAGAGTCGACCTCGCGGTCGAGAGCGGCGACACCAGCCACCTCGCAGACGCACAGGACGCGCTCGGTCGGATGGACGAGCTGATCGACGACATGCTGTCGCTCGCCCGCTACGGCGAGGACGTGGTCGAGACGGAGGCTGTCGGTGTCGCCGCGGCCGCAGAGCGCGCGTGGCAGTCGCTCCGACGGACTGACACGAGCGAGGCGACACTGAGCGTCGCCGACGATCTCCCGACAGTCGAGGGCGACGAGAGTCGCGTCGTCCAGCTGTTCGAGAAGCTGTTCGGCAACGCTGTCGATCACGCAGGCCCGGCAGTCACGGTGACCGTCGGCAGACTCGACGAGGCGGAGGGGTTCTACGTCGCCGACGACGGCCCCGGCATCCCGCCCGAGAGACGCGAGCAGGTGTTCGAACAGGGCTACTCGACGGACGACGACGGCACCGGATTCGGACTCGGTGTGGTCGGCCAGATCGCCGACGCCCACGGCTGGGAGCTCGATCTCGTCGAGAGCACCGACGGCGGCGCACGGTTCGAGTTCCGCGCCGCCACCGTCTCGCCGTTCGGCGGCTGACACCACTCCTCCTCCCGCGTTGTTCGCCCGTCGTGTCCGCACGGAGCCAACGTTGTTCGCCCGTCGTGTCCGCACGGAGCCAACGGATTTTAACCCGTGCCGGACCGCGTTCCGAGTAGTGATCCGTGTCGGACCTCCGCTAGCGACGGTCGGTGGGCTCGGTCTCGCTGCCGTCGCCACTGTCCCGGCAGTCGTCCACGGCTACCGGCTGGTGACGGCAGGCGACACGGCGACGGCGTTGTTCGGCGGCGGGGTGCCACTCGCTGTCGCAGTGGCTGTCGCCGCCTACGGGGTCTCGCTGGCGCGTCGGGACACGGACGGTGAACTCACGCGTGCGGCGATCTCTGGCGTCGTCGCCGGCACACTGCTGGCCGGGTTGGTGTTCCTCTGGACGACGCGCGGAGGTGTAGTGGAGTACACCACGATGGCTCCGCTCCCGGTCGTCGCGTCTCACGTCCTCACCGCCGGATTGGCGGTCGGGGCGATGCTCGGGCTCTCGGCAGAGCGGTCTCGGCGGACGGAGAAGCTCGCGGCGGGGTTGTTCGCCTCGTTGCCGAACCCGGCGGCGCGCGTCCAGCGGGAGCCGGACGGCGAGCGGCGCGTGGTCGACGTGAACGACGCCTTTCTGGAGACGTTCGGACCGGACCGGCCACACATCGGCAGTCCGCTGAGCGCCTGTCTCCGTCCGGCGTCGGGCCAAGACGACGTGGCGGACGTGATCGAAGAGGAAGTTGCCGCGCGCTCGCACCTCGCGTGTGGCGTGGCCGGCGGCGGTGACGGCGTCCGCGAGTTCCTCGTGAGCCGCGCGGAGGTCGGCAACGACGAGGAGTTCGTCGTGTTGTTGGACGTGACGGACCAACAGCGCCGGGAGCGTCGTCTCGCCGTGCTCAACCGCGTGCTCAGACACGACCTCCGCACGGCGGTGAACGTCATCGACGGTCGTGCGGCCGACCTCGCACGGCGGGCGGCAGACGGGGAGGCGTCGCTGGAGGCGATCAGAGACAAGACGAGCGGTCTGTTGCGTCTCAGTCGGCGCGCACGCCAGTTGGAACGGCTCGTCGGCGACGAGATGCCGGAGACGACGACGGACATCGTCGCGCTCGCTCACGACCGGCTCGACGAGTTCGACGCCGACCACCCGCGCGTCACTGTCGAGCGAACACTGCCGTCCGAGTCGGTCGTCGTCCGCGACGAGGGACTGCTCGGGGCGGCACTCGACGAGGTGTTGGACAACGTCGCCACCCACGCCGGCCCGGACGTGACCGCCGCGGTGTCGCTGACACGCGAGGGAGAGATGGCGACGCTGACGGTCACAGACGACGGTCCCGGCATCCCGGAGACGGAACAGGCCGTCGTCGACCGCACGGTGGAGTCCGATCTCGACCACGCGAGCGGACTCGGACTGTGGTTCGTCACGTGGGTCGTAGTCGAACTCGACGGCGAGGTGACTGTCGACGGCGACGACGTGACCACGGTCCGACTCCACGTCCCGCTGGCCGAGTCGACCGAGGAGACTGAGACGACTGACGACGAACGGGCGACGACGAACGGCGGTGGAGAGCGAGCAGTGGCGGCAGAGAGTGAGGGGTGACGGCGGCAGTCGAGTCCGAGACGCCGAGATGGCAGTCGAGTCCGAGACGCCGAGGTGGCAGTCGAGCCCGGTACGTTTTCCCGGTGGCGGCACAACTCGAACCCGAATGACAGGAGGGTTCGTGGCCCCGGAGGCCGCCGACAGTCCCGGCGACGAGTTCGAGGAGATCGACGTCGACGACTCGGCGGCGGACGCCATCGCTCGGCGGCAAGACGAGGCGTTCGACGAGTTCCGGAAGCGGATCAAGAACGTCGAGTCGCTGAAAGTCGAGGCGTCAGTGTTCGACGACGCCACGCTGGCGGCGGTGTACAAGCTCGTTCAGGACGGCCACGTGGCGGCGTTCGGCGGGCCCGTCTCGACCGGGAAGGAGGCGAACGTGTACGAGGCGCTCGGACCCGACGAGTCGGAGATTGCGATCAAAGTCTACCGGATCAACGCCTCCGACTTCCAGCAGATGCGGGAGTACCTCGCGGGCGACCCGCGGTTCGAGGGAATCGGCTCGGACAAAAAGAAGGTCGTGCTCGCGTGGGTTCGCAAGGAGTTCGCCAACCTCCGGCGAGCGGAGCGAGCGGGCGTCCGCGTGCCGACCCCGATTGCCGTCGAGCGGAACGTGCTCGTGATGGATCTGGTCGGGCACGCGGCGGACCGTGCGCGCCGACTCGCGGAGGTGACCGTCGAGAATCCCGAAACCGCCTACGAGGTGGTGCGTGAGTACACGCGCCGACTGTACGCCGCGGGACTGATCCACGGCGATCTCTCCGAGTACAACCTCATCGTCTACGAGGGGGAACTGTTCGTGATCGACCTCGGGCAGGCTGTCACCGTCCACCACCCCAACGCACGGGAGTTTCTGGAACGTGACTGCCGCAACGTCGTGAACTTCTTCTCACGACAGGGCCTCGACTGTGACGCCGACGAACTGCTGGCGTTCGTCACCGAACCCGAACCCGAACCGGCTGCCGATCTCACCGAGGAGTGACCTGCCGCAGCCCGCTGTCGTGCGACGAGACGTGTTACTTTCCGAACTTGCTATCCCGCTTGACCACACCGAGTTCCTCGGCGTGCTCTTCGAGCATCGCTGATGGAAAGAGCGTAGTCAGTCGACTCATTATTCGAGGTGAGGAGGTCTCGTCTTGCATGGACATCCCCTCCTCGTTCCTCTCGAATAGTTGTCCCGATAAGCCGCTGCAGTCACGCGGTTCTCGGGTTAGCTAAAGACGGATGCACGAGCTAGATAGTTCGACGACTCAGTCGAGCTCGGAGTAGGTGTTTCGGATCGTCACGGGAGTCACGTCCGCGAGGTCGGCGACCCGCGCTTGGGTACACGGCACACCGAGCTCCTCTGCAGCGGCGTAGACACACGCGGCGGCGACGCCGCCAGGATTGCGGCCGGCGATCAGTCCGGCATCACGCGCTTGTTCGACGTACTCGCGGGCGCGGCGTTCGACGACCGGCTCGAAGCCGAGCTGTGAGACGAACCGCGGGACGTACTCGACGGGGTCGATCGGTCCCACTGGCAGTCCCAGTTCCCGGTTCATCGCGTCGAAGGCGGTCGTGAGCTCTGCGCGGTCTGCTTTCGCGGTGGTGACGATCTCCGACCGGGTACGGGCGACGCCCGCGACTCGACAGGCGACGTACACCGTCGCCGCGGCAAACCCCTCCAGCGACCGCCCGCGGATGAGGTCGGCGTCCTGTGCCTCCTTGAACAGCGAGCAGGCGTGATCGCGGACCCGGTCGCCGAGCGACTCGGCGGACGTGATTCGCCTGATCTCCGTGAACGCGTACACCTGGTTGCGCTCCCGCTTCGTCGAGATGCGTGCGCGTGTGTGCTGGCGACGGAGTCGTGCCCACTGCCGACGCTTGCGGCCTTTCACGCGGCTGTGACCGATCTCCGTCGACAGCCCCCGGTCGTGGCGTGCGCGTGTCAACGGCGCACCCGTCCGCCGAGGGTTCGTCGCGTCGTCGTCGAAGCTCCGCCACTCCGGTCCGTGGTCGATCCGGTCTGCGCGCACTACCAGCCCGCACTCGCTACAGACCGTCTCGTCGCCTGCTGTCGTCAACTGTGCGTCGCACTCCGGGCACGCGTCGCGTGTCGTGCTCATACCCGAACGTGGGTCCCGATCACTTACTTAAACTCGGGTGTCTGGCGGTGTATCGAC
>CAKZQY010000264.1 GCA_937142015.1 uncultured Halobacteria archaeon
TCCGTTGTCCGCCCGTCACCTCGCTCCGTCACTCTCCGAGCTATGACCGTCGACATCCCGGAGCACCGAGCCACTGCGGGACCGTGTCACCACTGTGACGGGACCGTGGTTCTCGACGGTGGCCGGTGGCGGTGTGACAAGTGCGGCCGTCGCTGGGGGATGCTCTCGTGTCTTCTGCGCTAAACGGCTTTGCAACGCGACCAAAATCTTTAGTCGACAACACACAGCATCCAACTAATAGAATGAGTCCTGAAGAACCTCGCCACATCACAGTTCCGGTCTATCGAGCCCAGCTCGACCGACTTGAACAAGCAGTGGAAAATAACCCGGACGTAGACAGTGTGGATAAACTTGTGTTGTTACTCATCGCAAGACATACTGATACGCTTGAAGCCATTCGAGTTCCTGCGCGTCCTCGTCGTCAGAGGGAAATTCGTCCCCTACTCAGGCAGCAACAGGAACTTCTCGAAGATATGGAGCGAAAGCTTGAGCGGAATGACACTGATCTCAACGCGGTGATGGAATGCCTTGAAACCGTGAATATGCTACAGCAAAGGATTGAGACCAGACTCACCCGCCACCTCTGAGGCTCGCTCCCTATTTTTTGAGACTATGTTCGTCTCTCACGCCGACGGCAACAGCGTGCTACTCTACGTCACCCCACACTCGGCAACTTCCGGCTCTCCAGTCCTGTCTCTTACCCACAAGTCGCACAGCGCACGAGCAGCGGGTCGACAGCCGGGAGAGACGACGAACGCGGGAATTCGACACTGTTGTCCGCCCTGCGACGAGATCCGGCCAGCGGCCGCACACCAATTTCGACCCCCGATGGCAGCCCGTCTCTGCTGTCGCCTGTGACCGTGTGCGGTCTCGACCCTCGATAGATCAGCGTCAAGAAGCCCTCTATCGGCTGATCACCGCGACCGACAGTTGTGGGTAAGAGACAGGGCTTTAGCCGTGTGGAGGATGTCAATCTCACTTTCGAGACCTAGGTTTTCAGCTTTGAGACCGTCGCCGAGGCACACGACTGGTCGGTGACGGTCACCGACTCGTGGACCGGTGGCGCGCGCTTCGAGCTGTCCGGCGTAGACGTGGTCGACTGCGACGACCGTACGACCGAGTGATCCACTCACTCGGACGGCGACAGCGACGACCGTCGTGTCACCGAACCTGAAACACAGGCGCAGCGGGTGAACACCGCACGCCCGATTCATATGGGTGTCAGTTCACACACTCGCATATGCGACAGCCAGAGCAGAACACGACGACGCGCCGGGGTCTCCTCGGAGCGGTCGGTGCCGCGGCCGCAGCGAGCCTCACAGGCTGTATCGGTTCGCTGGACCCCGAGCGGACGACGACAGATGTCGAACACACAGTGTCGGCCGAGGCGGTCGACCAACTCTCGCTCTCCGCGGACGACGCCGAGACGACGGTCCAGACGTGGGACGAACAGACGGTACAGATTTCGGCGACGAAGTACGCAATCGGCCAGACGGACCTCTCCGAGGTGCGTGTGACCCGCGACGTAGCCGGCGGCGAGCTGTCTGTCGGAGTGGAGCTCACGGACAACTTCCAGCTCGGCACTGTCGGCGGCGGCGTCGAGAACATGGACGTGCGGGTGCCGTCGGACGTGACACTCACACGACTCGACACCGACGACGGCACTGTCTCCACGACGGACGTCGGCGGCAGTGTCGACGTGGACATCGACGACGGCGAGGTGACTGTCGACGGTGTCGACGAACTCGGTGGGTCACTCGGCGACGGGAGCCTCGAGGCAGTAACACCGGTCGTGTTGGACAATCTGCGTGGTGACGACGCGGAGGTCGACGTACGGATCGGTGATCTCGACGGTGACACGACGGTGGAGTGTGACGACGGTCGGATCGTCGCGCGCGTCGACCCGGGACTCGACGCGACGCTGATCGTCGAGTCCGACGACGCGAAGACGAAGTTCGAGGACAGCGTGGTCGACACGTTCGAGACCGTGGGCGACGGCCGACTCCGCGGCGAGATCGGGGATGGGGGTGATCAACTCCGTCTCGCTGTCGACGACGGTGTGGTCGACGTTCGGTCGGCGTGACCGCACCGGTGGATGTGGCCGCCTCGGTTGGCGTGGACCGCAACTACTACATACGGCCGAGACCGGCCGGGCGTGTCGACAGTGTTCCTCGCGGCCGACCGCGTCACACCCTACCCGCCGAGCGTCGAGGACGCCGACTTCGTCCACCGGGTGAGTCTCGACGAGCGGGTGTGGCGAACTGGATTCACACCGTTCCCCCGCGACCGAGGGGCTGTCGCGTCGTTTCTCCGCGAAGAGGCGAACGGCGAGGACCGTGTCGACTTTTGTGACTGGTGTGTCAACAGTTCTATACCACCCTGGATTGTGAGTATATGGTACCCCATGCTCGTTGGAATCGTCGCCGCCATTGGTGTCGGGGGCGCAGCGGGGATTTTGACTATCGGTGCGACGGTCGTTCACCGATACAACAAACCAGGCGTCGCGTGGTTTACGGGATACACCACGCTGGTCGGCGTTGGCATTGGAGTGGTCAGCGTCGGCATCCTCATCGGTTTCATCTCAGTGACTGACTTCAGGGGTTTAGTGGGGAGGTGGCTGGCGCTTGTCTGGATACTCCCAGCCCCCCTGTGGGCTGTGTTCGCACTCCAGTACACGGGGCGGTTCGTCCCACTCTCGCTCAGAACAGGCACGCTGGTCGCTTTTCCGACTCTCGTTTTTATCGTATGGACTGTATTAACGAGAGTATCGGTAGGGTCAGAGCAGGTTCTCGGAATCTTTGGAATTATCGGCCGGTATTACTCGCTGACGCTGGCCGTGGCCGGAATGGTGCTGCTGATACGAGCGACGCGCCAGTACGATCACGTATCGGTATGGCAGGGAATCACTCTTGCTGGGGCACCGGCGGCGATGTGGCTGTGCTGGAGCAACATTCCGTACGTCGCTCAACTCGGCCGAGAAGCGGGGGGAGCCGCCTATGTGCTTGGATCCCTTGGCGCGGTGTGTGGGCTCGGACTCGCGGTGTTCCGGTTCGACGCGTTCAGAATAGCCCCTACTGTTGGTGTTGTCGGCGAACGGGATGTCATCGACGGGACAGACGACTTGGTGCTGGTTGCGGATGACGAGCACCGGGTGGTGCGGGCGAACGAGAGTCTTCGCACCGCGTCGGACGGGCTTGACCCGTCTGCCAGCATAGTCACTGTCGAAGATACTATCGGAAACAGCGTGCACGGTCTGCGAGCGGCCGAGACGGTCGAACTCAATGTCGCGGGGGAGTCAGCGAAGTACGATCCGCAGGTGTCAACGGTCCTCGACTCGCACGACCAGCGGCTGGGAACCGTGGTTAGTCTCAGGGAAGTGACCGACCGAGAACTCCGCAAGGAACGACTCGCAGTCCTCAACAGGGTTCTGCGTCACAATCTGCGCAACCAACTTGATGTCGTCAACGCTCAGCTCGAGGCCATTGACGACGACCACGCGGACGCCGCAATTGAGACGACCGATCGCATCGCACGTATGAGTGACCGCGCACGGACGGTCGACCGACTTCTCTCAGAGACGCGGGAAAGCGTTGCCATTGATGTCGCCGAACTCCTCCGCGACACTGTCGTAGCCTACGACTCCGCGGTTACCGTCGAAGCCCCCGACTCGTTAACCATAACGACCGACCGCGCCGCCCTCGAAGCAGCGGTAGAGAGCGCCATTGACAATGCGGTCACGCATGCTACCAACGTGACCGTTTCTCTCCAGTCGACTCCGAACGGGTGTGAGATCCGGGTCGCCGATGACGGCCCGGGAATTCCCGAGTCGGAGTTGTCTGCTCTTGAAGCCGGGACCGAGACAGCACTCCAACACGGGACTGGACTGGGCTTGTGGCAACTCACCTGGGCTGCCCGCACGCTTGGCGGTGAAGTATCCTTCGACACGTCAGAGGGTACCACTGTCACGATCACCGTTCTCAACGCATCTTCAATTGGTGAGTAATAGTGATTAAGCTGAGTTATTACCGGTAAAGTATGACCAGATGTTCGATTCGGTGATCGCGCTCATGCCTCGTAGCATGTAGTCTTTCAGCGTTGAGAGATCAGGAACAAGACGGTGGTTGAACTACTCTTGTAGTTGGTCCTAGCAGCTTTCGACAGGATTCAGCTTTGGGAGTTTCGAGGGGAAGTACCACACTTCGAGAACCTCCCCGCGAACGCACGAGACCGGATGGACTGCGCCCGAACTTCGCGGGCGGACGGCCCTCGAAGCTTTCTGCTGAACAGTTCGAGGAGTTCCTTGGCCTTCTCGAAGAGGGTCAACCCTGGACGCCTCAGGAGATCGACGACCTGCCGAAGAACGTGATTTCTGGACAACTGCGCGGACGGTCGTAGTCACACTGTCGGTTACTCGTACTGGCTGGTGCTCCGTCCCGATCCCGGCGGCACCGCGGCAGCAGTCCGGCGCGATCACCGACAAGTTCCCGGTGTCAGTCACTCGTTCAGGTCGCTCCACAACGGAACGTGTGCAACGACTCGTCGAGACGGTCGTGATCGACGGTCCAGCGCGTCACCAGTTGTTCGTGAATCCCGGGGGCGTCACAAGTGGATCAACCGGCTGGACGGCGGCCAACACCGACCGAGGCGACCACGTGGCCGTCGACGGAGGACGTTCACCACGGCGACGGGAGTCAC
>CAKZQY010000265.1 GCA_937142015.1 uncultured Halobacteria archaeon
TCCGCCGCGACGCTGTCGGCCTCCGCGTCCGTTGTGACGCTGTCAGCCTCCGCGTCCGTTGTGACGCTGTCGGCCTCTGCGTCCGTTGTGACGCCGTCGGTCTCTTCGTCCGTCACTACTCTCTCGGTCTCTGTGACTCCGTCGGTCGCCGCGTCACCCGTCGTCTCCGCGGTCGCACTGCTCGTCGCCGATCCAGCGGCTGTCGTCTCGCCCTCGGCGTCAGACGCTGTCGCAGTCGACTCTCCGTCAGACGCTGTCGCAGTCGACTCTCCGTCAGACGCTACTGCGGTCGACTCTCCGACTGACACGTCCGCGCTGGCTTCCTCGTCGTCCGCGCTCGCGTGATCGGTGGCTGTACTGGCTCCGGTGCTGGTAGTGCCGGACGCTTCGGTCTCGCTCTCGGAGGCGGCATCTGCGTCGCTCTCGCCGCCAGCGTCGTCTCCGTCTCCACCGGCCACGCTGTCTCCGCCCGCGTCACTCGTGTCAGACCCACTGTCGGGACGGGTGATCTCGTCGACGACAGCGGTCGGGTCGACAGTCACGCGGTCGCTGCTGCCGGCCTCACGACCGACCCCGCCGACGGTGTCTGTCGACCCGCTGGATCTGGCTCTGACGGAGCCAGTCGTCCTGTCGGCTTCACTCGACTCGCCCCCGGAGCGTGTTCCGGCGCTCGCTCCCGTGTTCGTCCGGTCCGTCTGTCCCGACGCTGTCGAGGAGGCCCGCGTCCCGCTGGACGGCTCCGGTCGACCCCTCCCCGGCGTGTCCGTTCGGCTTCCACTCGGACTCTCCGGTCGACGCTGGCCCGGGGTCTCTGGCTGGCCGGCCGCCGTGCCGGTCGAGGGCGGCTGGGGATTCCCATCCGTCGTGCCGGTCGAGGACGGCTGGACACCCCCGTCCGTCGTGTCGGTCGAGGACGGCTGGACACTCCCGTCGGTCGCGGCAGTCTCGTGGGTCCGCTCGACAGTGTCGAACGGCACCTTCTCGCGGAGGGCATCCATCACCGCTTCCCGCGAGAGGTCTTCGACCGAGTGACTCTCGGGTGCGAACGCGACGTAGTCCACGTCGCCGACCTGTGCGAGTTCACGGAGGATGAGGTCACCCCCGCGGTCGCCGTCGAGGAAGGCAGTCACGGTCCGGTCCTGTGTGAGATCTGCCACCTCCGTCGGCACGTTCGTCCCTTCGACGGCGACGGCGTTCTTGATCCCGTACTCCAACAGCGTGAGCACGTCTGCACGTCCCTCGACGACGATGACTGCGTCGGAGTCGATCACACGCGGGCCAGCCGGGTAGCCCGCGTAGTCGTCGATCTGCTCGACGCGTTGGGCCTCGCGGACCTCTTCGAGAATCTCCGAGGAGTCCATCACGCTCTCGTCGAACGACTCGGCCAGCAGTTCCTTGGCGCGCTCGACCACCTCTCGACGCTTCGCCGCGCGCATGTCCTCGATCTCCGCGACCTCGACGCGCGCCTCACACGGCCCGACCCGTGTGATCGACTCCAACGAGGCCGCGAGAATCGCCGTCTCGACCTTGTCGAGACTGGAGGTGATCGTGATCTCGCCGAACGACTGGCCGTGTTCGCTGTCGATCTCGACGTCGATGCGACCGATCTTCGAGGACTGCTGGAGGTCCCGGAGGTCCAGCTCGTCTCCTAACAGCCCCTCTGTCTGTCCGAACACCGCGCCGACAACGTCCGAGCGCTCGACGACGCCGTCTGCTGTGATGCGTGCGTGAACGAGGTACTTCGACGTATCTTCCATTGTGATCCCCTCCTCGGGGGTGTGATGGTGATGCTGTGGCACACTGCCGTCTCTCCGCGGCGTGTCGTGTCACCGAACGGAACAACCCGTGCCTGCCGGATATACCTGTCGTACGTCCGTGTGTGACGGCCGTGTCCGCGTGTTTTCCGAGAACGACCGCCGGGAGAAATCGACTGTCCTGGCAGCCGTGTGAAATGGGAGGTGTCACAACGGCTGTGCGAACTGTGGCAGCCGCCGTGCGAACTGTGGCAGCCGCCGTGCGAACGACGTCGAGCCAGTCTCAGTACGTCGGGTTCTCTTCGGGTTCGCCGTCGCGCTGGTTCACGAGTCGCGCGACGGTGAACAGCGCGTCGGAGAGTCTGTTGAGGTACGTCACGGTCGTCTCGTTGATCGACTCCTCGCGGGCGAGTGCGACCGTCCGTCGTTCCGCGCGTCGAGTGACAGAGCGGGCGTGGTGGAGTCGCGCGCCGGACTGGCTGCCGGTCGGCAACACGAAGTCCGTCAGCGGCTCCAGCTCGGCGTCCATCTCGTCGATCCACGTCTCCAGTCGCTCGACGTGCGTCTGCTCGATCTCGGGGTCGTCCGGTCCCGAGTCGGGGTCGGCGAGATCCGCCTGCACGACGTGGAGGTGGTTCTGGATCGTCGCCAGTCGCTCGTCCACGTCGTCGTACCCGGTCGGGCGGACCGTCCCGACGAGGGCGTTCGCCTCGTCGACCGTCCCGTACGCTTCGATCCGGGTGTCCGTCTTCGACACCCGAGACATGTCGCGGAGGTCCGTCTCACCGTCGTCCCCGCGACCGGTGTAGATGCTCATCGAACGCTCCGTGTCGTCAGGCCGCCTCGTCTGCGAGCGTCTGTTCGACGTACTCGAGGATGTTGGCGGACTCGTTCATCGTGACGCCGTGCTCGTCGTCGACGAGCACCGGAACCGCGCGCTGGCCGCTCACGCGCTTGACCTCGTCGCGCTCGGAGTGGAGCGCTCCGACCCACTCCGTCTCGTAGTCGATGCCGTGCTCGTCGAGGGCGTCGTGGACCTTCTCACACCACGGGCAGCCGTCCAACGCGTACAGCGTGATGGACATACCACTCTTTCGGCTGGAACTGGCAAGTGTCTTGCTCTCCGACGCGCTGGCGACGTGACGGGGGTAGCGGCCACGACAGACGACTGTAGACGCCGCGACAGACGACTGTAGACGCCGCGACAGACGACTGTGTTACAGGTCGTTCCGCAGCCGCGCACGCTCGTCCGCGCGAAGTCGGTACGGGTCGACGGCCTCGGCGACCGGCACGTCGTCGTCTGGCCGGCGCTCACGGTGTCGTTCGAGGAAGGTCGCCACGGCGTCGGCGGCGCGTTGTTTCAACTCGCCCGACAACAGCGACCCGTCGCGGTACTGCTCGGCGATCCGCTCGATCTCCTCGTCGTCGGGCTCGAAGAACGCGTGGAGGAAGCGGTAGGCGACGTCGACCGCTGGGTTCCCGCCCTCCCGACGGTGGGCCTCGACGCTGGATTTGCCGCCGGAGTAGGCGTGTCGCTGGAACTTCCGCTCGACCGTCTCGCGGTCGTCGTCGAGGTAGATCGGCGGTGCGGTGCCGTCGTCCGACGCTGCAACGCTCCTCGCGCTGTCGTCCGACGCCGTGGGACTCGCCGTGTCGGTGCCCGACGCTGTTGCGCTCTCGGGGCTGTCGTGGTCGGAGCTGCTCATCTTCCCGCCGCCGCCGTCGAGTCGCGGGAGGAACTTCGACAGCAGTGCGGCAGGTTTGGTCACGTCGTACCGGTCTTTCCCGGCGACGTCTCGGGAGACGCGGACGTGTGGGTCCTGATCCACCGCGACGGGGACCAGCGTCGGGTGTGGGCCGTCGACGAGCTGCGGTAACAGGAGGTGTGTCGTCTGGACCGCGGGGTAGAACAGCCGCCCCGGACGGTCCTGGCGGCCGTACGCCGACTCCACTGCGTCGGTGGTCAACTCCCCGGCGAACCGCGCGGCGTGTGGGTACACTGCCTCGGCGTCCACCGTGTCGACGAGGATACGGGTGCGCTCCGGGTCGAAGCCGACACCCAACAGGTTCCGTAGGTTCGACCGCGTGTACTGTCGCCGCTCCCTCGGAGAGAGGTCGCCGCCGAACAGCTTCTCGTCGTCTGACAGCGGAATGTAGACGTGCGCGCCCGCCTCTCGCTGGAGGTACCGCGCGAAGTAGAACACGAGCACGTGACCGAGGTGCATCGGCCCCGACGGACCGACGCCGGTGACGACCGAGACGCGGTCGCCCGCCGCGGCGGCCTCGGTGAACCGCCGCACGTCGCGCCCGGCGTAGAACACCCGCCGTCTGAGTAACTGGTGAACTGGTTCCGGGAACGAGTCGACGTCTGCGTCTGTCAGTGCTGCCGCGCCGAACTGCTCGCGTACCCGGTCGTAGTCAACGTCGCCTGCGACGTCGTACGGGGTGACTGTGTGGTCCTCGTGGCTGTCTGCTCCGACCCTCTGTTCTGTGCCGTGGCCGTGATCTGTCGTCGTGTCTGTGCCGTGGCCGTGATCTGTCGTCGTGTCTGTGTCGTCGTCGTGATCTGTCATCGTGTGTGGAAGAGCTGTCGCTGCGTAGTTGGTCGTCTGTTCACTGCGCCGGTCGAGGGCCGACACGACTGACCCGACTCGCGTCGATGGAGTCGACTCGGTGGTTTCGATGCAGTCGACCCAGTGTGTGTGTGTCGACCGTCGAGAGAACGGAGTGAGCGCCCGCCGCGCCGGCTCGGGGTTACGCCACCGAGACGACGCGAGCGAGACTGTCCGCCCCCGCGTCGAGAGCCCACCAGCGCCAGCCGGGAGCGGACATCGTTGGAGACCCCTATCGGACCCTCCGTATAAAATCTACTTCCCGTCTGTCAGCAGGTGACACACTATCAGTACTTCCGAGGTTCATCAACCGAGACAGCTCGTTGCT
>CAKZQY010000266.1 GCA_937142015.1 uncultured Halobacteria archaeon
GGCAATGCTGTAGTCGGTGGATTGTTGTATGGGGCGTACGCGCTTCCTCCCACGGGTAAAGCCGATGGGCTTCCGCGCTGTTACCGCTGTCACCGTCACCGGTCCCGGTGGCCGGATTGTGACCTACCTGTTCGAACTCTCACTCCAGTCGACCGGCACGTTCCGCGACTGCTGGACGACGGACAGCGTCACGGTCGAGTAGCCGAACTGGTGGCACGACTCCGTCACTCGTCGGTCGCCACCGATTCGTCGGTCGTCGCCGACTCGTCGGTCGCCGGCGACTCGTCGAGTCCGACAGCGAGCACCGGAGCGTCGGCGAGTCGGAGCACCCGCTCCGTGACACTCCCGAGGATCTGTCGTTTGACACCAGTCCGGCCGTGGGTCCCCATCACCACGAGGTCGATTCCTCGGCTCTCGACCAGTTCGACGATCACCTCGTGAGGGACGCCACGCTCGACGTGTGACTCCACAGTCACGCCGGGGGGTGCCTCGTCGGCGACGCGCTGGAGCGCGCGGCCAGCCTCCGCCTCCGCTCTGTCCATCGCCGTCGGTTCGTCCGGGTCCGTGCCGGTCGACCACCCGCCGAAGCGGTTCCGCGTGTCGACCACCGAGACGAGTACCACCGTCGCGTCGTAGGTGTCCGCCAGCCCGAACGCGTGTGTCGCTGCTGCCGTGGTCCCCTCGCTGCCGTCCGTCGGGACGAGTAGTGTGTCGTACACACCTCGCTGTTCGCGTTCCCTCTCATAAGGTGTTCTGTTGGTTCCAGCGATGCTCCAGATGGACTGTACCCGCCGGCCACAGCCACGACGACTCGCCCGCCACAGTCACGACGACTCGCCCGCCACAGCCACGACAACCGCAGCTCGAACGGCTGGCTCGAACTGCGAACTCGAACGGCTGGCTCGAAATGCTGATACGCCTCCCACGTCGACACGCGGTGTGAACGTCACCTGTGACGTGGTCGGCGGAGAGACGGAGACCGTCAGCGTCGCCGAGGACGCGACCTACGCCGACCTCTGTCGTGCCGTCGGCTTCTCGCCACACGAGGTGACAGTGCTCGTCGACGGTCGTCCGGTCGCCGAGGACGGCACCGTCACGGAGGAGCGTGTCGAACTCCTCCGACTCGTCAAGGGTGGGGGCCGAGCGGGGGCGACGGGCCGTGCCCGGTGACGTGACGATCCGACCGGCGCGCCCGACTGACACCGCCGCGATTCGCGGTGTGCTTGACGCGACGCTGCTGGCGTCACCGCCGTCGCTGGACCGACTCGTCGCGGAAGGGAACGCGCTCGTCGCCCTCACTGACGACCGTGACACGGTGGTGGGAACGCTCGTGTCGACTGCTCCCGCTGTCTCGCCGGACACCAATCTCGTTGTGCGCGCGTTCCGTGGGGAATCTGTGGACGACTCGGGACCGTCAGCCACGGCGGACGACTCGGGGCCGCCAGCGACGCCGGAGGACTCGGGACCGTCAGCGACGCCGGAGTCGCGCGACAGCTCGTGCGTCGACTGTCTCCCGCCGACGTGGCGCGAGCGATCCGAGGCGACACACGTCGAGACGATTGCCGTCCGCCCACGCCGACAGGCGGAGGGTGTCGGGACGGCGCTCGTTCGTGCCGCCGACGCGACGACGGACGGGCCACTCACTGCGACGTTCCGCCCTGCTGTCCGTCCGTTCTACGAGCGACTGGGATTCGAGATCACTGCCGTGACGGCTCCGGTTCCGGCTGTCGAGGGTGCGTGTGGTCAGTCGGCCGAGGACCAGCGTGGTCGGTCGGCCGAGGACGACCACACGACAGAACGACGACTCGTCGGTCTGCTTCCGGTCTCCGAGAACGACGACGACGCTGTCAGTTGAGGTGAACTCCTCGTATCACCCGCTCGTTATCACTGATAAACCTTCGTGTCACCACTGGAAACGACATCAAAACGATTAAGTCAGAGACAGAGCAAGCGAGAACTGCGGCACGCCGGGCTCGCTGCTTCGGCAGAACAGCAAGAAGTGGCGAGGGTGTCACACCACCCTCACCGGGGTGTCGCACAGAACACGACAAACCCATGACCGACTCAGACACACCGTCACAAGAGCGTGACGGACGGGCAGACGCACAGGAGTCAGACGATAGCACCCCGGCAGACCGGATCGACGCGGCACTCGCAGAGGCAGACGCCGCGTTCACGCGAGCCGCGGAGGCCCACGACGACTACCGCGAGGCGATCACGGACGCCACACTCGCGCTCGACGAGGTCGACCGCCTGCGCGGGCGGGACCTGCCGGGCCAGTCGGCGGATCTCGACGACGACGTTCCAGCGACTGCCGATCTCGACGCTGCAACGGCCACCGGTCTCGACGCGACCGCAGCGCCAGAGTACACGGACGGCACCGGGCACCTCGAACTGTACCACGCGGGGCAGGTGCTCGTTCGCGCCGCTCGGACGCTGAAGCGTTCCCGCGCGTTCCCACAGGAGCGCGCTGCAGGCCTCGTTCAGACGAGCGCCAGAGCCTCCATCCACCTCTGTCACGAGGACGTGCCAGACGACGCGCTCGCGGACATCGCCACCGAGGCAGTCGAAGGCGTCGG
>CAKZQY010000267.1 GCA_937142015.1 uncultured Halobacteria archaeon
ACAAGTGTTGATAGGTTGTTGCGTGTCACTCGGGGTTCCAACGCGTCTCGCCTCGGTTCTGTCGACCCCCGGGTTTGATGGCTTGTGACCGACAGTACAACAGAACGTGACGAGCGACGCGTCGACGCTCTCCCTGTCGATACACTCAACTGACACTTCCTCACCTGTAGTGTGTCACACCGGCCCACAGTACGCGCGAGACAGACTGACTCGCCGCTCAGAGCCGGCGAGGAAGTTACCGGCCCAAAGACACAACAAGGGAGTTAGGTTTTAAGTGGTTGCAACCCGTGTCTTCTCAATGTACCATGTCGCTAGCTCCGGTGCAGATACTCGCACGGCCAGAACAGATCTGGCTCGGTATCGGGTTCGTAGCCATGCTCCTCGGCACCTTCTACTTCATCGCGAAGGGCTGGGGAGTGACCGATCCAGAGCAGCAGGAGTACTACATTCTGACCATCATGATCCCAGCCATCGCGGCGGCGTCCTATCTGTCGATGTTCCTCGGGTTCGGACTGACCCAAGTGAACGTCGGCGGGGTAACCCTCGACATCTACTGGGCGCGGTACGCCGACTGGCTGTTCACCACCCCGCTGCTGCTGCTCGACTTGGCGCTGCTCGCCGACGCTGATCGGAACACGGTTTACGCGCTCGTCCTCACGGACGCGTTCATGATCGTCACCGGTCTCGTCGGTGCGCTGGAGAACAACGTGTTCTTCTACCGCTACATCTGGTGGACGGTGAGCACGATCGCGTTCGTGTTCCTCCTGTACATGCTGTACGGGGCCCTCACCTCGAAGGTCGACGACCTCGACCCGGACACCCAGTCGACGTTCACCACACTCCGTAATCTGGTGTTAGTACTCTGGACGTTCTACCCCATCGTGTGGATCGTCGGCACGGAGGGGGCGGGTGTCGTCTCGCTGCAGGTCGAGACCCTGCTGTACATGGTCCTGGACGTGACCGCGAAGGTCGGGTTCGGCCTCATCCTGCTGCGCAGTCGCGCCATCCTCGGTGAGTCGTCCGCTCCGACGCCGTCAGCCGAGGCGGACGAGCAGGCTGCAGACTGACGACAGCACGGACAACTCACTGATCGGACGTTATTTTTTCGACGTGTCACGCGCCGACAGTGTCGACTGTGTACGGAGTGCGCTGTCGGAACGCGCTGCCGGAACGCCTGATCGGAGTTGTCCGACTGTGTGAGACAGCTCCGAGTGAACGGAGCACGTGACCGACGGACGACGGCAGGCGGAGACCCGACCGCGACGCGAGCGGACACCCGACGACGACCCGAGGCGGAGACCGCGACACGAGTAGACGCCCGACGACCCGAGGCGGACGACCGACCACGACACCACTGGCCACATGACACACCAGCGACGACACGACAGACGACAGGAGGACAACCCGTGAGTACGGACGATCCAGAACTGGAGGAAGACCTCGACGTGCGACAGCTCAACAGAGCCGCGGTCGCCGGGCTCGTCGTCTCCTTCTTCGTGGCGATGGCGGGCCTGTTCGTCCTGCCGGCCGCGACGGCAGTCGGTCTCGACTCCCGGACTGCCTTCTGGGGGGTGATCGCTGTCGAGTTCGTCGCCGCTGTCGGTGTCGGCGTCTCTGCACGGAAACTGTACGACTGACCGACGGCAGCTCCACCCGGTTCGCCCGAACAGTTATTTTGGTACTGGTACACACACTCACACGATGCCGACAGTCGACGCGTTGCTGCCGCTCCAAGGGCCAGGGACACTGGAACTGCTCGTCGCTGGGATCGGGGGCGTCGCAGTCGGAACGTACGTCGTGGTGAACAGTCCGGGGCCGCTGTTGAAGGCCCGTGACATCGCAACGAACGAGGAGACGCCAGCCGCCGAGGTTGCGAGCGAGGACGGCGTCGTCGAGGTCGAGGGGACGGCACAGCCGCTCGAGGAGACGCTCCAGTCGCCACACACGGACACGGAGTGTCTCGCCTACGACTACCGAAAGAAGCGGATCGAGCACCACGACACTGGTGTCGACGACTTCGACGACCACGGGGCCGATCACGACGACCACCGGACGGTTCACCAGCTCGCTCACGACCACGCCACGGTGCCGTTCCGCGTCGAAGACGAGTCCGGCTCCGTCCCAGTCGATCCGACCGGCGCGAACCTCGACATCGAGCAGGACGAACACGACGGGAGCGGGCAGATCGTCCACGAGGAGAGTCGGATCGACATCGGCGAGACGGTCCACGTCTGGGGTCAGCGAGTCGACGGGGCCGACGCTGTCGGCGACAGCAGCGTCGCGGTCGGAGACGGTCCGGAGGTCGACTACCGAATTGGAACTGGGAGCGAGATGCGCGCTGTCGCACAGAAGGGGGTACAAGGTCTCGCTGGATTCGTCGTCGGACTCCTGATGATCGTCGGTGGGCTCGCCGCACTCGGGATTGTGATTGGTGTGTTGTGACCGCCTGTGTCACGCTTCGCTGTCGTGACTGCTTCTGTCACGCTTCGCTGTCGTGACTGCTTCTGTCACGCTTCGCTGTCGTGACTGCTTCTGTCACGCTTCGCTGTTCGGTCCTCTCGGACCAGTCGCCCACGCTGTCGTCACCTCGCGCAGCCGCTCGGCAGCCGCCTCACGACGGTCCGGCCCAATCCCGCGCGTCTCGTACCAGTCGAACAACACCATCGTTCGGACGACCGACAACAGACCGTAGCAGTCCCAGCGGCCGCGGAACCGGCCGGCTACGCGGTCGACATCGAGTCTGTCGGAGTCGACGGTCCTCCGGTCGGTCTGTTCGGAGTCGGCCGTCCCTCGGTCGGTCTGTTTGGAGTCGGCCGTCCCTCGGTCGGTCTGTTCGGAGTCGGCCGTCCCGTCGTCGAGCGCCGCGCGGTAGCCGTCGATCAGCGGTTCGCGGACAGACTCGCGGTAGTCCGACGTGTCGGGCAGGAACGCCCAGTGGCCGCCGCAGAGACTGTGCGCGACACACGAGAGGTCGTACGCCGGTGTCGCCGCCACCGTGAATCCCCAGTCGAGTACGGCAGTCAGCGTCTCGTGCTCGTCGTCCCAGAGGTGGTTCTCGATGGAGCGTCCACGTGTCTCAACACGGGACGGAGCGGGCCGGACACTGCCGCAGCACGCTCTCGGAGCGCGGGCGCGACCACCTCGTGGCAGTCTGCGAACCGCGAGTCTGAGAGTCCATCGAGTTCCCGCTCGATCAGCTCGGCGAGCGTCGGCGGCCAGTCGCGAGACTCGCTCGTGGTGACGATATCGACATTCACCACCACACCACTTATGTTCTCACACTCAATATCGTCCAGTCTACACGTGAACCCGTCGTCAGTGGGAGACGAGCAGTCCGGCGCGCAGTCGGAACTGTACAGGAAGCTCGTCGAGCACTCCACAGACGTAGCGACGATCATCGACGCGGAGGGGAAGATCACGTACGTGAGTCCGTCCGTCGAGCGAGTGTTGGGCTACGAGCCGTCCGATCTCGTCGGTGAAGTCGGCTACGAGTACCAGCCGCCGGAAGACCGGCCCGTCGTCGCAGAGGCAATCGAACAGCTCCACGAGCGGCCAGACGAGCCACAGACGGTCGAAGTCCGCTTCCGGCAGGCAGACGGGTCGTGGTGTTGGGTCGAGTCACGGATGCGGAACCACCTCGACGACGACGTGATCGACGGCATTCTCGTCGTGAGTCGAGACGTGACGGACCGGAAGCGACGCGAGGGAGAGCTCCGCGAACTCGCAGGGGAGTACCGCGCGCTGTTGGACAACTCCGAGGACGCGATCTTCCTGCTCGACGTGGAGTCGGACGGTGACGGCGAGCCACAGTTCCGGTTCGAGCGACTGAGCCCCTCCTACGAGGAACAGACTGGGCTCACCACCGAAGAGGTGCGCGGGAAGACCCCGGCAGCGGTGTTCGGCGACGAGCGCGGCAGGGAGCTCACCGCCAACTACCACCGGTGTGTTCGCGCCCGCGAGCCGGTCTCGTACCAAGAGGAACTCCACGTGACAGCGGACGCACGAGTCTGGGAGACGAACCTCGCGCCGGTGATCACCGACGGAGACGTCTCCCGGATCGTCGGCATCACGCGGAACGTCACCGAGCGCGTCGAGCGCGAGCGCCAGCTCCGCAGCCGGAACGAACAGCTCGACGAGTTCGCAAGCGTCGTCAGCCACGACCTCCGGAACCCGCTGAACGTCGCCGTCGGGCGACTCGACCTCCTCGAATCGGAGTGTGACAGCGACCACCTCCCGCCGATTGTGCGCGCACTCTCGCGGATGGAGGAGATCGTCGACGACACGCTCACACTCGCCAGACAGGGCCAGACAGTCGCCGAGACGGAGCCGGTCGACCTCGGTGCGTTGGTCGATGCCTGCTGGCAGACGGTCGGAGAGACGGGAGCGTCGGTGGAGCTCGTCGCGGACGCGACACTCCGTGGCGACCGGAGTCGACTCCGCCACGTCTTCGAGAACCTGTTCCGCAACGCCGTCGAACACGGCGGCGAGGACGTGACAGTCCGTGTCGGCCGTCTCGGCGACCGCGGGTTCTTCGTCGAAGACGACGGTCCCGGCATCCCGCCAGACGACCGAGCTGCCGTGTTCGACCCCGGACACACCACCGGAGACGGCGGTACGGGATTCGGGCTGACGATCGTCAACCGCATCACCGAAGCCCACGGGTGGAGTGTGTCCGTGGCGGAGAGCGCTGCGGGCGGCGCTCGCTTCGAGTTCGAGCACGTCGACTTCGTCGACCGCGAGTGACACCGCGACGCGCTTCTCGACGACTCGGCGCACGAGCCGCGAGGCTGTGCAGCACCGGTTGAGATTTGCTATCTCCAAATATAGAAACGATTTTAAAGGTAATATACAATACACTCCGCGAACTGTGTCGAAACATGGCGGTGTTCGAACCGTTCGAGGAGGGGGTAGAGGTACAGGGGAGTGCCGTGTTGTCGATCGTCGACGGAGTGCCGACGGTGTTCGAGGAGAGAGCACGCGAGATTCTCGCAGTGAACGACATCGACGATCCAGACCCAGACGAGTGGTACCCGCAGTCGAACTACCTCGACGCGTACAGGCAGATCGCCGAGCAGGTCGGAGACAGCACACTGAAACAGATCGGTCGGTCGACCCCGGAGAACGCCGAGTGGCCGCCCGGCGTCGACACGCCACTGGCCGCGCTCCAGTCTATCGACGACGCCTACCAGCTCAACCACCGCGGAGGGGAGATCGGCTCCTACGAGGCGACTGACGCCGGCCGGGACCGCGCACGAGTGCGGTGTGAGAACCCGTACCCGTGTGTGTACGATCAAGGGCTTGTCCTCGGCACCGTCGAGGCGTTCAGCGACGACCGGGCAACCCTCCGCGAGGAGAGCGATCACTGCCGCGAGGACGGTGGTGACGTTTGCACGTACGTCGTCGAGTGGTGAGGACCGCCGAGGCTGCTCGTCCCGTTTCGCGTCAGCCACGCCGGCTGTGAGACGCTCGTCGACCCGACACGCGAGATTCGGATCGTCACAGTGACGCGGACAGACGGTCGGTCGGGGAGGCGGTAGCTGCGGTGGATCTCGCGGACGACCCCACGGTCGGAGACGACAGCGACGCCAGTCGTGTTCTGCACGCCCGGCCACGGATCTTCACGCAGTCGCAGGAGGACCACGTCTCGTCCGTCACGCTCGGCAGTGCCGATCAGACTCGACTCCCGGACCGTGAGAAACCAGTCGATGTACTGCGTCGTGCGGGTGAGGTACGGGTCCCACGAAGCCGTGCCGCCGTCGAGTCGCTCGACACCGTCACCGTCTGCGGACTGCTCGAACAGCCGTCCGTCTGCGGCGTACACGGGTGTCTGGTCGACGTACGACGGTTGCCCGACTGGCTCGCCCAGCAGGGTCACACGCGACGCGTACCGGCTCTCGTTCACGACGTGTGCGACTTCCCGCCACAGGATCGTCGGCGTCCCGCTGACTCGTTCGCGGTACGTCAACTCGAAGCGGTACGACTCGTTGGACAACACGCGCTCCGTCCGCGCCGACAGTATCGTCGTGTCGAGGTCGCCGTCGGGTGAGACACCGGGCGGGAGTGAGTCGTTCTCTCCGACCGACGGCGGCACGCCGTCCGTCCCCGCGCGCCGCGGGAGTGTCGGCACCTGATCCGTGTCTCTGTCGATTGGCGGCCCGCCGGGAGCGAACGACTGGTCCGCGCCTCCGGGCCCGCCGTCGTTGCCGAGTGCGTCCGCGAGTGCCGGCGGGAGCGGAGCGACGCCGACGGCCGCCGCAGCGACGACTACGATACCAACGAGCAACACGCCGCCGAAGGCGACCCGCTGTGTCTCGCCTCCCGGCTCCGTCTGACCTCCCTCGCCTCCCGGTTCCGTCTCACTCGTCTCGCCCGGCTGTCCGTCTGTCTCCGACCCCGTCGGTGTCCCTCCGCCAGAAGACGCGGAACCGTCCGTCTCTGTGACGGTCGTTACGTCTCGTCGTGTGTGTCCTCCGGCAGCGGCGGCGTGCGCGCTCTCACCCGCGACGTGTGACCACCCCGCAGTCTCGCGGGGTCTCTCGGTACTGCCACCAGCCCGCCCACTTCGCCGCTCTGTCGCCCCGCCGCTGGACGCCTCGCTTCGCCGCTCTGTCGCCCCGTCGCTGGACGCCTCGCTCTGCCCCCTCGTCGGTCTCTCGCTCGCACTCCGTCGTTCCGCTTCGGGCGTCTGCGAGGGGGTCGACGGCGATGTCGACGGTGACGAAGACCGGGGAGGCGTGTCGAGGAGGGTCGCCGCGTCCGTGTCGAAGACCGACTCGGCGAGTCGTGACTGCGCCGCCGGTGAGAGGGCGTATCGGTACTGTTCGGCCAGCGCTGCCGAGTCGAGGAGTCGTTCCGACGGGACGGTCGACTCCGACTCGGGCGATTCACTCTCTCCGTGCGGCCACTCGGAGACGACGAGACGGTCGCTCTCGTCGAGTTGCGGTAACTGCCCGCCGTCTCCTGTCGGCTGTTCGCCTGTCCAGACGTAGACAGTGGCCGTTCGACCACCGCGAGGAGACTGAACCGAGACGACAGACCACCCCGACGGTGCTGTCGAGTCGCGGCCGAGGACAGACCAGCCGCGTTCACTGTACAGTTCCGTGACGAAGTGGTGTCTCTCTGCAGGGTCGAGTGCCGCGATACGCGTCCGCAGCGACGCCGAGTCTGCGCCGCTGTCGTCGGTCATACGCGTCGTTGGGGGTGGACGACTACCAAGGTTGCGGCGTCGAGAGCGGGGACTCGGGGACCGGCCGCTCCGCTATCGCGTCCCGCCGTCCATGTCGTCTGCGGCGTCCGCCATCAGGTCGTTCCGGACGGACTCCAAGCTGAAGTCTTCGCCCGTCTCGGACGCGTCGCCGTCGGCACTGTTGGCGGCGTCGCAGTCCTGCTCGTTCGTGATCGTCTCTGTTCCCGTCACCGACTCGAAGATCTCGCTCAGGTCGCTTGCGGAGCTCATGCGAAACATCTGTACTACTCCCAACTACTTCAATGTGAGTCATGCGTGCGCGCTCGCGCACACGCGAAAAGCGGGGGGTGTCGACCGGGCTACGAACAGTCCAGAGCTGACAGGAGTCTGATATTCGAACAGTGAAGAACGGCGGTCTGTTCGGGGTGGCTCCGTGCTCGACAGGGAGTCGCACGCGCTGGTGCGCGGAGGGGCTTCAGATACTCTTCAGATACTCTCTTCGTTCCTCGCAGATGTGATCGTCGCCATCCCGGCAGACCGTGACCGTCGTCACAGTGAGTCGATCACTCCTCGTCCGTCACGGTCGGGTGGCGGCGACGGAACTCTCCCCGGTCGAGCGTCGGAATCGTCACGTCGTCACGGTCGAACGCGAACGCGGCGGCGTAGAACCCGAGCTCCGTCTCGACGGCAGTCTCGCGGCTGTCGGCGTCCCGGAACCCGTGTCGTTCCTCGGGGAACTCCACGTAGACGTACGGCGTTGCAGTCTCGACGAGCGACTCCACCATCGAGGTGGCTTGCTCCGGCGGCACGACGCGGTCCTCACCCCCCTGCAACACGAGCGTCGGGGCGTCGATCTCGGCAGCGTGTGTGACCGGCGAGCGCGCGTCGTAGGTGTCCGCAGCGTCGGGCAGCGGTCCCACGAGCCCGTCGAGATAGCGCGACTCGAACTTGTGCGTGTGTTCGGCGAGCGCACGGAGGTCCGCGACGCCGAAGTAGCTCGCTCCCGCGTCGAACTCGTCGTGGAACGCCAGCGCCGCGAGGGTGGCGTACCCGCCGGCACTGCCGCCACGGATCGCCGTCTGGCTCGGATCGACGACACCCCAGTGGCCGAGGTAGCGCGCGACCGCGACGCAGTCGAGCGTGTCCCGCACACCCCACTCCCCGTCAAGGGCGTCGCGGTACGCTCGCCCGTACCCCGTCGACCCGCGGTAGTTCACGTCCACGACGGCGAACCCACGCGAGGTGAAGTACGCTCGCTTCGCCTCGGCTGTCGGGAACACGCGCCCCGTCGGTCCGCCGTGGACTGTCACCACGAGCGGCGGCTGGTCGTCGTCGGGAGCGGTCACGTCCGGGTTCGTCGGCGGGTAGTAGTAGGCGTAGGCCGTCGCTGTCCCGTCTGGCCCCGTCGGGTACGAGAAGTGGATCGGCTCTGGGAGGTACGACTCGGCGAACGGGAACTGTGCAGATGCACGCAGTTCCTCCAGAGTATCGTCTCTCGCGGACGCGGACAGTGTCGACGAGTCGCCGATGTCGGGTGCCGACGAGTCGCCGGGGTCGGGTGTCGACGAGTCGCCGAGTTCTGGTGTCCACCGAACGACACCCTGTGGTGTCTGTGGTCCACCAGCGTGGAACGCCAGTGTCTCACCGTCGGTTTCGAGGTGTGGATACGAGTAGGTCTCGTACGGCAGGTCTGCAGCCTCGAACGCCCCGGTCTCCGGGTCCAGTCGTCCGAGTTCCTGCCGACCGCCCGTCGTGCGGAGCACGGCAATCTGTCCGTCTGCGAGGTGGGCGTACGTCGACAAGCCGAACACCCACTGTGGGGTGCCGTACGACGCCGACTCCGTCCGGACTGACTCCCAGCCGGTCGGTGCCGGTGTGGAGGGATCGGCCGAGCCGGGACGCTCTAGTGCTTCGTCGCCGATCGGAGTCAGCCAACCCTCGCCAGACCCCGCCCCGTCGCCAGATTCCGCCCCGTCGCCAGATCCCGCCTCGTCGCCAGATCTCGCCTCGTCGCCAGACGCCGCCCCGTCGTCAGGCGCTGTGCTCTCGTCACCTTCCGTCACAGCAACGGGGTCCGTCGTCCGGTAGAGGTTCCACCAGCCCGTCCGGTCGGAGACGGCGTACAGTCGGCCGTCGGCGTCCCACGACGGCTGGAAGACGGACTCGTTGGGGCCGCCGAGAACGACCCGCTGGTCGGTGAGCGTTCCGTCGTCCGCGACGCGGGCGACAGAGAGGGCGGTGCCGTCCCACGGCATCCGTGGGTGGTCCCACGAGGTGAACGCCAGCCACTCCCCGTCTGGTGAGAGCCGCGGGAACGAGTAGAAGTCGTGTCCGCGTGCGACGACTGTGGGTGGCTCGCTCCCGTCCGTCGGGAGTACGACCAGTTCGTTGACTGGCTCCTCGGTCGGATCGCCACTCGCCTCCGCGTCTGCCGCTTCGGGCGAGTCGTCGCTCGCCTCTGTGTCCGCTGCTCCACGTCGCCCCGTCTCACTCGTCGGTTCGTGACGCTGGCGGACGGCGTACAGTCGCTCGCCGTCGGGCGTGAGCTCGAAGTCGGCGTACCGTAGTCCGTGCTCCGTCTCCGGCGGCGGTGTGATCGGCTCTGGCTCTGCCGTCGGCGGCTCCCCGTCTCCGCTCTCGTCTCCGTCCGTGTTGCCAGACGCATCGTCGAGCGGGAGTCGGCAGAGTCGCTGGTCGCCGAATCGAGCGAAGTAGAGCGTGCCGTCGCCGACGGTGAAGTCCCCGCCACCGTACTCGTGGACGAGTGTCCGTACGTCTACGTCTGCCGGGGTCACGTCCGTGGGTGTCACGTCCGTTCTCGACACGTCACTCGCGGGAGATCCGTCGGCTGCCTCACCGCTGGTGGCGTCTGTCGCACCGCGAGCGTCGGCTGTCGTCCCACCAGCGTCCGCAGCTGGAGCGCGGACGATCACACCACGACCACCCTCGCTCGGACGGCGTTCGAGCCAGTAGACCGCCCCGTCGACGACTTCGAGCCCGCCGAGGTCCACCGTCGCCGAGGCGACTGTCTCGGCCCCGACCGGCGACGGCCACGCACCGTAGCTGTGTGTCTCGACCATACTCGGGCGGTTCGAGCGTCCGAGACTTTGCTCTTCGGTCTGTTCTCGCCCGCTCCCAGTACCTGCCGGGGGAAGACGCACGGCTGGGAGCGCCACCGCCAGACGCGAAGACAGCCACGAGACGCGAGAACGGACGCTCACCGACGACACGAGCGGTGTCGATGCGAAAGGTCTTTGCCCGGTTTTGTCGAACTACCGCGTTACATGACGAACCTCTGGGAAGACCTCGAGACGGGACCGAACCCGCCGGAGGAGATCTACGCGGTGGTGGAGTGTCTGAAAGGCGAGCGCAACAAGTACGAGTACGACAAGGACGTGCCGGGCGTCGTGCTCGACCGTGTGCTCCACTCGAACGTCCACTACCCCTCCGACTACGGGTTCATCCCGCAGTCGTACTACGACGACGAGGACCCGTTCGACGTGCTGGTGCTCGTCGAAGACCAGACGTTCCCCGGCTGTGTGATCGAGGCTCGCCCCGTCGCGCTGATGGGCATGGACGACGACGGTGAGAAAGACGACAAAGTGATCGCTGTCCCCTCCGAGGACCCACGGTACGACCACATCGGGGATCTCGACGACATCCCACAGCAGACGCTCGACGAGATTGCCGAGTTCTTCGAGACGTACAAGAACTTGGAGGAGGGCAAAGAGGTCGAGACGCTCGGCTTCGAAGACCGCGAAGCCGCCTTCGACGCGATCGAACACGCTCGGGACCTGTACGAGGAGACGTTCGACTGACGACCCTCGGTGGACGAACAGTTCGCCAGCGCCGTGTAGTCGTGGCCGTGACTGCAGTGTCACCCAACGTTCGGGAGTTCGGATTTCAGTATCCCGAGCGCCTTTCGTGCCGAGTTCACCTGTCCAGCGTGCATCTGGCTGCACTCGTACCTCGACTGAACCGACAAATCGTACAGGGACTCGTACACGGTCGCTGCTCTGCTAGTGAAGGCGTCCCGGCGATTTACGAGATCGAATCGTTCCCCGTGGCCGTCCGGATGAAGCCCAGACTGGCTGAGAACGGCGTCCGTGTAGTGGACAGCGGCGTAGAACTCGGCTGTGACGATCCAGTTGTTCGCGGCCACGGACACGTCGTCACTGTCCCTGATCTGGTTCTCGATTGCTCGCGACATCTGTTTGTTGTTCGTCGCTTCGTCGAGGTGTGCTGTCTCGGACGGCATTGGTGCGAGGTCTGAAACTACACTCAGAAGGCGTGTCTGTGTCTGTGAGCGTGACTGTTCCGACGGTGCTGAAGATCCTCGACGCGGGTCGCCGACTTCGGCAACTGATCGAGGTCGGGGTCTGTCTCTCGTGCGATTATCCGTGGTGTAATCTCCCACGCCGGGTGGACGTCCCGAGCGGCGTTGACTGCCTCGACGAGCGCCAATCGACGGTCGAGTGACTCTGCCTCGATGACGAAGTAGAGATCGACGACTTCCTCGGAACTGGTCTCGTCGACGAACACGTCGTCTACCCTGTTCACGTCTCGGGCGTTCTGGAGACAGATTTCGACGATGGTGGCGACTGGGTCGTGTTGGCCGGCGGCGTCCGTCGGATCTCTCTGATCACCCGACCGACTTCCTTCAGCCTGTAACAGACCGGTGTGACTGGACGAAGTCGTCTCTCGGTGGCCGCGTAGTCGGGTCGGAGTGGCCCCTGACGCGTCTTGACGCTGTGTTACTCTGTCGACCTGAGACTGTATCGAGTGGGTGTCGGGCAGTGTTTTTGTCTCTTGTGGAGGAGCGTCGTGCTGTCTCTCTCCTTTCGTCCCGTGCTCGTCTGTATCCCCCGTCGGCAGATTCTCGTCAGTCATTGTCTGTCACCAGCTCGACGAGGCTCTCGATGGTCGCCGGTATACCACGAGCAGTGTCCCACACTGACGACCGTTCCGTGCCCGCCTTGCGAACGACGATGTAGAAGTACTCTGGATTCTCTACGTACGGTTCGATCTTGATGTCGACAGTCGGGTCTGGATTCTGTCGGTGTGCGTTCGTGTACCGGTAGGTGAGTGGACGTGCGCCCTCGACAGCTAGACCTGGAACCATCTCTGGGCCGTCGAGGAACTGCGCCAGAGCGTCGGCGGCCGTCGTCTTCCCGTCGTCGGGGGCGTGACGAACGATCACCTCGCCTGCGACTGAGTACTGATCTGGTGGGTCGGTCGTCGACCAGTCCGAGGCGAACCGAGACAGTGCGTCGACAGCCTGTTCGAACGTCTCCACTTCCGCTGTCGTTGCGGACACCGCAGCGTCGTCGACGTTGTACGAGATGTAGATGCTCCCGTCAGAGAAGGTGTACTCCATCTCGTCTTCGTCGCTCGACACGCGCTCGAACTCTGACTCCTCGAACCCGTTCGAGAACTCCTCGACAGGCAGACTGAATGGTCTCGACCACTGAATCCACGTAGTAAAGTCTGCCAGTTCGAACGACGAATCACTCATCTCACCGTGTACCTCTTGCCCATCGTTGTATCAAACTTACGGAGCGAGATGTCAATCGCCGTGTGGACGGCGGTGGACTGTGGCTGGTCAGACACCGCGAGCACTACTCGTGGACGGGGCCGTGTTGACCGACCACGGCGTCCAGCGTCGTCAGTGCCTCGGTGACCTCTGACTCTCTGTCTGGTCCGAGAAGGCTGACATCGAGAATCTCGCGGAAGTCGCTCCTCTAGCTGATACGACAGACGCAGCGCGTGTCGCACGGACCCGTCGACCGGAGATCGATGGTGTTGGATACGACAAACAGGCTGACGTTGTGTGCCTGGAAGGGCCGCCGTTCGACGAAGTCGCGCAAACTCTCTGGGCGTGCCAGTACCTTCGGTCACACCACGTCGCCGCGGACGGTCGCGCCGTCCTGTTCGGCACGGCGTGCGCGAACCGCCTCGGCGACTTCGGCGGCAGTCTCCTCGCCCAGTTCCAGCATCTCGAACGCCCCCGACAGCGTCGGGAACGGCAGCTCTCCGCCACGGAGCTTCTCCAGCGTCTCCGTCGCGCGCTCTCCGTCGGCCCACAGCTGGACACCACGCGGGTCGAGCACCTGCTCGTACGCCTCCCGATCCAGTGCGGCGCGGAGTCGACGTGTCACGTTGTCGTCGAACGGCGCGTTACACACTTCGAGGTGAACTGGCTCGTCGTCCGGGAGGAGGTGGGCGGCGAGACACTTCTCTGGGGCGGCGTGACCGGTGTCGTTCGCGCGGATGTACTCTGGGTACTCGCGTGCCCACTCCGCCGAGACTGACTGTCCGACGCCGTCGACGCCGTGTGACGCTCGGAACTCGGCGGCGGCGTCCGCGTCACCGCGGAGCAACAGGTCCTTCGTGACGTACACGTCCAGTCGCTCCACTGGGTCGAGGCCGAGCGCCACGTCGCCGTACACCCACACCTCGCGCACCGGCACCGGCATCGGCTCTTCCGTTACCCTGTCGAGAATCGTCTCCACCCGGTCGAGTGCTGCCGAACGCTCCATCACTCCCCTGTCGGGGACGCTGTCTCTTCGGCATTTCGCTCGGCTCACCGCGCGTGTCGACGCTCACTCCCACTCTCACGGCTGTCGACGTTCACTCCCACTCCCACAGCTATCACCCTCTCCCGCTTCCGAGTCCCCCGGAACGGGTTTGACGCGCGGGTCCCGAGCCCCCCGGAACGCACTTGACGCACGGGTCCCGAGCCCCCCGGAACGCATTTCACGCGCGGGTCGTGAGACTCGCGTATGGTCACGGAGACGGAGCGGGACGACATGACCTGGTACCAGTGTGAGGAGTGTGGTCTCCTGTTCGACAGCGAGGCGGACGCCGAACGCCACGAGGAGAACTGTACCAGCGACGACGACCCGTCGTATCTTCAGTAGTCCGTCACTCGGCGTAGCCGAGACCCTGCATCTGTCACCGACCGGACCACTCCCCGTCGAGCGAGGGGTTATTACGGAGGGAGTGACTTACCCCACCCGTGACCCAGATCGAAGTCTCGCTGTCGGACCAGACAGAGAGTGAACTCACGCGGCTCGTCGAGCAGGGAGAGTTCATCAACCGCGATCAGGCGGTGGAGAAGCTGCTGTCGCGCGGCCTGTCGGCCTACCAGACGACCGAAGAGGACCCAACGACGGAGATGGACGAGAACATGTTCGAGCAGATGACCGACGAGCAACAGGACCCGGCGCTCCAAGACGAACCGGACGACGACTACACGTTCTGAGCGACCGGCGTCTCGCTGTCGGCCCCCGGGTTCGATAGCTTGTGACCGACAGTAGGGTGACGGCCAGATCGACGGCGAACCGGAGAAGATCGTCGAGTGACGTGTCGGCGTGCTCCTCTGTGAGTCGGAGCGGTTTCGGCAGGCGACCGAACTCGGAGTCGGACGTTCTCGCGTCGAACCGCTCGGTCAGCTCCGTGTGGCCCGGCGCGTACACGCTGACGAGACTCGCCTCGGAGACCCGAGGTGAACACGCCGTTGATACACCTGTAGCCCCAACCACTCGTATGGCGTCAGACGAGAGCGGGACGGCGCGGATGCTAGTCGGACTGACGGCGGTCGCCGGGCTGATCGCCGCGTTGGGAATCGCAGCAGTGTGGGCGTTCGCATACGGACCGCTCGGCTGATCGACTCTCTCCGCCAGCGTCTGCTTCCGCCAGCGTCGACACCACGAGTCACGGAGTCGGTTACGCCAGCCGGGGCCGGACACGCGAGACGACAGCCGCGACGACGGCCGCGACACGGTCACGCCAGACGAGCGCAGCCACAGCCAACAGGTACGCGCCGGTAGCGAACAGGTACGTAGCGGGGCCGACGCTCTCGGAGCCGACGAGCGCGACGGAGCCGACGCCCCCGAGGAGCCACGAGACGACCGGGAGCGAGCAGCCGGCACACGAGGAGATGGCGACGATTCCCCCCGCCGCAGAGCAGGCACGACGGCTAGTCTCGGAACTGTCACTCGCGGGCTGTAGGTCGCCGACAGTTTCCGCGACCACCACCGCGACGAGATAGCCGAGAGCGAGGTAGCCGAGGATTCGGTACGGCACCAGCCGGGCAGCGAACAGCGGGCCGTCCCACCCGACCATCGGTCCCCACCCCGGCGGGAGCAACACGAGGTGGAGGCCAGCCGCGGGACCGGACGACAGCGAGAGCACCCCGGTGAGCCACGCCAGCAGTCCGGTGTACGCCGCACCTGCCGTGGCGGCTACCAGCCACACGCGCGTCGAGACTGCCGGTGGGTCGACCACCCAGACGGCCACCCCCGCGGCGGTCAGCCAGACGAACGGCACCGCGAGCGTGGCGGGTGCTGCCAGTCCCGCGTCCGTGCCGAACAGGTACACGAGCGCCAGTCCGGCCTGCAGGCCGCCGACGGTCACGAGCGCGCGCAGCCAGCGCCGGAGTCTCCCTCGGCGGAGGCCACCTGCCACTGCCGTCGGCGTTCCTGCTCGTCTGTCGCCACGCTCGGAGTCGGTCTCGATTTCGGTGCTGTCACCTGTCGACGGTCGCTCTCGTCCGTCTGCTGTCGTGTCACTCACTGCCGGTCACCTCCGTCGTCGTCGGTCAACGAGCGCGTCGAGTTGGCGACGACGAGCAGGCTGGAGGTCGCCATCGCAACGGCCGCAAGCAGCGGCGTCACGACACCCAGCACGGCGGCAGGGACGGCGACAGCGTTGTAGCCGAACGCCCACGCGAGGTTCTCGCGCACTCGGCGTCGAGTGCCGGCGAGGATCGACAGCGCGCTGTCGACCGCCCGGAGATCAGACTGGATCACCACCGCGTCCGCCGCGTCTGCCGCCAGCTCCGTCCCAGTGGCGACCGCGATGCCGATGTCCGCGGCCGCCAGCGCCGGCGCGTCGTTGCTCCCGTCGCCGACCATCGCCACCGTTCCCTGCTGGCGGAGTCGCCGGACCGTCTCCGTCTTCGCCTCCGGCGGCAAGCCGGCGTACACCTCGTCGACCGCGTCCGCCTCGGCGATCCTGTCTGCCGCCGCACCGCTGTCGCCCGTCAACACGACGATTCGTCTGCCGCTCTCGCTCGCCGCCTCCTCGGCTGTCGTCTCGCCGTCGGGATTGTCCGTGTTGCCGGCGTCGCCGGTGTCGTCAGTAGTAGCGTCGCTGGTGCCGTCAGTAGTAGCGTCGCCGGTGTCGTCAGCACCGGCGGACACTCCCTCCCCGCGAGCGATCTCGGCGAGCGCCGCCTCCCAGCCCGGCCGGTGGTCGTCGCGTGCGACGATCACACCGTGAACCTCCGGTGTCTCGTCGGCTGCTTCGCTCTCCGTCCACCCGACGTAGGCCGCGAGATCGCCAGCGTCGTCCGCCTCGCGGTACGCCTCACGGAGTTCCCTCGGAATCTGTGCGTCCGTGAACAGCGACGCACCGCCGACGGTGACGAGTCGACCGTCCACGCGACCGCTCACACCTCGCCCCGGGTGACTCTCGAAGGAGTCGACGGACGGCGCTGTGAGTGTCTGGCCCGTGTGGCTGCTGCCGCTTGCGACCGCAGTACCGCCGTCCGTCACGGACGACGTGGCTGTCGCCGACTCGTCGTCTGCGGACGACATGGCTGTCGTCGACTCGTCACCAGTGGTGGCTGTCACCGACTCGTCGCCAGCGGGGTGTGACGCGGCTGCGGAGACGATTGCCTCGGCGACTGGGTGGTCCGACTGTGACTCGACCGCGGCGGCGTACGACAACACGGTCTCCCGGCTCACCGCTCCGGCGGTGTCGACCTCCCGACCTGTCTCCGCTCCGGCGGTGTCAGCCTCTCTGTCTCTTACCGCCCCGGCGGTGTCGACCTCTCGACCTGTCTCCGCTCCGGCGGTGTCGACCTCTCGGTCGTCGACACCCGCGTGGTCCTCGTCCGTCTCACGCTCGCTCTCGCGTGTCACCACGTCAGTCACGCACATCTCACCAGTGGTCAGCGTTCCCGTCTTGTCGAACGCAACCGTGTCCACGTCGCCGGCAGCTTCGACCGCGCTCCCGTCGGCGAGGACGACACCCTCCGCCAGCAGCGACCGAGTGCCGGCCGCGATCGCCAGCGGCGTCGCCAGCCCGAGCGCACACGGACAGGAGACGACCAACACCGCGAGTCCGGTGAGCAGCGCCCCCGTCGGCGAGGAGCCGAGCGCGAGGTGGACGACGAACGCGAGCACGCCCAGCGTCAACACGACCGGGACGAACAGCGTCGCCAGCGCGTCGGCGAGCCGCTGTGGCGTCCCACCCTCGCCGCGTGCGTCCCACAGAAGCGAGACGACCCGGTCCAGCGTTCGCTCGCCGTCTGCCTCGGCGGCGATCACCAGCCGCCCGTCGGTGACGAGTGTGCCGCCCCGGACGGCGTCACCCGGGCCGCGACGGACTGGCAACGACTCGCCGGTGACGAGCGACTCGTCGATTCCGGCCTCTCCCTCTCGAATCTCTCCGTCTGTCGGAATCCGCTCGCCCGGCAACACGAGGAGTCTGTCCCCCTCCGTGAGTTCCGCTGTCGGGACTGTGACTGTCTGTGTCTCTTCTGTCTGTGTCTCCTCTGTCTGTGTCCGTTCTGTCTGTGTCTCCTCTGTCTGTGTCCGTTCTGTCTGTGTCTCCTCTGTCTGTGTCCGTTCTGTCTGTGTCTCCTCTGTCTGTGTCCGTTCTGTCTGTGTCTCCTCTGTCTGT
>CAKZQY010000268.1 GCA_937142015.1 uncultured Halobacteria archaeon
CCTTCGACAGAATGAAACGAGAGGTTGGTTCGACGCGATCCTAAGTTACGACTCGGCGGCATGAGCGTACCGTCGAAACCGTTCTGTGAGCGAGCGACTGTCTGGCACTGTCGGCTGTGTTTCGAGAGCCGGACGGCCCGAAGGTGTTTAAGTACGCAGCGCCCGTCTCTCCGGTAGACCCCATGGAAGAGAGCATATCCGGGTTCAAGACGCGCGGCGACTGGGGAGATGTCGTCGAGCACGGCGAGCGGATCACCCGGGCCTTGCGCGAGGTGGGTGTCACGGACGACAGCCACGACGCGTCGGACGACGGAGCAGACGGCACGACTGACGCCGACGCCGAGCCCGAGGAAGGCGCGGACGGCACGGCCGACGCCGACACTGCAGCGACCGGCGAGACGACGGACACCCCCGAGACGGCCGACGCCTCTGAGACAGTCGACGCCTCCGAGACGGCCGACGCCTCTGAGACAGTCGACACCCCCGAGACGACCGACGCTCCCGAGACAGCCGGCGCTCCCGAAGCGACGGACAGTGGTCACGAGACTGGACCCGACAACGAGTCGGGAGCCACGGCCGACGACGACGAGACCGGAGACACGGTCGTCGACGGAGACACGGTTGTCGACGGAGACACGGCTGTCGACGGTGACGGCGAGACAGACTACACGGACGCGTTCGAGGAGTGGGACGAGTGGCGACCGAAGGCCCACGAGCGTCTGGGCGAGGACGTAGAGGAGAAGACAGCAGAGCAGGCCAGCGTCGCCGAGGGCGAGGGGGAGAAGGCGGGCGAGAAGCCGGGCGACGACCTCAGAACAGCCGGCGAGAAGCTCTCGGAGTCGTACGAGCAGGTAGAGGCCGGCGACGACGAGGGAGCGTTGAAGCGCTGGCAGGACTCCATCGACCACGTCGTTCGGGCGGCAGACTCCGCCGGTCGGCAGGCGGTCCGGTCGGTCGAGGACACCGTCTACCGCCGTGTGATGACCCAACTCGCGCCGTACTACTTCGACAACGAACTCGTCTCGGCTAACATCCAGAAGACGACCCGCGGGGAGGAGGACGGTCCCGCGTTCGTCTTCGAGGTGAACGTCAACGACGACGCGGTCAAGGAGGCCGTCTCCGACCGCCTCGCCGAGTACGAGGACGAAGTCGACCGCTGGCACGTCGACACACAGAAAGCTGTCGAGTCTGTCGAAGCAGCAGAGGGTGTCGAACCGCCCGCCGACACCGTCGACAACGACGACGGCACGTCCGGGCAGTCGCGGTCGACGACGAACTGACCCCGGCTGTCTACGGTCGTGCGTAGTGATTTTCCGTGACTGTCGCGGTATCGGGCGGTGTCACGTCGCTGCGGTGCTCTCTGTCAGTCGCCGGTGGTAACGATCGACGCACGACCGTATCAGGGACCGATTCCGCCGAGGTCGTTCTCCAGCGTGTCCACGCCGCCGCTGTCACCACACTCCGGACAGAGGTAGTCGAAGCCCTCACCCTCGTCTGTCGGCACCAGCCGGACGGACTCTTCGCCACACTCCGGACACGCTGCCGGCACCCGCACGTCCTCGCTCCCGCGGGGCGCGCCGAGCGCGACGACGACCAGCTCCTCGTCGGCTTCGTTGCCGCCGGACTGGAACTCGCCGGGAGCGAACCGGATCGCTTCCTCCTCGCCAACCGTCACCTCGTCGTCCGGCGTGTGGAACGTCGCCTCGCCGGAGACGACGACGAACACCTCCTCTTGATCCATGTGGGCGTGCAGACCGTCCGTCAGCCGCTCGCCCGGATCGAGACTGTAGTAGTTGATCGCTACGTCGTCCGTGTCCAGCGGGTCGCTCAACCCGCGCCGGTCGACGTCGCTGCCCAGTGCTGTCGGCTCGACCTCGTCGATGGAGACGTGCTCCATACCCGCGTTTGGGACTTCCTCCGTGAAGTAAGTTCAGGCTAGCACACACGTCTCGAAACGAAGTACGACAACAGATGACACAGTACCTCTGGCGCGCGTCTCACCGGTGCTACAGGGCTCGCCCTCGGTGCGATTCCCGAGACGACGGCATCGGTACGACCACCGAGACTACGGCATCGGTACGATCACCGAGACGACGGCATCGGTACGACCACCGAGACTACGGCGTCGGTGCGGCCTTCTGGAGTGCAGTTTCGGCGATGTTGCCGCCGTAGTCCGCCGCCCGCGAGACGGAGTCGACGACCAGTCCGAGCAGTTGTGCGCGCGCAGGATCGAGATCACGGAGGAGTTCGTCGATCTCGCGTGCGCGCTGGTCGATCCCGCGAACACGGCTGCGAGCGTCGTTGGCCCGCCGAGTGGCTTCGTTGCTGTCCTCCTCGAACAGCGCGTCCATCGCGCTGTCGACGACGCCCGCAGCGTCCTCGCGGAGTTCGTCGAGCGCGTCGATCAGCTCCTCGGGAATCGGGCCGTGTGGGCCGGTGTCGTCCACTTCGAGCGTGAGGTGCGCGATCTTCGTCGCGTGGTCCGCCGTCCGTTCCAACTGGCGGGCGCTGGCGTGGTAGTCGAAACACGACTCACGGTCCAGCCCCAGCTCCTCTGCGGCCTTCGGCGTCCGCAGCGTCGACCGGAAGATCCGGGAGACGACCATGTACAGCCGGTCCACGTCGTCGTCGCGCTGGATCACGTCCCGCGCCATGTCCGAGTCCGCCTCCGCGAGCGCGGCGATGGCGTCTTCCAACATCGACAGCGCGATCAGGCGCATCCGCGTGACCGCGTTGTGGATCGACAGCTCCGAGGAGTCCAGCAGGTCGCGGATCACCACGCGGTCGCGGGTCTCCTCTAACACCTCCAAGCCGACGAGTCCCTGTACCGCGTCGCGGATCGTGCGACGCTGATCGTTCGTGATGCGTGACGACTCCAAGGCGATGATGTCGAACCCGGAGACGTACATCGTCATCACCGCGCGCGTGAGTTCCTCGCCCCCGAGATCACCCACGTCGAGTGTCCCCTCCGTCCGCTCCTCCTCGGAGACGGGTGTGAGGAACAACGAGTCTCCCTCCGGGTAGAACTCGACCTCGCTCCCGGCGCTGACACCGTTCTCGGTCGCCCAGTCTTTGGGGATCGACACCGTGTACGTCGACCCGCCCGTAACCTGGACCTTCCGGGTCTCGACCATGTGTGTGGCTTCGCCGACACCCCACAAAAGCCTGCCGAATATCTATATATTCCAGCCTCCCCCGACCGAGGTGTCCCTACCGCACGGGTCTGGTCTGGAAACCACTCCGTGCGCCAGAATCTACCTACTCTCTGTACCCTGTTCGATTCGCCGCTCTCGGCAACTTCTGCGGCGTACACGGGGTGCCGACCCACGGGACCCCCGTCAGACACGACGGGAACCGTGTGACACATTCTCAGTCGGTGATCTATATATCACTCATACGAACCTACTTATTCGGTCCCTGTCACGTCCGACGTGATGACGCAAGACGCGTCCAACAGGGTGACACGGCGGCGGTTCGTTCAGGCAGCGTCCGCAGCAGGTATCGTCGGGGCCGCGGGGTGTGCGAGCACGGGGAGCAGCGGCTCGACGGAGAGCGGCGGGAGCAGCGACACGAGTCCGCTGACGGCAGACGGCTCGTCGACGGTGTACCCGATCACGAACGCGGCGTCCTCGCTGTGGAACGGGAACCCGCCGGCCGACGACAAGGAGTACTGGGGACCGGGACAGTACAACATCGACACGGACAAACACCTCGCAGACTACTTCGCGGGGCTGTACGGCTTCGAGGCGACGGGTGAGCGCTCGACGCCGCCGTTCCTCGTGAACGTCGCGCTGTCCCACTCCGGGACGGGCGTGAAGGCAGTTCAGGAGGGTCGTGTGGACATCGGCGACTCCTCGGCACCCGTCAGCGACGAGCTGCCGGACGCAGACCAGTCCACGCTCGACAAGTACGTCGACCACGTGGTCGGCGTCGACGGTCAGCCGATCGTCGTCTCGAAAGAGATCAAGGACGCCGGCGTGACGAGCCTCACCGGCGACCAGCTGCGGAAGATCTACAAGGGCGAGATCACCAACTGGAGCGAGGTCGGCGGCCCGGACAAGGATATCCAGGCAATCGGTCGCGCAGAGGGCTCGGGAACGGACACCTCGTTCCGTGCCAACCTCTACGGCGACCCGGACGCGCCGATCAGCCCGGACGTGCGGAAGGGGCAGAACCAGCAGGTGAAGACGCTCGTCTCGAACACGGACAACGCCATCGCCTACATCGCGCTGGCGTTCGTCGAGGAAGACGGCTCGGTGCCGCCAATCGCGCTGGAACTGGACGGCACCACCTACGAGTACGGCAAGAACCTCGGCGCGAAGGGGTACCCGCTGTCGCGTGACCTCCACTGTTACACGTGGGAGGACACCTCGATGAAGGAGGCGGCGTTCATCAACATGATCCTGACCGACTTCGGCCAGGAGAACTTCGTCGCGTCGAACAACTACTTCAAGCTGCCCGAGGACCGCCGGAAGAACCAGCGGGACAAGCTGCCGGATCAGGCCTGAGACGACACGCCGTCACAGTCGAGACCACTCACACTGGTTCACGAGACGACCCGGCTCGCGCTGGAAGCGCGACGACCGACGCCGGACGACCCGACTCGCGCTGGAAGCGCGACGACCGACGCCGGCGAGACGAGACGACTGTTCTCTCGGACAAGAACCCGACCCGGATTCGACAGAAGAAAAGAAAGACATAATGAAACCCGTTACACAGAGAGAGACAGATGGCCACCAGATCTGAGTTGGAGCGCCGACTCGCGGACGTCTCCGTGGGGGACGACGCCGCGGAGATCGGACTCCAGGTGATCGGGGGGCTGTCGTTGTTGACGACGTTGGTGTTGTTCCTGCTGAACTCGTCGCTGACGGCAGTTCCGTTGTTGATCACACTGGCAGCGGTGGGGTACGGCTGGATCAGACACCAAGCGACGACTGCGCGCGCGCTCACGTTCGTCGCGACCGTCTCGACGGTGTTGATCCTCGGACTGATCGCAGTGTTCGTGTTCATCGAGTCGATTCCGGCGGCAGAGGTGATGAGCGGCACTGTCTTCGGGATCACGATTCCCGGACTCGGGATGGTCACGCGACTCCAAGAGCCGCTGTGGCAGACGACGACGGGGATCTACTCGCTGCTCCCGATGGTGTACGGGACGGCGGTGACGACCGTGATCGCGGTCGCTATCGCCGGCCCGCTCGGGGTCGCCGGCGCGCTGTTCATCTCCGAGATCGCACCCAACTGGGCCCGGGAGATCGTGAAGCCGGGCGTCGAGATTCTCGCCGGTATCCCGTCTATCGTGTACGGGTTCATCGGCTTCGTGGTCGTCAACCAGTACACGTTCGACGTGTTGGGGACGAGCTACGGGAGCCTGTTCGCGGTCGGGCTGGTGATCGGACTGATGTCGCTGCCGACGGTCGTCACCGTCGCAGAGGACGCAATCGACTCGATCCCGGAGTCGATGAAGTCCGGCTCGCTGGCGGTCGGCGCGACCGACTGGCAGACGATGAAGAGCGTCACGATCCCGGCCGCGTTCTCGGGGATCGCCGCCGCAGTGCTGTTGGGCGTCGGCCGCGCAATCGGTGAGACGATGGCTGCGACGGTGATGCTCGGCCACACGCAGGCGATCCCGGAGCCGGTGTACGACGTGTTCTTCAACGGCGAGACACTCACCAGCGTGATCGCCAGCCAGTACGGCAACGCCGTCCAAGGTGTCCACATGAGCGCGCTGTACGCCGCGGGCGTCGTGCTGTTCATCACGGTCGCCGTAATCAGTGTCGCCTCCCAGCTGATCGAGTGGCGCATGAAACAGAATCTGGAGGGTGAAACGTGACTCACGACGACTCCGAGACCACGGCAGGACGTACGGGACACACTGCCGACCGGATGCGGACAGACGGCGGCAGTGACGGAGCCGACCGGATGCGGACAGACGGCGGCAGTGACGGCGTCGACCAGCCACGTGCGGACGGCGGCGGCGGATTCGGCGTCGACAGGACGGGGACACGCTCGGCGCTAGTCCAGGCGGACGCGACGCTGTACGAGCGGATCGCCGCGGGACTCGTCGGCGTGAGTATCGTCACCTTCGCGCTCGGTGTGACGACACTGTTCCAAGTGACGAGCGTCGAGTCGACCGAGGTGCTCGGAATCGGGCTCTACCAGCTCTACGGGCTGGCGTTGACAGTGGTCGGCGTCGGCATCGTCGGTCTCGGTGTCGCCTCGAACCGGGAGTGGGCAGACACCGAGCCGGACGCCTACGTCGGCGTCGTGCCGCTGGCGATCGTCACTGTCCTCTGGCTGGCGACCGGGAGCATCGTCGGGTCGACGGTGTTGGGAGCGGGCGCGGTCGGCGGACTCCTGATCGGACTCACCACGGGCGCGGTCTCGTTCCTGATCGCACTGCGGGCCGGCGAGGACCTCGGCTCCACGCTCCCCATCGGTGCGCTCGTCGTCGTCGTCGGAGTGACGCTGTTGACCGGCCTGATCGGCCCGGAGTGGGTGTGGAACCCACAGGAGTTCGTCGCGTCGTTCCCCTCGGAGGCGGTCGTTCCGGTGTTCGCTCAGGGCGCGGGGCTGTTGGCGGCCTGGAGCGGTGCGAAGGCGCACGCCGGCTTCGGCACCCGCGGTCGCCAGCAGGGGTCGTTCCTGCTGATCAGCATGAACGCCGCGGCGATGATCGCGGTGTTGGCGGCGCTGATCGGCTTCGTGATCGTCCGCGGCGCTGGTCCGATGCTGGAGGGGTTCCAGATCGGCGCGAGCGGTATCGAGTTCCCGTTCGTCACCAACCCCTCGCAGGGACTCGGTATCCAGCGCGGCGTCTACCCGGCAATCGTCGGCACGGTGTGGCTCGTCGTCGGCGCGGTGAGCTTCTCCGTTCCGCTGGCAGTCGGGGCGGCGGTGTTCCTCACGGAGTACGCCGAGCAGGGAACGTTCACTCGCGGTGTCGAGGTGGCGACGAACGGGCTGTGGAGCACGCCGAGTGTCGTCTACGGACTGTTCGGGCTCGCCTTCCTCGTGCCGCGGTTCAACGACACGCGGTCGTTGCTGGCTGGACAGCTCGTGCTCGGGTTCATGCTGCTCCCGCTGTGTCTGATCACCAGCCGGGAGGCGATCAAGAGCGTCCCGGACGAGTACCGCGACGCGAGTGCCGCACTGGGCGTCAACAAGTGGCAGACGATCCGGAGTGTGGTGTTGCCGGCCGCGATGCCGGGGATCATCACGGGGATCATCCTCGGCGTCGGCCGGATCGCGGGCGAGACCGCGCCGATCCTGTTGGTCGCCTCCGGGCCGACGTTCCCGAGTTCAGCGCCGAACGTGCTCGCGTCGTTCCAGTTTCAAGCGTCACCGCCGTTCGTCACCAACCCGGAGCTGTTGGAGGCCGGCTCTGCGCTGCCGTACCAGCTGTACGCGATCATCACGGCCGGTGTCGGTGAGACACAGGCGTTCGGCTGGGGGACGGCGCTGGTGTTGTTGATCGTCGTGCTCTCCTTTTACACCATCGGGATCGTCTCGCGGATCTACTTCCGGCGGAAACTCAACAGAGAACAATGAGCAGTGACACACACGTCGAGACGGACGAGACGGGCGAGAGCGGCACAGACACACAGACAGCGACCAGCGCGTCGGAGTCGAGTCAGATCGACGTGTCGACGGACTCGAGCGGACCGGGCGTCGAGACGAGCGCGGGCGGCCGCGTGACGACCAGCGGCGAGAGCCACGAGGAGTCACAGGCCGCCTGGACGGAGTACGACTTCGACGGGGACGCCGCCCTGTCGGTGACGGACCTCGACGTCTACTACGGCGACGAGCAGGCGATCCAGAGCGTCTCGATGGACATCCCCGAGCAGAGCGTGACGGCGCTCATCGGCCCGTCGGGCTGTGGGAAGTCGACGTTCCTCCGGTCGCTCAACCGGATGAACGACCGGATCAAGAGCGCTCGTGTCGAGGGGTCAGTCGAGGTCGACGGCGAGGAGGTGTACCAGGAAGGTGTCAACCTCGTGGAACTCCGCAAGCGCGTCGGGATGGTGTTCCAACACCCCAACCCGTTCCCGAAGTCGATCAGAGAGAACATCTCCTACGGCCCGCGGAAACACGGGGAGATCGACACCGGGCTGCTGGCGCGACTGCTGGGACGTGACGACAGCGACGCAGAGGAACAGCTCGTCGAACGCTCGCTGCGGCAGGCGGCGCTGTACGACGAGGTGAAGGACAGACTCGAAGACAACGCGCTCGGACTCTCCGGCGGCCAACAACAACGCCTCTGTATCGCTCGGTGTCTCGCGGTCGACCCCGAGGTGATCCTGATGGACGAGCCCGCCTCTGCGCTGGACCCCATCGCCACCTCGAAGATCGAGGACCTGATCGAAGATCTCGCCGAGGAGTACACCGTCGTGATCGTCACGCACAACATGCAGCAGGCCGCCCGCATCTCCGACCAGACGGCGGTGTTCCTCACCGGCGGTGAACTCGTCGAGTACGACGACACGGAGAAGATCTTCGAGAACCCGGAGAGTCAACGGGTCGAAGACTACATCACCGGCAAGTTCGGGTGATACTGTCCTCCACTCACCTCCTCACACGCTAGATTCCGAGGAGTGAAGACGCTCGCCCGGCGAGAGAGTGGTATGAGCGAGACGAGTCGCGTTCCCGCGAGCTGTCCGGCCTGCGGGGACGAGACGGTTCACGAACTGTTGAAGCCCGGTGGACACGCCACGGTCAGGTGTACCGAGTGTGACCACACGCACAAGACGGAGCTGACGGAGCCGGAGACGACCGAGGTGGACGTGATCGTCTCACAGGAGGGCGAGTCGTGGCCGACCACCTTCGAGACGGAGCCGGACGAGACGATCTCCGTCGGCGACGAGTTCGTCGTCGAGACGACGGAGGCGATCCAGCAAGTGCGTGTCACTGCCATCGAGCGCGGAGAGAACCGGATCGAGGAGGCGACCGCCGCCGACGCCGACACCGTCTGGACACGCGCCGTCGACAACGTCGGCGTCGACGTGACAGTCCACCCGAACGACGGCACCCGGACGGACAACCACAGCCTGAAAGTGTACCTCCCAGGCGACTACGAGTTCACCGTCGGCACGGAGGAGTCGTTCGCAGACGAGCGGATCGAAGTCGTCGGCATCCACGTCCGCGACGCCGCGACCGGCTACCCGTTCGACAAGGCGGACGTGGACGGACAGAGTGTGTTCGCCAAAGATGTGAAACGCCTGTTCGGCCGCGATCAAGTGACGAGCGCGTGGTCCGGCTGGTAGTCTGCTGGTGCTCTCTCGGGCGACCGTCTGCAGACCGCCGATGTCTTCGAGACGGACTGTTCACGGGCCTATTGTGCCTTCGAGATGGGCTGTTCACGGGTCTGTCGCGTCTTCGACGCCGGCGTCGGTGATCCGGAATCGGGCACGTTCACCGGCGGGCTGCGAGCGGTGTTTCTCCACCGTCGCGCGGCGGTTGCCGCCGCGGAATCGTTCGAGTCGGAGCACGACACCGGTCCAGTGTTCTAACGTGTTGCCGCCGAGCGGGCGGGTGCGGTCGGCATCCGGGTCGGTGAACACCTGGTTGGTGATCACGACGGCGAGGTCGTGGCGTTTTGCGAGCGAGAGGAGGTGTGTGACCTGCCGTCCGACCTCGCGGAGCGTGTCACCGTCCGTCTCCTCGCCGTCGCGTTCCAGTCGGTAGAAGCCGGTCGCGGAGTCGAGGACGATCAGTCCGACACGCTCGGCGAACTCCTCGGCGTCGCGGACCGCCTCGCGCTGTTGTTCGAATCCGATGGCCTCCGAGACGATCAGCCGCTCGGCGAGCTCCGCGACTGGCTGGTCACTGCGGGCATCGGCGATGTCGCGGAACCGCTCGACGGACAGATCCTCCGTGTCGAGGTACAACACGCGCTCGCCCGCGGCCGCCGCCTCCACCGCGAGTGTCAAGGCGACGTTCGTCTTCCCCGAGGCCGGCGGTCCGTACAACTGCGTCACCACGCCGCGCTCGACGCCGCCGCCGAGCACGTCGTCGAGCGCGTCACAGCCTGTCGTGAGCGGAGCGGACACGTGGTCTACTGGTGCGGGGCCGTACAAGAAGTTCCTGCACTGCGACGACGGTCCAGAAACGGGGAGTGGACGGTCGAAGTGGACAGTCGTGCGTAGACAGTCGAAGTGAACAGTCGTGCGTAGACAGTCGAAGTGTACAGTGGTCCTTTGACTCTCGGGAACGGTTATACCCGGCCCCGAGAAACACGACGGTGTGATGCGACGAACGTACGCGAGTCTCGTCGTCGCCCTCCTCGTCGTCGTCGCCGGCTGTGCTGGTGCCGGCGGGGGCGGGCTCCAGAGCAAGTCACAGCAGACGGGCGAAGAGTCGTCTGCCGATGTCGTCCAGCCCGCGGTTGCCGAGGCGACCGCAGCAGAGAGCGGGAACGACGCGGGCGCGAGTAACGGCGACGCGGGCGACGGCGGCGGCGCGCCGGCAGTACAGAACCGGGAACTGATTCGCACTGCAGAGGTGGTACTGCGGGTCGAGAGCTTCGAGACCGCGCGCCGAGAGCTCGCGGCGTACGCCCGCTCGACGGGTGGATTCGTCGGTGACTCCACCCAGCAGGTGCGCGGGGAGGGGAACCGGACGTGGACGACCGGGACGATCACACTCCGCGTTCCGGCGACCAACTACTCGAACGCGCTGGACGTGGTCAACCAGACGGGCGAAGTGCGGCAGTCGCGCCAGCAGACCCGCGACGTGACAGATCAGGTGGTCGACTTGGAGGCGCGGCTGGAGAACCTCCGCGCGGAGCGTGACCGACTCCGGCAACTCTACCGTCGAGCCAACGACACGGAGGACGTGCTCGCGGTCCAGCGTGAACTCTCGCGCGTCCAGTCCGACATCGAGCGTTCGGAGGCACGCCTCCGCCAACTCGAACGGAAGGTGGCGTTCACGACGATCGTCGTCCACCTCCGCGAGCCGGAGCCCGAGGAACCCGAGGAACCAGAGGAGCCGGCGTGGTACGACACGCCCGTCGTGGCTGCGTTCCTCGACTCCGTCGACGGGGTGATCGTCTTCCTCCGCGGCACCGTCGTCCTCGCCGCCTACGCACTGCCGTACCTCCTCGTGCTCGGTCTCCCAGCGGCCGGGGGGCTGTTCGCCGTCCGACGCTACCGCCGACGGTCGTCTCCCGACGTGCCGGACGAACACGACGAGGCTGACGCGCCACTGACTGACGATAGTGACCGGGATACCTCTGACCACGACGAGACCGGTCCCGACGGAGACGACAGAGACGAGACCAGTCACGACGGGGATGGCAAGGACTCTCCCGACGATTCAACCTGAGACGGTCGGCCACGAGTCACGATCAGAGGCCGACAGCACTCCGAGGCGACTCCTATCACTTCGGTTACAAGTATCGGGTTTCGACCATCCGACCACAACGTATTAGTGACACCTTCGGGCTACCCTCGAACGGGGGCGGCAGACTCTCCACACCCACACAACTCACTCACCGTCCCCACGTGGCTCGTTCGGGTCGGCCACGGTCAGCCCGTTTCGGCCTCCCCGGACCCCGTTTCGGTCGCTGTCGGTCACGAGACTGTCAACCCGTGCTCGACGAAGCCGGCGTGAAACGGGTCGACATACGGATTCTGACTCGGTCGTGTTCACGAATGTTCGACTGAGAGTATCGCTCACGAATATGCGACTGAGTGTATCGCTCACGGATGTGTCGATTCCGGACTCGACGGATCGTGACCGACAGTGTGACACACCCGCCTTCGGGGACGTGTGACAGACCTGTTACTCTCGTGTGCGTCGTTGTTCGACCTTGTTCAGTTCGATCAGGAGCCTGAAGATCGCCTTCACGAGGTTCGAGTCGACGTCGAACTGCTCGGCGTTCGCGCCCGCTCGGTCCATCACGGCCTGTTCCTGCTGTTCGTCCGTGGTCGGGAGGTCCTTCGCCGCCTTCACGTCGGCGATCGTGTCGGCGACGTAGGTGCGTCGCGCGATCAGCTCGACGAGTTCGCGGTCGATGGACTCGATCTCCTCGCGGAGCTCCGCCATCGTCATCTCCTCTGGGTCTGGTGGGCCGGCACTGGTGCCGCCGCCCCACCCGTCCGGTGTGTCGTCTGTCATCGTCTGTCTGGATCTCGCTCGTGTGGTCGGTCGCCCGGCGTATCACCGTGTCGCTCCGCTCGTCCTCTGTCGGGTGTGGTCGTGTCAACACTCGGCCGCGTCACCGCGACAGCGTCCAGTCGGACGGCGGCGCACCGTCGCCGCGTGCCGTGACACGCGCGCCAGCGTCGCGTGTCGTCGTCTCGCGGACGCTCCCCTCGCGCTCGCGCCACCTCGTGGCGACGCGGTCGAGACCCCCGTCGCTGTCGCCGACAGCGACGACACTCGGACCCGTGCCAGACAGCGATACACCGGCACAGTGTGGCATCGCCTCGACCGCCGGCTCGGTCGGGTAGCCCAAGGCCGCGGAGAAGGCGAGGCCGTTGACCGTCATCGCGGTCTCGACCTTGCTGTCGAGTGCCAACTCCGCCGCGTGTGTGGCCATCGGGGCGACCTGTTCGCAGGCAGCCGTGTCCGTGTCGGCACTGTACGCGCGTTCCGGCGGCGTCCAGACCACTGCGTCGTGATCGAACGCCGTCTGCCGGAGCAGTTCGTCGGTCTCGTTGTCGGTGACAGTGACACCACCGAGCATACTCGCGGAGGCGTCGTCGAACGCCCCGGTGACAGTGACACCCGCGTCCCGGGCGGCCTCGACCCCCAGCCGGCAGGCGTCGGCCGCCGACACCGTGCCGTCCGGCCCAACTGTCACGTCGAGTGCAGCGAGTGCCGCCAGCACCGTCGCGTTCGCGGCCGCCGAGGAGGACTTCAGTCCGGCAGCAGTCGGGATCTCGCTCGTCGTCCGCACGCGTCCTCCCTCGTCGTCGCCGAACGCCGCGACAACTCGCTCGACACACCGCTCGATCAGGCTGGTGTCCCCGTCCGGTGCCGCCGCGATCTCCCCGTCGACCACGTCCGCTGTCGGCTCCAACACGACGGTCGCAGTCGTCTCGATGTCGAGCGCGAACGCCGATCCGCGCCCCGTCGCCAACGCGTTCACTACTGTGCCTGCTCCGGGTGCCACTGCTCGACCGTACACGCCAGCAGAACTGTGCCACCGGTGAATGAAACTGACGGTCGGACGGTGTGAGCTTCCGTTCGCTCGTGTGACCTGCTCGCCGTGTGTCACCCGGTCGCTCGTGTCACCCGGTCGCTCGTGTCACCCGGTCGCCCGGTACTCTACGCGGCGGTAGCTGAGTTCCACGTCGTACCGGTCGTCCGGCTCCGTCCCGTCGACTGCGCTGTCGTCGAGGTCGAACGTCTCCTCCAGACCGACACTCGATCCCGGTCCGAACTGCTCGAACGTCTCTTCGACGTAGCCGGTGCCAGCGTCGACCGTGTCCCGCGCGATTGGGTCGTACGACACGTCGACTCTGAACTCGATAGCAGTGAACGTCACGTCGCCCGTGTTCTGGACCGGAATGGTGATCGACATCTCTGGAGTGCCGTTGTCGTTGCGGGACACCAGAAACGTCACGTCCCCGACGGACAACGACCCCGGTGGCGGTGCCTGCGCGCCACGCGGCGTCGGCGTCGCCGTCGCGGTCGGCGTGGCTGCCGGAGTCGGAGCCTCCGTGGCTGTCTCTGTCGGGGTCGCAGTCGGACTCTCTGTCGGGGTCGCAGTCGGACTCTCTGTCGGGGTCGGCGTATCGGTCGGTGTGGGGGTCGGACTCTCTGTCGGGGTCGCGGTTGGACTCTCTGTCGGCGAGGGGGTCGAGCTCTCCGTTCGAGCGGTGGAAGGAGCGTCGCTCGTCTCGCCGCCGTTCGACTGTGTGCTCGTTTCCGCGGTCGGCGAGCGCTGTGGCGGAATCGGTGTCACGTCACTCCCGCCGAATCCGAGACACCCCGTCGTCCCTGCGAGCAGCGCCAGCAAGCCGCGTCGTGTCCACTCCACGACTCTCCTTGCTCGTGTCGGGAAATAAGCCTACTCCCTCTCGCTGACGAGCTGTCGCTGGGGCTGGTCGTGTGTTCGCTCGTCGTCTCGCACGGCGGGTCCACACGTCCGCCGCGGGAGGCCGTGACGGTCAACTCCCACCGAGCCACGTCCGTTCGTGGACCGTTCCCCAGTCGACGCGTTCCTCCCACGCGACCCGGGTCGCCCCAGTGGCGAACAGGAATCGACCGGCACGCGTGAGGTAGACGTACAGTACGTCGCCGTCGAACGCGTAGTAGACGCGGTCCCACTGTGAGTCGCCGACCGGTGTCGGCCGGGTGGCAAACTCGTCGGTTCCAGTTCGCCCGGCAGCGACGAGTGCGGCCCTCCGGGCGGCCTCCGCCGACTCGTACGCCTGCACGTAGACAGTCCTGTTCGACCCGACCGACGGGCTCGACGACCCGAACACGCTGTCACTGTCCGGGTTGCCTTCGGTGAAACTCACGATCAGCTGTCTCGTCCGACTCCGCTGGACGCGGAGTGGTGCGAACACGCGGAAGATCTCGCGTTGATCCGCCGTCGACACGGCAGGCCGACTGAGAGTGTACGGGGTCGGTGCCTCCGGGGCTGTCTCGAACGCGAAGGCGTCGAACCCGGTGTCGGCGTCTCGTAGCTGGAACAACAGCGGCGCATCCGGGTCGTACGACCCGTTCCGAGCGTACCGCACGAGGATGTTGTTGATCGGCTGGCGCGACAGCGACTCTGCTGCGAACAAGTCCGTCGTGAATCCGTCGACGTAGTCGACGAGTCGTGACAACTCCTCGCGAACTCTGTCGTCGTCTCCCCTGCGCGCGAACCGGACGACCGTTCCGGTGAACGACCGTGTCTGGCGGCGAATCAGGTTGTGAACACCGAAGTGTGGAGCGAGTGCGTCTTCGGCAGTGTCGACTTGTGTCTCCACCTGACTCCGGAGGCGCTGTGCCTCCCCCAGCGACACTTCCGACTCCGACTGGAGATCGTTCGCCAACTCACGAATCTGTGTCATCGCGGACTGGAACTGGTCGATGGCGTCCTCGTACTCTGTCGCCAGCCACACGAACTCGGACTGGACGCGCTCCGTTCGCTCTGCGAGTCCAGTGTTCGGCTCCGGTGTCTCCGTCGCAGTCGGCGCACCCGGTGACTCCGTTCCGACCGGTGTCCCCCTCGGGCTCCCGACTGGCGAACCCTCACTCGGAGTGTCGGTCGCCAGCTGCCCGTCCGTCGTCCGGCGACCGCCAGACTGCTCTGGATCTGCGCCGACACACCCGCCCAACAGCGCCGTCGTGAGTACCCCGGCACGCAACGCCTCACGCCGTCCGAGTCGCATACACTGTCAGTCTGCCCCCCCGAGTGAAAAGCTTCCCCCTGCGAACGGGGCGTTTTTGCGCCCGCCGACAGAACGGTTGGTATGGGCGCTCGCAACGACGTGCCGCCGAAGACGGTCGGGGTCGAACTCCGCGAGGAGGGTGTCGCGGTGGAGTACCTCGACAGTCGTGTGACACTGTACCACGGCGTGCCGGAGCGCGTCGACGGCACACTCACGGCCGGGCCGGGCAAGGAGGTTCACGTGCTCGTCACCGACCCGACAGAGACGGAGGGTGTGATGATCTACGTCAACGACCTGAAGACGAACGACGAGATTCTCGAACAGTCCGGTGTCGGCCGGGTGGTCCTCGACGCGGGCGAGACGGAGTCGCTGTTCCCGGGTGTCACCGCACGACGGCTCCCGGGTGAACGGACAGCTATCGAGGCCGACCCGGAGGTGGCTCGCGGCCGAGTGTTCGCGTTCGTGGAAGACGAGTGGACGGAGGAGAGCTACGAGTTCGTCGCCGGCGCTGCCGACGCTCCGACGGTGGGAGACGAAGTGGCGACCGGTGAAGCCGACGCGTCTCGAGCCGCAAGGAGCGACGAGACGACGGCCGAAGACGCTACCGGAGACGGCACGGGGTCGGACGACGAGACCGAGAGCACGGAGACCGACGACGACAGCGGGTGGATCGACGATCCGGTCGTGGACGGCGAGTGATCGGACAGTCTCGTCGGGTGACCGAACAGTCGCCGCGAGTCGCCGAACGGTCTCGCGGGGAGACCGAACAGTCGCCGCGAGTGGTCGAGCGGTCTCGCGGGGTGACCGAACAGTCGCCGCGAGTGGTCGAGCGGTCTCGCGGCGTGGTCAGACGGTCACCGTCTCCCCGAGTTCCGGCGCGGCGGCGTCGTAGCCGTCCACGCGGAGTCGGTCGGCGAACTGAGCGCAGCTGTCGCCGTGGTTGACGAGCACGGTCGCGTCCTCGTAGGCGTCGAGGAACGACCGGAGTCCCGACTCGTCGGCGTGTGCAGAGAAGCCGTACTGTTCGACGCGTGCGCTGACACGCACCACACGGCCGTCGATCTCGGCGCTCCCGGTTTCGAGGAGTTCACGCCCCGGCGTTCCCGCCACCTGATAGCCAGTGAGTGTGATCTTGTTCGTCGGGTTCGCACGCACGGCAGGGACGTAGGTCATCGCAGGGCCACCAGACAGCATTCCGCTGGTGGTGACAACTGCGACGGGCTGGTCGGCGATACGCTCGCGCTGTCCGTCGCGGCCGGTCACCTCCCGGGCGTGGCCGGCGGCACGGTCGAGCGCGTCCGGATCGCGGACGTACTCCGGATACTGTCGGAGTGTCGCCGTCACCTCCGTCCCCATCCCGTCGACGTAACACGGCACGTCGGCGGCCGCACACACCAACAGCATCTCCTGTGTCCGGCCGATTGCGAACGCCGGAACGACGACTGTGCCACCTTCCCACAGTGTGGTCTGCACGCTCTCCGTGAACCGCTGTTCGACGGTCTGCCGGTCCTCGTGCTCCACGTCGGCGTACGTGCTCTCACAGACGACGACGTCGGCGTCTGGGCGGGCGGTGGTGCCGGCGACGATGCGCTGGTCGTCGGTGTGAAAGTCGCCAGTGTACAGCAGTCGGGTGTCTCCGTCGTCGACGAGCACGTGTGCCGATCCGGGGATGTGGCCGGCGTCGAACAGCGTGACTCGGTAGCCCGCAGCCGTGAACTGCTCGCGGTAGCCGTGCGGGACGGACACTTCGTCGAGTCGTTTCAGTTCCTCGCGGCCGAACGGACACTGTGGACTGTTGCCGTGGAGTTTCAGCGTGTCTTCGGCGAGTCGGCGAGTGAGCTCTCGGGTCGGCGGCGTCCAGTGGATCGACGGACGGTCGTCCCCGGACAGCAGCGCCGGCAGCGCGCCGACGTGGTCGAGGTGGCCGTGAGAGACGACGACGGCGTCGGGTGTGATCTCACGCGGGGGCTCGACGGGAAACTGCGGGGGGGCGTCTGCCGTCGACCCGTAGTCCAACAGGAGGCTGTCGTCGATCACCAGCGCGCTCCGACCGACCTCGCGTGCGCCGCCGAGAAACCGAATCTCCATCAGGCCGAACGACGGGGCCCCGGCGTTTCACCGCGTCGGTTCTGGCCTCGGCGTGGTGTTTCACCGCGTCGGTTCTGGCCTCGGCGTGGTGTTTCACCGCGTCGGTTCTCACTCCGTCGAACCCAAACATCCGAGTACTTCCGTCCCCTACAGCGCGTGTGAGCAGCGAGACGTACGTCTGTCCGGAGTGTACGAGCACCGTCGAACGGGACTACCGTGTGAAGTACGTGATCCGGACCTGCGACGAGTGTGACCACAACGGCCGGTTCCTCCACGAGTCGCTGACGGACGTGATCTACGCGATTCCGGAGGAAGACCGTCCAGACGACTGGGCCGACGACCCGCTCGACGAACGGTTCCGCCGCGCGCTCGAAGAGGGACTGATCGACCGCACTGACCTGAACATCTGATCCGCTGACTCGACTGACACTGTCTCGACACTCGGGACTCGACGCCCAACACCCGACACTCGACGCACAACACGCGGCACTCGACACTCGGGACTCGACGCGCGACGCTCAGTCTCGAAACCCGACGCCCGTACTCTCGTGACTGTCGTCTCGCAACTGGCGACGCTGATAGAGATACGAGCGCATACCCCCGCCTTCCCGTGAGTAAAGAGTGTTCGGACACGCTGTCGGAACCGAGGAGCGAACAGGCGGGGGTTGAGCGGA
>CAKZQY010000269.1 GCA_937142015.1 uncultured Halobacteria archaeon
GCCGCGGGCGCGTTCCTCCTCACGCCGGGGCTGGTGACCGACGCGCTCGGCTTCCTGTTCGTCGTCCCGGTGACGCGAGCGCCGCTGCGAGTGCTCCTCAAGAAGTACGTGGTGGTGCCGGCTCTCGACAAGCGCACCGGCGGGTTCGTCACCGGGAACATTTACGTCGGCGGGTTCCCGAACCCGGACGAGCAGGGCGGGTTCGACGACGGCGACAGCGGCGGATTCGACGACGGCGACCGCAGCGGATTCGACGACGGCGACCGCGGCGGATTCAGCGACCGTGACGGGGTCGGTGGCGACCGTCTCTCGGGTGACGGCGGCGGCGACGCCGGGAGCGGTAGTGTCTCGGGCGGTACCGTCTCGGGTAGCTCCGACGGAACGCGGCGTCGGTCCAGCGGCTCGAACGACGACACTGTCGACATCACCGACGACGAGTACACTGTGGAGTGACTCGTCGCGCACTGGTGAGAGCGACACGGCGTGCGGCGGAATCGCACGACGGCACCGGACTGCCGAACGGAAACGCTTAAACAGTCTCTCCCGTTACGTGTGGATGCGCTCACCTGGGCCAATAGCTCAGTCAGGTTGAGCGCTCGGCTGATAACCGGGAGGTCCACGGTTCAAATCCGTGTTGGCCCATCCACTCTCCGGACGGTTCACGTCCGGGACTCGGGCCGGTTGGACTCCCCAGCCACCTAGTCTCCTGCTGCTCGGAGTCGACGAGGTCCTACGGCACAGCGTCGGTGGACACCTCCGGCCACTGGAAGCTACTGTCCAGACGATCTCCTCGACACCCGACTCGACGAACGCATCTGTGAGTCTCCACTGCCACGGATCAGTTACACACCGTAGGTCGGTGGAGCCCGCATACGACATCGTCCACTTCGTACTCTCGACCTCGGTGGCGAACATCAATCGTCGAGTTCTCGCTCTGCTGTCGCATCCGATTCAGTCGGTCGAGTATCCGTGTCACACTGTTCGCTCGGATGTGGCTCGTCCGGTTGTGCATCGGCCCACGGGCGAGCATCGTCTTCGCCGTGGATGATCGGTCCGAACTGCTCGGTCAGCCCAGAGAGCAGCTCCGAGAACTGCACCGCGTCACTGAGCCGCTCAAGGTCGTCAGTGATCGTCCAGTACGGCTGACGCGGACGTGCTCGACTCACCGTTCGAGCCAGTAGTGCCAGTCAGCAACCGCCTCTTCCGTGTCGCTCTCAGCCTCGACGGGTTCCAACTGGCTCAGTGGCACAGCGAACTCCCTGCCTCCAGACACGACGGTCACGAACATCTGCGTCAGTGACGGCTCCAGCGACGACAGCCCGACGACGCGTAGCCGCTCTCCCTCGTCGAGTGGCGACGACTGCCGTTCGACTGTACAGCGAGCCTCGAACGGGAACTCCAGCGTGTCTCGCAGGTACGCCTGCCACGCAGCAGCCTGTTCGGTCGGTGTGTCTGCATCGGCGACGATCTCCCTCTCGATCCGGTGATCTCGGTCGTCGTCTGTCTCGACCGCTCGCGGCCGACAGTATCACCCGAGCATGTCGTCGACACCGAACAGCATCAGCGCGACCGTCACGAGCGCGACGACGATTCCCAGCAGGGCGGAGAGGAACCCCGGCAACACTGGTTCGATGAGCATCGCACTGAGTATCAGTCCCAACATCCCGACGATGCCGTCCAGTCGCGTCCGGAGCTGCTCGTCCATACGAGACCCACCGACGGCTCGCCAATACTCGTTTCGGCCGTTCCGTCAGGTCGGGACGGCGAAAGAGTGAAACGGAAACCGGCCAATCGATGCCGTGTGAACACGAGCGAGATGATGGAGTACGGGGGCCTCCTCGCACTGTTACTGGCCGCGCTGACGATCGCCGTCGTCGTCGGTCTACAGTTCATCTGACCGACAGACACAACAGACAGGAGACAGAGGTGTTGTCGTGGTCAAACACAAGCCACCCCGGCCGGACGGTGGCGGGAGCCCACGCATCGCGGTCGGACTGATCGTCGCAGGGGTGTTGGTCACCGTCGGGAGTGTCCTCACCGGCTCCGGACAGGCGCTGGTGGGCGGACTCGTGATCACGCTCGCACTGTTCGTCGCGGCCCTCGTCGCGTGGTGACCAGCAGAGTGAACCGACTCCCCGACGAGGCGTGGCCAGCAGCGTGACCCGACTCCTCGACGAGGCGTGGCCAGCAGAGTAAACCGACTCCCCGACGAGGCGTGGCCAGCAGAGTAAACCGACTCCCCGACGAGGAACAACCCACGTGACAGACGATCGAGACGGTACGACGGCTGGCGGTTCGGCCGACACGACGATAGACGACCCGCCCGACCCGGCGACAGACGACTCGCCCGATCCGGCGACAGACGACCCACACAGCACAGCAGTGGCGGACCCGCTCGAAGGAACGACCGCAGACCCACCGACACCGACAGCCGAGACCCCAATTCCGTTGGTGATCGACACGGACACGGCGAGTGACGACGCCGTCGCGGTGGCCTTCGCGGCGCTGTCCGACCGGGTCGATCTGCAGGCAGTGACGGTGGTCGCCGGCAACGCTCCGTTCGACGCACAGCTCCGCAACGCCGCCTACACGCTGTCGCTCGTCGGCGCGGACGACGTACCGCTCGCGGCCGGCGCGCGTCGCCCTCTCGTGAAGTCGTGGGAGCACGCCACGGAGGTTCACGGTCCGTCCGGCTTCGGCGGTGAACTCGACCCGGACGTGACGCCGACGACGACGGGAGAGTACGGTCCGGAGACGATCTGTCGGCTCGCCCGCGAACACGACGGTGAGCTCGGGCTGCTCGCCATCGGACCGCTGACGAACGTCGCGGAGGCGCTGCGGCGCGACCCGGAGTTGGCGGACAACCTCGCTGGTGTCTGGGTGATGGGCGGCGCGGTCCACTGTGAGGGCAACGTCACACCCGCCGCGGAGTACAACGTCTGGGTCGACCCGGACGCTGCACAGCTCGTCACTCGGGAGCTCCCCGTCACGCTGGTCGACTGGGGGCTGACCTGTCGTGACGGTGTGCTCGACACGGCCGCGTTCGACCGTATCGCGTCGTTCGACACGGAGCTGGCGTCGTTTCTCACCGCCGTCACAGCACGCGCCCGCGAGTGGAGCCGCGAGCGGGGCGACGGTGGAGCGGTCGGTCAACCAGACTGTCTGGCCGCTGCCGTCGCGGCCTCCCCCGAGCTAGTCGAGTCGTCTGTCGCCGCTCACGTCGCTGTCGACGCCCGCGAGGGAGTGACTCGTGGCCACACCGTCGTCGACACTGACCCCGACACGTCGGAGCGGATCAACGCTCGCGTCGTCACCGCCGTCGACGCCGCCGCGTTCCGCGAGCGACTGTTCGGACTCGCCGCAGAAGGCGACCCAGACAGTCGAGTCGGGGTCGAGTGAGACGACTCACCGACAACGCGACCGATCCACCACGGGACTGCACAGACTACAGCGCGACCGATCCACCACGGGACTGCACAGACTACAGCGCGACAGGGTCAGTCTTCAGGAACTCACGGAGGAGAGCCGTCGCGTACGCGCCAGACGGGAGTCCGAACGCGAACACCGGGTCGCCAGCGACACGCTCGACGGCCAGTTCCGTGCCGACGAGCACCGCACGACGGGTGCCCGTGGAGTCGAACGGACCGGGGAGCGCGAAATCCTCCGGCTCGACGCCCGCCGCTTCGAGCACGTCGCGTTCGATCTCGCCCGGGACGCCGTCCGCGAGAGTCGTCTCGTACCCGATCAGCGGCGCGGTGACGAACGCTCGACACCGCTCACAGTGACGCTGTAACACCGCAACACGGTCGGCTGTCGCGCGCTGGGTTCGGTCGGGGTCCGGCGTGACCGCCGTGTGTGAGTCCGTCGTTCCGCCGCTCGACGACGCTCGAAAACAGACCACGTCACCCTCGACTGGACGGTCGAACGGGAGTCCCCGCGAGAGACGCTCGCTCAGGATGCGATTGAACAGGAGCGACTGCGCGGCGTTGACGAACAGCCGCTGGAGGTTCTCGGGGACTGCGGCGAGTGCGTGCCACCACCGAGAGTCGTCTGCGACTCCCTCGCCGGGCTGCGCTGGCGACTCGGCAGCCACCTCGTCGAGCCACGCCGGTGGCTCGGCGGCACTCGGATCGACGAGTCGGTGGAGCATCGAGCGCTCGAACCGGAGTCGACTCGGCATCGCGTCCAGTGCGGCCGCCCAGTCTGGGTCGTCGCTCTCTGCCTCCCGCTCGACGACCTCGCGGGCTGCACGCGACGACGCCGGCTCTGTCTCGGACGGGTTACCGACGTACGCCAGCACTGCACCGCGTGGGTCACCCGCGACGAGCCGGAGTCCGACCTCGTGTGTCACTGGGCGGCGGGAGCCGAATCGCTGGTGACCGAACCAGTTTGGCACTGTGACTGCCGTTCGTTCCGCCTCGTCGTCGACGAGTGTTCCGGCTCTCTGTCCGCAATCACCCAGTCGTGCCGCCCCACCGAGGGCTGCCGACGCCGACCGTTGTCGCCCGCTCCGCGTCTCGGTCTCGTCTCCCTCGCCGGACTCGACTGCGCGTGTCCACCTCGACAGATCAGAGACGACGGCCGCCGACTCGTCGTCGGACTCCGCCCGAACGCGAATCTCGAAGGCGTTGCCGGCGAGATCGCCGAACTGGAGCGACCGTCCGATTCGTCCGACAACGTCGATTTCGGCGTCTTCGAGCGTCGGGAGTCGATTCGGGTCGACGCTGCGGAGCGAGAACAGCTGTGTCGTGACGGCGTGTTTGTCCTTCGTTCCGGCCCACGAGACGCGCTCGCGTCCGATTCCGAGCCGATTCGCTACGGCGCGTGCGAAGTCGTTCGTGTCCCACTCGCGGAGTCGGACGCGAACCAGCAGGTGTGGGTACGCCCCCTCGTCGGCACCGACTGGCTCCGGCGAGACTGTCTCGACCTCGCGGACGCGGAAGTCCGCCGGCTCGCTGCGTAGCTGTCCGCGAACGCCCTCGCTGTCGCTGACGTACCACTCGATCCCGACCTCTCGCTCTCGCTCGTGGGCCTCGCGCATCGACTGCCGTTCGACTGCCGGACTGTTGTGTGTTTCTCGTCGCTGCTACCCGAGGAACTGTCGCTCGCGGGCTGCCCTCCCGAGCGCACTCTCCACGGTGTCGTCGTCGCCGCGCTCGAGAGCGTCGAGCACCTCGTCGGTCGCCTCGCGGTGTGTCTCGTTCGTCTCGTAGTCGACCATCTCCAGTGCGGCAGCCACGTCGTCGTCGCCGATGTCGACGACCTCCAGCGACCGTGGGTTGTAGTAGGCGAGCGCTGCACGCAGCAGGTCGAAGAACCGCGGGTACGTCTCGCGGACGAACGCGCGGTCGGACTCGTCGAGCCCGGCCAGACCCATGATCGTCGGCGGGAATCCGACGCTGTACAGTGTCGCGGTGTAGGTGATCGCCCGGGGCAGGCTGTCACCCTCTACGTCCCGTGAGTAGCCGAACAGCCCCACGTGGAGCTTCCGGCTCCGGCGACTCGGGACGAACTCGGCGAGTCGGTTGACGAGTCCGGTCACCTGTGACACCTGTCTGGAGTAACAGTCGGCGACGCTGTCGATCACGGACAGCGCACGCTCTTCGTCGACCGACGGCGGCTGTCCGCGCTCCGCCTCCCGCAGGGTTCGGACACCCTCGCGGACGACCTCGGGAGCGTAGTCGTACTTGAACGCCGACTGCACCGTGTACGTCTCCACGGAGGGGAACGCCTCGACTGTCTCCGCGGCAGTCTCGGGCGTGAGGTGGCCGCGGAACGGTGCGGAGCCAGCCCCGAGAATCGGCTGGATCTCCGTGCCGGTCTCCGCTTCGAGGTCGGCCAGCCGAGAGAGAACGATCCGGTTGATCAGATCCGCCGACAGCGAGCCGTAGTTCATCGCCGGGTCCGACCGCGCGAGGAACACCCGCTGACTGTCGACCTCGCGGCCGTCGAGGTACGACCGGACGATCTCGTCTGCTCGCAACAGGGAGTCGCGGTCCTCGATCAGCGGGATCACCGACACCGACTCCGGACGGAACGCCCCGACCCACGACTCGACCGTCCGATCGCCGACCGTGCGGTCCGCCTTGCCGACGACGAACTCCTCGTAGTAGTCGTGGACGGCGTCGAGTTGACCCGCGTCCGTCACCATCGGCACGATCACCTCGTGGATCGGTGCGACTGTCTCGGCGTCGTGTTCCTCGAAGAACGTCGCCGCGGCGTCGTACGACCGCGGAATCGACTCCAGAATCTCTAAGAGGATCTTCGCCTCCGACTCCTCTACGTCCGGGTTCGGACCGCGGATGGTCAGCCGCCGGGTCCGACCCAGCGGCTCCGTGAGGAAGTCGTCACCGTAGCGTGACAACAGCTTCTTCACCGCGTACTCGTCGCCCTCCTTGCCCTCGAAGTCCCACATCTGCTCGTCACAGCCGAGGTGTGAGTAGGCGTAGTACGCTTCCTGAATCTCGTCGTCGCCGGCGACGACACTCCCCTCGGAGAAGAACGGCGGGACAGCGTTGTCCGGGTGTTGGGTGCTCATCACCCGTGGCACGTCGTTCATCGTCCGTGCCACGGCCGTCTCCGACATAAATTCCCCTGCCGCTCCGGTGACACGGCGACGATACTGTCGGTAACGATCTACGCACGACCCTATCAGGGTGCGCCCGAGGCGAGGTCGCGCAGCACGGCACGCGGGTCGTCGGCCTTCGCAACCCCGGAGGCGAGGAGGACACCGGTGGCACCCAACTCCGCGGCTGCAGCTACGTCGTCACCGGTGGAGACCCCCGCGCCACAGAACAGGTCGACCTCGTCGTCGACGGCGTCGACCGCCTCGACAGCCCCGGTGACGATTTCGGGATCGGCGGAGGCGACGGAGACGTCGCCGCCGATGAGTGCGGGCGGCTCGACGGCGACAGCGTCGGGAGCGAGCGCGGCGACCGCGCCGGACTGGTCCGGGTTGTTCGCACAGACGACCGTCTCCAACTCGGCGTCTCGGGCGGCGTCGAGTCCACCGTCGATGTCTGCGAGTCGGAGCCGGTTCTCCGAGTGGTTGAGCAGTGTGCCGACCGCGCCCGCGTCGGCTGCGGCGGCGGCGTGGAGACTCCCGGTGTGACTCCCGTGGGCCACTGGATCGACGTGTTGACTCCACGTCTCGACGCCGGTGTCGGCGACGCGCTCGATGTGAGCGGTCTGTGGGGAGACGGCGATTCGGACGCCAGTCTCTTCGGCGACGTCGCGTGCAGCCGCTGCAATCTCGACCGGGTCGCAGTCGTACGCCTTCAGGTTGACCAAGACGAACATGTCGAGACTGTCACTCGCCGGTACAAAAAGACCGCCGATGCTGGCGACACTGCCGGTCAGGGACCGATGCGGTCGGCAGGATCGAGAGACACGTCGGCTAGTCAGCCGTCGTTCCGTTTCACGACGTCACCGAGGGTCATCGAGCCGGTCGAGTCGGAGGACCACTCCGAGTCGTCCGTCTCCCCGCCTTCCGTGAGCGAGATGTCGAGTGCGCGCTCCAGTTTCCCCTGTACGTCGTCGCTGGGGAGCACGTCACCACGCTCTAGCTTCCGGATCAGGCTCCGCTTCTCGTTCAGTTCGTTTGCGAGCTCCGACTGGCTCAGCCCGCGCTGTTCGCGCGCCGAGCGGATGCGGTCGTCGTAGTCGCTCGCTACTGTCTCCATCTCGTCGAACATGTCGTGTCTCCGCGACGAAGAGGAACCGGACGAGCCGGACGACCCCGAAGAACCACTGCTACCGGACGAGGCGGACGAGGAGGAAGACGTCGAGTACTTCGTGCTCGTCGAAGACTCCTGTGTCTCCCGCACCTCCGTCCCGAACTCCGTACAGTCGTCACACAGCTCCAACTCGGCACCCTCGACCTTCGTCGTGGTGAGCGAGGGCTTGTCCGCGCCGCACATCTCACACTGGGGCATGCTCCGACGTAACGGCGGTGAGGGGATAAATCGTGCGCCCCACGTCAGCGGCGGAGACTGTCTTCCCGTGTGGCACCGTGGATGTCGTGGTCGACACACGACGTGTGGCTGACGTAATTGACACACGACGTGTGGGTGACGCAATTGACACACGACGTGTCGATTCCGTGATCGACACGTGGCGTGGACATCACCGCGGACAGCACGTGGCTTGTGAACCTACCCCGGGGTCAAGCCCCGGGGCAGTCGCCTTGTCCCCGCCTGTACACTATCGTGGATAGCACGCGGATCGAAGAGGGCAAGACTTACACTGACGTGTGTATCCACTCCGAACGTGACAGAGACAGTCCTGCTAGTCGGCGGCGGCGGTCGGGAGCACGCCGTCGCTCGCGCCCTCGCGGACGACGTGGAACTGTACGCCTGCGCGAGCAACCGCAACCCCGGAATCGGGCGTCTCGCGGCCGGCTTCTCCGAGGTAGACGAGCGAGACACGGCGGCAGTCGTGTCGTACGCGACGTCGGTGGACGCAGATCTCGCGGTGATCGGACCGGAGTCGGCGTTGGCCGCCGGGGTCGCCGACGCGCTGGCGGACGCCGGCGTGTACACGTTCGGGCCGTCTGCCGACGCGGCGCGTATCGAGACGGACAAGCAGTTCCAGCGGTCGTTCATGCGCGAGCAGGCGATCCCGGGCTGTCCGGAGTTCGAGACGTTCGACGACAGCGAGGCGGCGGCGTCGTACGTCGCGGCTGTCGAGCACGACGTGGCGGTGAAGCCCGCCGGCCTCACCGGCGGGAAGGGTGTCCGCGTCACCGGCGATCAGCTCACGCGCGAGGAGGCGGTCTCGTACGTCCGCGAGTCGACGTACGACGAGTGGGTGATCGAAGAGCGACTGATCGGCGAGGAGTTCACGGTACAGGCGTTCGTCGCGGACGGCGAGGTGCGTCCGACGCCCGCCGTCCAAGACCACAAGCGTGCCTACGAGGGCGACGAAGGGCCGAACACCGGTGGCATGGGGAGTTACAGCGCGCCAGAGCGAACCCTCCCGTTCCTGTCCGACGCGGACTACGAGCGCGCGGTGGAGATTCTGGAGGCGACCGTCGACGCCCTCCCGGCGTACGAGGGCGTGCTGTACGGCCAGTTCATGGCGACCGCCGACGGCGTCGCGGTGGTGGAGTTCAACGCGCGGTTCGGCGACCCCGAGGCGACGAACACACTCCCCGTGATGGAGACGCCGCTGATCGACGTGCTCACCGCCGCACGCGACGGGGAGCCACTGCCGGAGCTGTCGTTCGCGCCGACGGCGACCGTCTGTAAGTACGCCGTGCCGGAGGGGTACCCCACGGACCCGGCGGGCGGCACGAAGATCGAGATCGACGAGTCGTCTGCTGGCGACGCGCTGTTGTTCTACGCGAGCGTGGACGAACGGGCCGACGGACTGTACACGACGACCTCGCGCGCTATGGCGGTCGTCGGTACCGGGCCGACGATCTCGGAGGCGGAGACGGTTGCGAGTGACGCGCTGGCTGCGGCGGGCGAGGGACTCCGCTACCGGACGGATGTCGGAACCGCGGCGCTGGTGCAACGGCGTGTCGATCACGTAACCGAGCTCCGTGGCGAGGGGTGAGGCGTGACGTAGCAGGTCCGTGGCGAGGGGTGAGGCGTGACACGGCGGAGAACGAGCTCCGTTCGTTGGCGAACAGGCGACACCACCGGCGCGGCAACTCGTGGCGGCGGTGTCACGCACCCGCAGACCGCCACGAGGCGAGTCTCAGACCACGGGCAGTCTGGTTCCGGTCTGGTAGAAGAACCTTCGCCACGTGACTTTTTACACCCCGGCAGACGACTGTCGAGGTATGCCGCACACGACAGCCGAGGGGGGACGCGGCGCAGCCGACAGCCCGGGAGGTGAGCGGCCGTGAGCAACGGGAGTGGAATGGTCGTCGTCGCGCTGCTCGTCGTGATTCTCTTCGTCGCCGGAGTACCGCTCGTACTGATCTTCGGACAGAACGCCGGTGGTGCGGTGACCGTCGGCCCCGAACTCGCGGTGCCGGCCATCGTCGTCTTGGTGTTCCTGTTCATCATCTTCGTGTTCAGCCGGTGAACTGTCGAGCTCGGGGTGCTGCGCTCGTGATCGACAGGTGCTGCGCTCGTGATCGACAGGTGCTGCGCTCGTGATCGACAGTGTCACCCGGTGACGGCGAACAACAGCGCGTTGTGGACGCCGGGACCGAGCCCGACCGCGGTGACGACCGTCAGCATCGCGTACCCCTCGCGCTCTGCCTCGCGGACAGTCGGCGCGACGGCGGCGACCGCGACGGCAGCGACGGCGAGTTTCACGACGACGAACAGCCACCCGGTGCCGAGCACGTCCGCGGTCGGGAGCGTCTCGGCGGCGTGGAGGATGAACGCCGACAGCGGCGTACGCTCGCCGAAGCCGAGGAGGTCGACCCCGACGGCGGTGGTGACACCGTCGACGCCGTGAGCGACGACAGCAAGTGTGGTCACGCGACCGGCCACGGTCACGCTGTCGACCGCGCGTGTCAACACCCGCGCGACGACGTAACCGAGACCAGTGCCGACGATCACCCCCAGCGCGGGCAGCGTCGGTTCCACGCCGGTCGAGAGCGCGACACCGGCCAGCCCGGCGAGTGTCACGCCGGCGACGACCGTTCCGGCGGCGGCGATCACCCGCGGCGCGGAGCGGTCGGTGACGAGCGCGGCGAGCCACGCAGCCCCGCCGAGAATCGCTGCGGTGACGTAGACCGACGGCGTGCCGAACAACGGGCGGAGGAGCACCGGAACGGCGTCGATCACGAACAGGACGTGTCCCGCCGCGCCGGCGACCATCCACGACACCAACGCGAGGACGTGCCGCTCCCCGAACCCGGGGTCGCGTGCGACCAGACTCGTCCCGACTGCCGTGCCCGCGAGCACGAGCACTGCGAGGTACGGGAGCGGGGGCAGCGCGAACCCCTCTGGAAGCAGCTGGAGCGGCACTGCTGGGAGTGTGTCGGCCGTCGGTGCCGACCCGACGAGCCCGTCGAGTGGCGACCCGACGAGACCGTCGAGTGCCCACTGGATCGACGACTGTGGCCGTGCGTGTGTCACACTCGCCCGGTCGTCGGCGAACGGTTTCACTCCTCGGATGTCTCGGAGACAGCAGACCACACTGCCGACGGAGGACTGTCAGTTCAGTGGACCGGTAGACTCGTACTGACGGTTGTACCGCCGAATCAGCTCACGGTCTTCCTCGTCGATTCCGTAGGCGTCGAAGACGGCACTGTCGATCCGTGCCTCTAACTCCTCGATACTCGACTCGTCGAGTGTCCCGATGTCGCCTGCGAACTCGTCGAGTGCATCCTGTGCGACATTCTCCCCGTGTGGCACCGGGATCGACACTGTCTCGCCAGCCTCGGGTTCGGCTGCTCGAAGTGACTCACAGACGAACTCTGCGTGTGCCTCGCTGTCGATCTCACGCGTGAGCTCCACCTCACCGAGTACGATTCTGTGGCCGCCGTCGACGGTACGTTGGACGGTCGGGTCTGCGTCGTCGTCCTCTGGCGTCACCTCAATGGTCTCGAACTCTGCGCCGGTCTCTCGGGCTTGTGCGATGTACGGGTCTGGGAACTCACTCGTCTTGATTTGGAGGTCTTTGAGATGTAAGATGTCTCCTACCGCATCTTCGATGGTGTTACGACCGTCCCCTTCGGGGATCACCACAGGCCACTTCGAAGTATGGTCTTTGATGTACCGGTACGCTTTCCCCTGATGTACTCTGGAAGTCTGCTTGTGGTAGAACTCGACAGCAGCGGAGTTGAGTACTCCTGCGACCGCTCGTTTGTTCTCACTGTCTAGCATGATCGCGTAGACGCTGGCGTTGTGAGGAGCCATGATCCCACCGTCATCGAAACACAGCTTGTTGTACTGTACAAGGTCGCCAGCCATCACCTTCGGCTTCGGTAGCGTCTGTAGACGCTTCTTGTACATGTAGCGGTACCACCAGAAGTCCTCGTCGAACTGCTCCAGTTTCTCTGGGTTAGAACGGAGTGACTCTGACAGTTCGCGGAACTCTTTTTTCGAGAGTTCATCGGGGTCCGGATCAGTGACATTGAGTTTGACCGCGAGTTCCCTGTGGAGTTCTGCACGCTCTCCCGACTCGTCCGAGAGGAGTTGTAGAATCTCTGGATCAGTGAAGTAATGCCACGTTTTGGGATACGTGGACTCGACCTCTGTCGGTCTCAGTAGTCGGGAGTCGTCGTCAGAGATTTCGTACGGAACGAATACCAGCCGATTGTCCCACTTCGGTAACCAGCGGTCGACATCTCCACCTGTTACGTCAGCTTTCAGTAGACCAGTTTCCACTGTGAACTCTTTGTTAAGAGACGACGGTTCGACAGAGACCACCGGAAGATCAGCAAACGACTCTGGGTCGATATCTATCGTGGGATTAACCACGTACGCTCCGTCGCCGCTGGTCGCAATTCCCTCTCTGATCTCGTTTCCGACAAGATTCCCCCGTCGTTCGACATCGTTGTCTCGGACGACAGTGCGGTCACCGAGCCGCATTTCCATCGCGTTCTCGATGTCGTCGAGGATGTCGTACTCGCGCGGTGGCGCGATAGGCCACACGTCCACCACCGGGATACCGCGTTCGAGGTCGATCTCCCGCCCGCCGATTTCGAAACTGTCGGCGGTCGTAGTACACGCAACTGCCTCGCCCTTCGTCTGCACGCGGCTCTGGAACCGCTGGATTGGAATGTCGAACACGTCGACAGTGTCTGTCGGCTCTCCGGAGGCGACCTGCTCCATCAGGTCTGCGTTCGTACCGTCCCAATCGCGGACCCGTGTCACCGGCACCGCGTAGTCGTCGGTGAACTCGTTGCCGTCGAGGAACGACCGCCAGTCGTCGTTCGGCACGCGCTTCTCCACGTCGAGGAACGTCGTGTAGTTGGTCGCGTCCTCGAACAGCTGGTAGTCTGTGAAGTCGACGATCTCGTGGATGCGATTCTTGGCCAGCAGTCCGCGGAGTGACCTCGCGCCCTCGTTTTTGAACACACGGTTGGGGATAACGAACCCGAGACGGCCACCCTCTCGGAGCATCCCCAGGGCCCGCTCGGTGAACTGCATGTACGGGTCCGTCTCCCCCCACGCAGTCACGAACTGTTGTTTCATCTGCATCTCCTGTCGGTCGTCCGTTTCGCGGGTCTTCGTCTGTTTGTCGACCCACGGTGGATTCCCGACCACGTAGTCGTACTTGAGAGAGTTCTTGACGAGCGCGCCGAGCACGAGGTCTTCGACCAGTTTCACGAGCCGGCCGTCGTCGTACTCCTCTTGTAACTCGTCGAACGTGTCGAGCAAATTCGATGCCGTCTCCTCGAACGGACTGACGGCCATCTCTACAGTCACGTCGTCGCCGAAGTAGTCTCCGAACTGCTCACTGAGCAGCTCTGTGTCTGGTGATGTCTGGTCGTTCGCTGTCTGCTGTTTCACCACGTCGAAGACAGCCTGCATACAGACGAAGTAGTCCTGTCGCCGGTCGATTTCGTTTGCCGTCTTCTTGCGCACACGTGAGAACTGCGGGAAACTGAATTGCATCGTAACGAACTCGTCGTCGGACTTCACGGGGAGTTCCGTCTCGAACTCGAACAAGTTCTTCTCGTGGTTGGTGGTGAGACGCTGCTGTCCCTGTCCGCGCTCCTGCCCGACCGACTCGTTGTACAGCGAGTCTGTCCGGAAAATTGGGAGGCGCTTCAACACCATCGTCGGGTCCTCGTCGATTGCGTCTCGGTACTCCGGTAGAATCTCGACCATCACACGGATCTGTGCGAGAACGACAGCGAACGGGTGAATGTCGAGTCCGATGAATCCGCCGCGTTCAGTCATTCGACGGAGTTCGTCCGGCCAGTACACCTCGTCGCGGTCGATCTCTGTCTTGTGCTTCTTGATCGCCTCGACGAGGAACGTGCCAGAGCCACACGCAGGGTCGAGGAGTCGGGTGCTCTCCGACCGCTCGAACTCTACTGCGTCGACCGCGTACTCGACGAGACTCGGTGGCGTGTAGAACTCGCCGAGACGCCGCCGCGTCTCGCTGTCGAAGTACCGCTGGTACAGTTCGCCCAGCGGATCACCGCGCACCTCTGAGAAGTCGTACCGCGAGATTGCGAGAAACAGGTCGGCGAAGCTCTCACCGACTGCCTCGACTTCGTCTGCCCAGTCTGTCTCGGCGACTTCACGCCGTGACATCTCCGCTGCGCGCTCTGCTGGCTCCGTCCACCAGTAGTAGATGTCCTGCTCGAACACGGATTCCACGAGTTCACTCCGAAGCTTTTCCAGCAGTGCCTCCGCCGTCTGAACGAACGACACCGGTTGGACCTCTCCCCGGAACTCCGACGTGTTCTCGCGGACGAACCGTGAGAGTCTGACGCCGGGGAAGTTGTTGTCTTCACACGCTTTGGCGAGCACGAGTCGACCGAGAAGTGACTGCACTGTCTCGACACAGAACAGTATCTCTGGCTTGTTCGCTGCACTTCCAGCGATGTCTCGCCACTCCTTCGGGAGATCGTACCAACCCGGGCTGGACGCGTAGTACTTCTGCCAGAAGTCGAACGCTTCTTCGGGGAACGACAGTTCTTCTCCCTCCGTGTAGTGGACGAGCAAGTCGAAGACGTTCTCCAACATCTCGTAAAACAGAGTACCCTGTTCGAGACGGAACGTGTCGAGAAAGTCTCGCTGGCCGACACGTACTCCTCTGACCGTCTCGGAAACCGCAACCTGATCCATCTCGTCGAATCGGTTGTCGAGCGACTCCTTCGACCGCGCTCGGAACGTCGGCTTCTCCAAACGCTGCAGTTGTGACACCTGCTCACCGGTTACGCTGTCGAGAGTGGACCTGAACAGCCGTTTCTCTCCGGCCCGTGGGTCCCACTCGTAGAGTATCAACTCCGTACCGTCTGTGAGTACCCCGAAATCGGCTCTGGTCGGCTCTACGTACTGATCGAGGAGCTGTGGCTTGTGGCTCGCAAGATCCACATCTCGTGACGGTCGCTTGAACTCTACCACGAAGACCGTGTTGCCGTGTTCGTCCTTACAGAAGTAGTCTGGACGGTCTCCTCCGACGATGTGTTTCTCAGACCGCACGTCGACAGGAATTCCCTCATACCCGAGTGTCTCGAAGAAGTCCTCGTTCTCGAAGACGCTCGTCACTTCGCTCTCTTCCAGCCCTGGATTCCCTCGAATCGTCTCGTGGATTCGGTGGAGGACGGCCTGCATACTGCAGTATCCTGAGCCTGCTGGAAATTTAATCCTTGGCACTAGCCTGTCTCGGGCGACGCCCTGTGTCCGTGATGCAGTACATCCTCCGGCGCTACGCAGGTGTGGAAGTGTCCCCGATCTCGTGTGTGGTCGACTGTACGCTTTCGCCTCTCCCCACCCGATTTATCCCCTCGTAGTCCGTGACAGCAGGTATGGCAGTCACGTTCGACTTCGAGGGAGACGTAGCGCTAGTGACAGGAGCTTCGGGTGCGTTGGGCAGCGCCGTCGCGGCGGCGTTCGCAGACGCGGGCGCGACAGTCGCGGCAGCGGACATCGTCGACATCGACGACGAAGACAGTCTGCTCGAGCCGCGCGAGGAGATCAACTTCTATCGAGCCGACTTCACAGACGAAGAAGCGGTCGCAGACACTGTAGAGGCAGTCGTCTCGGACCACGGCCAGATCGACTACCTGTTGAACATCGCCGGCACGTGGCGGGGTGGCGACCCGGTCCACGAGACGGACGAGTCGACGTTCGACCTGTTGTTCGACGTGAACCTGAAGACGATGTTCCTCGCCTCGAAACACGCCCTGCCACACCTCCAGGAGACGGAAGGCGCTATCGTCTCCGTCTCCTCGCGGACCTCCCTAGAGGGTGGGGAGGGTGACGCGCCGTACCGCGCGAGCAAGGCCGGCGTCAGACTGTTCACCGAGTCTATCGCGGCGGAGAACCTCGGCACCGTTCGCGCGAACGCGGTGATGCCGTCCGTGCTGGACACGCCGATGAACCGCGAGATGATGGAGTACGACGACGACTGGGTGGACCCCTCGGAGGTCGCCGACGTTGCGATGTTCCTCTGTTCGGACGCCGCGGACGTGACCAGCGGCGCTGCGGTTCCAGTGTACGGCGAATCCTGACGCTCTCGCTCGCAGCTATACTGTCGGTCACAAGCCATCGAACCCGGGGTCGACAGAACCGGAACAAGACGCGTTGGAACCCCGAGTGAAGCGCAACAATCTATCAACAGTTGTGACCGACAGTATCACCTCTCCCCAGAACACCCCGTCGTCGCTGGTGTCGCTGCCACGCGCGCCGAAACGACTCACCGCGTGCCGCCCGCTCGACGTTCGCCCGCACGTTCGCCTCCGTGTACCGGCGGTACAACGCGACTGCTCCGGGGCGTGACCCCGGGGTGGATTCACGGCTCGCCACCAGAGCTGAGGATACTCCCCTATCGGATCTCCGCTCTCGTGTACCCGTACATCTCGGCCGCTGTCTGGTTCACGTCGAGCGTCTCGCCTCCGGGACTGTGGCAGTCAACTGCTGGGCACAGGGGTTGGGGAGGACACAGAGATGTCGAGCCGAAGAGAGCACACGGCTGTCGAGCCGGAGAGAGCACACGGCTGTCGAGCCGAGGAGTTTTGTCGTCCGCGGTCACCGCTTGTTCGTATGGACGACACGTCGGCGGCAGACGGGGAGACGCCAGAGTCTGACCCCCCAGCCTCCGAGACACCGGCAGACGACGGCACCACCGAAGCGCCACAGCAGCCGAACGGGGAGTTCGTCGTCGACTACGCGGACGCCGCCGAGGCGTTCGCAGCAGTCGGCAACGAGTACCGACTCAGGATCGTGACAGAGCTCGCGGAGACGTGGGAGTGGCCAGTGCCGTACAGCGAGCTCCGGCGGCGGCTGGACGAGTCGGACAGAGGCCGGCTCAACTACCACCTGAACGAGCTGGTCGGGACGTTCGTCTGGAAAGAAGCCGACGAGGGGTACGGACTGACACAGAGCGGGCGACGACTCGCGAGCAGCGTCACCGCGGGTCGGTACCACGAAGACGACCGGACGCGGTCGACGACTGCACCCGGCGCGTGTGTGTACTGTGACGCGACGGCGCTCCGACTCGAACAACCCGCACAGCGTGGGACGCTCGTCTGTACCGCTTGTGAGACGGAACTCGTGGACGCCTCCTTCCCCGTCGGCGCGTGGAACGGGCGGCCGGCCGCGGAGGTGCCGCGCGTGTTCGACGAGTACATCGTCCGAATCTCGCGCTCGGCGAGCCGCGGCATCTGTCCTGCGTGTGCCGGCGCGATGGTCGCCGAGCCGGTGCCGGAGGTGATCGACTTCAGCTACGCGATGGGACACGCGTGTACGGCGTGTCCCCGAGCGACGACGGTGCCGTTCGGGACGCTGGCGTGGCTCGACGACACAGTCCGGACGTTCCTCCACCGCGCCGGGGTCGACACGGACGAGCGACCGTTCTGGACCGTGCCCGCGATGGTCGACGACGACACACTCACTGTCGTCTCGACGGACCCCGTCTCCGTGGAGGTGACGTTCGAGGTCGACGACGCGCGGTGTGTCGCCACGCTTGACGACACCGGGACAGTGACGCACGTCCGCGAGGAGTGGGACCTCGGCTGAGGTGGTCGACCGCTGTCAGAGAGCGAAACGCTGTAGCGGGTCGGGTGTCTACCGTGACGTATGGGATTCGGAAAACACCTGTTCAACGGTATCGTATCGCTCGCAATCAGCGTCGCAATTACGGTCAAGCTCGCGGACGACGAGGACGGCCCGTGGGAGCTCTCCGAGGTCGCCCTCGCCGTCGCCGTCTCGGCGTTCCTCTCCGGGTTCTTCACCAGCGTGTTCGCCAAGGGCGACGACTGATCCCTCGGCGAGAGGGACGTGCTGGTTCCGACGCAGTGGGGAGCCACCAGCCGGCGTCGTCCAGTTACAGCGGTAACGAGGCGAAAGCCCACCCCCTTCAGGGGTGCGGATGAAGCCGACAACTGGGAATCTCTCCATGCTCGTAGGCACGGCTGGGGTTAGATGTCTGCGTAACATCTTTAGGTGAGGGACTTCTACATGCTGACGATGCCTCGTGGGTTTGACAGGGAGCGTACCAACGTCCACAAACTCCAGT
>CAKZQY010000270.1 GCA_937142015.1 uncultured Halobacteria archaeon
GAGTCTTTACCGCCGTGGTGACTCGTGTCGGTGATCAGAGCGTCTGAGCCGTCGGGTTTCGACGCCGTCCGTGGAACTATTCGCGGTAATCAGTATCAGTCGGAGTTCACCGACTAGGATCAGCCCGACGAGGCGGGTCTTCCCCCCTGCGTCGTCTCGACAGCCCCAGCAGATTCGAGTGCATCGAGGTGTCGTTCGACAGTTCGAACTGGGCGCGATGGAGCGGCTGTCGACCGAGGCTGGTGACAGTCTTCGGAGCGGATTTTCTGATGTCGTCCCAGACAGCGTACCGTCGGTCACGGGCCATCGAACCCGGGGTCGACAGAACCGGAACGAGACGCGTTGGAACCCCGAGTGAGACGCAACAACCTACCAACACTCGTGACCGACAGCAGAGGAGTGAGCGGCCGACCAGCCGAGCGCTCGTCTACTCGTCGATCACGTGCCGGGCTTCACTCGCGGCGCGCACTTCCTCTACCTTCGAGAGGATCTCGAACAGTTCTGTCGCCGCCTCGGCGACCTGTTCCTCAGTGGCGTCGTCGTCTCGACACAGCCGTGTGAGATCACCAACACCCTCGATAGCCTCGGTCGCCACGTCCGCCAGCGCGTCACTCGGCACGTCCTCGTGACAGAGGTGGATCGACGCGCGAGCGGTGGTCTGCACCAGCCCAGCGGCACGCTCCTGCGGGAACGCCCGCGACCGCTTCAGCGTCCGTGCCGACCGCACCAACACCTGCCCGGCGTGGGACAGTTCGAGGTGTCCCGTGCCGTCGGTGTACTCCGGCGCTGCCGCCGAACCGAGCGCGTCGGTGTCGACTGGGCGATCACTGTTCGAGCGGTCGTGACCACTGCTCGATCTGCCGGGGGTCTCCCGCCCACGCAGCCGATCCACTTCGTCGAGTGCCAGCGTGGCGTCCGTGATCGCCTCGCGGTAGTCGTCGTGCGCGTCGGCGGCTCTCGTGAGCGCCGCGTCTGCCTCCGCGAGCGCTGCGTCGACTGCGTCCGTCGACTCGTGGGCGTCGACCGTGTCCGCTGACTCGCGGTCGGGAGACTCGCCACTCGCTACGGTCTCGTCCGCGGTGTCTGACTGCGATGCGCCTGCCTGTCCGTCACGCTCTTGTGACGGCGTGTTTGAGTCGTCCATGGGTGTTAACCCTCAGTTGCAACACCCGGGTGAGGGTGTTGATGGCACCCTCGCCACTCCTGCGTGTTCTGCCGAAGTGACGATCCCGGCGTGCTGCAGTTCTCAGTAGCGCGAGGCCGAACTTAACAGTTTTGATTGTGTTCCTGTAGGCGAGACGAAGGTTTTTCAGTGATGCCGAGCGGGCGGGTGGAGTCCCGTGACGACCGTCCGACGAGCAGCTGGCCGCACAGACGACGCGTCGCAGAGCCTCACACCCAGCCACACTGGTCTGGGATTTAACACCGCGCGTGGGCGACCCGCCAGCCGAGACGATGGTCAATCCCCTATACGTGCTAGTCGCTCTCTTCGCTCTCCTCACGAGTTCGATCACGCTGTTCAGAACGCGGACCGTGCTCCGGTTCCGCGCGACTGGACGAGTCGAGCCGGGAAGTATCCCCGACTGGGAGGTCTGGGCGTGGCGAGCCATGGCCGGTGCCGTGGTGCTGATGACAGTGTCGTTCCTCGCAGCCGTCGTCGGGTAGACACGCGGGGGGAGTGCGACGGACGGAAAAGGTTAATCGCTCCCCCAGAGAAGAGGTAGTATGGCGGACTGTCCACTCGCGGACGAGTGCCCGCGGTACTCCGAGCGAATTCAGGGGATGGGGTGTTCTCACTACGGCGACCGCGGCGGGGCCGAGTGGTGTAGCAGCTACGACATGCCGATCTCCGACCTGAAGTCACAGCCGCTCAAGCCGGGTGAGGAGGTCCTGCTGGAGATCGACGACATCCACGAGAGCGGCGCTGGGGTCGGCAAGACGGACGACGGGTTCATCGTGCTCGTCGACGGTGTGCTCCCGCCGGCGAAGGTGACCGTTCGAATCGACCAGGTGAAACAGAACCACGCCCGCGCGAAGAAGGTCGTCGCCGAACACGACTTGACCGACGACGAGGACGGGGAGGAAGACGAGGCGACGAGTGACAGCCCGGACGACCGCGACTCGGAGGACCGCTCCCAGCGTCGAGGCGCGACAGACGACGAGCGGCTCGGCTCCCGAGAGAACTTCTGGGGCGGCTGAGACTGCTCGGAGTCGACTCGGACGACAGACGCGACGCCCTGTGAGTGCTCTATCCGCCAAACCCCCGCTCTCCCCTGACTGTTTCGCTCGGATCGACGGCGAGTTTCTCGGAAGCGTGCCGCCGTGACGGCTGGTTGCGCTCCGCTCCCTCTGTTACTTGCGTGGGCGACGGTCTCAGTAGAAGTTGATCCGTCCGAGGAGACGCGTGACGACACTGTCGTCGTCGATACTCCGGTCGGCGCGGTCGAGGTCCTCGCCCTCGACGACGAGTGCGGGGTCGCGGGCGTCGATCGCCGCAATCGAGGGCGGGAGGCCGTCGATACGGGCCGCCTGCCGGCAGGTGTCGACGAACGCCTCGTACAGCGTCACCCCCAGATCCTGCTCGGGGTCGTGTTCGCGGGACGCGACGCGAGTGCGTCGTCCGCGCGTCCGGTCGTGCTCGTAGACGGCGAGTGTGAATCGCCCGTCGGTGCCGGCCGTCGTGAGCAGGAGCTCCTGGGCGCGGCGTTCGCGCTTCAGCGTGATCGCGTCCGCCGGGAGCTCGTCTTTGAACTTCACCACCTTACAGCCCACTTGCCAGTGGTTGGGGACGACCGACTGCACCGGGAGCGTGACGATCCGATCCCGGAGCGTCGGCACCTGCTCGACCGCCTGTAGCCCGGCGTCGCGCTGCTGCCGGAGTCGCACCATCAGTCGACGCTACGTGAGTCGTCAGTATGAATGGTTCGGTGGTGATCGACACGAGCCGGCGACGAGAGCGGTGCAGGTCGTCGGTGGACCGAACGTTAACCTCGTTGCGGACGGAAACCGGCGTATGCCCGAGCGCGTGCCCAGACGCAGCGTGTTGTTCTCGCCAGGCGACCAGCCGGACCTCGTGCGGAAAGCACCGCGCGCCGATCCGGACGTGATCGTCGTCGACTGGGAGGACGCAGTCGTGCCGGCGGCGAGAGACGACGCACGGGAGGCGACCACCGCGGTGTTGCGCGACCCCGACTTCGACCCGGACGCGGAGGTGTGCGTACGGCTGACAGTCGACGAGCGCGAGCGGGACGTGGCGGCGCTCGCCGACGCGGACACCCGACCGGACGCCGTGATGCTGCCGAAGGTCGGCGACGCCGAGACAGTCGCGTCCGCAGTCGAGGCCGTGGCGGCCTACAGGCTCCGTGTCCCGGTGTTGGCGCTCGTCGAGACCGCGCAGGGTGTCGTGAACGCGGCCGACATCGCGGCGGTCGAGGAGGTGGACGCGCTCGTGTTCGGCGCAGAGGACCTCGCGGCAGACCTCGGCGCGACCCGGACGGACGCGGGGACGGAAGTGTTGTACGCGCGCCAGCGGGTCGTCACCGCCGCGGCCGCGGCCGACATCGACGCGATCGACACCGTCTACACGGACTTCTCCGACGAGGCGGGACTGCGCGCCGAGGCGGAGACAGCCTGCGAGTTCGGCTACGACGGGAAGATGGCGATCCACCCCTCGCAGGTGGAGCCGATCAACGACGCGTTCACTCCCGACGAGGAGACGGTGGCGTGGGCCGAGCGCGTACTGGCCGCCCGCGAGACTGCCGACCGAGAGGGACGCGGCGTGTTCGAAGTCGACGGAGAGATGATCGACGCGCCGCTGATCGCACGAGCCGAACGTGTCCGCGACCGAGCGCGTGCTGCGGGACTGTCGTTCGATACCGAGGTTGACGTCTCCTGATACCTGCTCACACCTCACGCACTCACTCGCACACTCTCGACACTGGATCGTCAGTTCCCGTGCCGAACTGTCGACTCCGATACCGAACACCCGAAGTTTCTTATCGAGTATGAAGACAGAGATATACATGTACGAGATTGAGCACACGGAGTACGGGCTCCAGTTGACTATCGAGGGGACACCGAGTGGCACAGAAGCGGCAGAGCTGGCGGCAGAGGTCCGGTCGGCCGTCGAGAACATCTCGGGCTCGTTTCACATTCTCGTCGACCTCCGGCGGCTAGACATATACACCGAGGAGGCGGCCTCGGAGATGACAGACCTGATGGGCTTCTGCAAGCGGAACGGTCTCGACCGGTCGGCGTCGGTCGTCGGGTCGACGACGAGTGAGATGCAGATCTCGCGGCTGGTAGACGCTGCCGGGGCAGACGAGAGAGTGATCAACGAGAATCAGGTCGACGACTGGGAGGAGACGGCGCTCCAGTGGATCGAAGACGGTGTCGAGTCCTGAGAACTGGCGCGACCCGACCGACAGGTGTGACTGGCGACTCACGTGATCCGATCGGCCGAGTGGCCACGAACCCCGTGGGCGAGACGGTACGGAGCGTGTCGGATTATCCGGATATTTTTGCTCGTTGTGTGTTCACGGTCACAGCATCCGACAGGCCGTGAATGCTCTCCGTACGCTCGTGACGGTCGCTGTTGGGTGACGGTACTGCAGGCGTCGTGGCCGCGGACAGTCGACAACGGACCGGCGGCCAAGAACCGGCAACAAGTTCTCGTTTATCCGACGGACGGCCGCTATCTCCGGCGTGTGTGGTGTTTATGCCGGGGGCGTCCCTACCGACGAGTGCAATGTCAGACTACGCTAGCGACGTACTCGTGAGCGCGGACTGGGTAGCAGAGCGGTTATCGGAGTTCCAGTCGGACGACCCGGCACACAGACTGGTGGAAGTGGACGTGGACACGGAGGCGTACGACGACGGACACGCTCCGGGGGCCATCGGCTTCAACTGGGAGACGGACCTCCAGGACCAGACCCAGCGAGACGTGTTGAGCAAGGAGGACTTCGAGTCGCTGAACGCCGAGCACGGCATCAGCGACGACTCGACGGTCGTGCTGTACGGTGACAACTCCAACTGGTTCGCGGCGTACACCTACTGGCAGTACAAGTACTACGGTCACGACGACGTACGTCTGTTGGACGGCGGCCGCGAGTACTGGGTGGACAACGACTACGAACTCACCGAGGAGGTGCCGGAGTTCTCGGCGACGGAGTACGAGGCAGACGACCCGGACGAGTCGATCCGCGCGTACCGCGAAGACGTAGAGGACGCCATCGACGAGGGCGTGCCGCTGGTGGACGTTCGGTCTCCCGAGGAGTTCAGCGGCGAGATCCTCGCCCCGCCGGGACTCCAGGAGACGGCCCAGCGCGGCGGTCACATCCCCGGCGCGCGGAACATCTCGTGGGCGTCGGTCACCAACGACGACGGGACGTTCAAGACGCAGGAGGAGCTCGAAGAGCTGTACGACGACGTGCTGGCGGAGGGTGACGACGAGATCGTCGCCTACTGCCGGATCGGGGAGCGGTCCTCCGTCGCGTGGTTCGCGCTCCACGAGCTCGTCGGCGCGGACCAGACGGTCAACTACGACGGCTCGTGGACCGAGTGGGGGAACCTCGTCCGCGCGCCGATCGAGACTGGCGACGCAGACTGACCACCCGAGCGGCCCGGTGATCGACTCCCTCACTCGAAGGTAGACTCGTTCCCGGGGACTGCGGTCACCTACCGGAACCAGACGGTCAGAGTCGGTGTGATCTCGTGGAACTGACACGTAGCAAGCGGAAGCCCACTCGTTCACGGCTGTCTCTTTCCCACAAGTTGCACAGCGAGCGAGCGGCGGATCGACAGCCGAGAGAGACGACGAGCGCGAGAATT